>JBBRDM010000160.1:0-13157 GCA_038203935.1 Chthonomonadales bacterium
GATGAGTATGCCGGAAGTCGATGAAAATAGATTAGCTGCCGCAGGGGGTTCGCAGGGCGGCGGCTTGACATTGGCCTGTGCTGCGCTCGAACCAAGGATAAAAAAAGCCGCTCCTGAGTTCCCTTTTCTCTGCGACTATCAACGGGTTTGGGAGATGGATCTCGCGGCGCATGCCTATGATGAGCTGCGTACCTATTTTCGTATGTTCGATCCACTGCATCAGCGGGAAAAAGAGATTTTCACCACGCTGGGCTATATCGATAACCAGCATCTCGCATCCCGGATAAAAGCAGACGTTCTCATGGGAGTCGGGATGATGGACACCATCTGCCCTCCTTCCAGCCAGTTTGCGGCGTACAATAAAATTACCAGTAAGAAAGATCTTGTCCTCTATCCCGATTTCGGCCATGAAGGACTGCCCGGTTTGAGTGATAAAATATTTGAATTCCTGACTGATATTTAGCAAAGGGATTCTATGCTGTTTGACGGAGAATAACGAATTCAAATTCTATTACGCCTGACTGATATATAGCAAAGGGATTCTATGCTGTTTGACGGAGAATAACGAATTCAAATTCTATTACGATCGGGTGAGTCCTAGCTCGCTGATATCTACCAAAGTTTCTTTATGTGTTCTAAATATTTTTGATTTTAAAAACTTTGCGGCATGCCGTTGTTATCACTATATATAAGTGAACTGTTTATCAAAGATCAAACAATTTTTACATTTCTTAATCGCAGGCTGTTGGTAACAACGGAAACGCTCGACAGCGCCATCGCAGCGCTTGCGATCATTGGTGATAGCATGATATGAAAGTCAGGATAGAGAACGCCGGCTGCTACAGGAATTCCAATAATGTTATAGATGAAAGCGAAAAAAAGATTTTGCTTAATAGTCCTCATCGTGGCTTTAGAAAGTTTTATTGCTGAGACCACTCCACGTAAATCACCACTTATCAAAGTGATATCCGAAGCTTCCATTGCGATATCCGTGCCGGTGCCAATGGAAATTCCTATGTCTGCCTGTGCCAGCGCAGGAGAGTCGTTGATGCCATCCCCAACCATTGCTACGATTTCCCCCGCAGCTTGAAAACTTTTAATCGTTTCCAGCTTCTGGCCGGGAAGAACTTCAGCACGCACGTCTGTAATGCCGATCTCTTTTGCAATGGCTGCTGCTGTAAGCCGGTTGTCCCCTGTCAGCATAACGACCTTGAGTCCCTCTTGCCGCATAGCTTCCACTGCCTCGGCAGAATGTTCCTTGATCGTATCTGCTGCTGCGAGCACTCCTACTGCAACGCTATCTACCGCGGTTACAATCGCAGTTTTACCCGCTTCGCTAAACTGGTTCAGAAACGTCTGAATAGGTTCAATCGAGATCTGGTTATCCTGCATAAACCGCACATTGCCTACCAGCACAGCCTTCGCATCGATCACTGTATCCACTCCAAGGCCTGTTTGAGACTTGAATGAAGAGGATTCGGATAGTGCTATTCCACGTGATTTAGCTGCATTGACTATTGCTTCTGCGAGTGGATGTTCAGAATTTCTTTCGGCTGATGCGGTAATTTGCAGCAGAGAATCATCATTCCATGAACCCAGCGATATGATATCCGTCAAAACCGGTTTTCCATGGGTAATAGTTCCAGTCTTATCAAGTATCACGGTGGTAATCTTAAGCGCTTTTTCCAGACTCTCGCCGCCTTTGATCAAAATGCCGCTGGCAGCTCCTTTACCAGAACCTACTATGATTGCGGTTGGAGTGGCCAGTCCAAGTGCACAGGGACAAGCGATTATCAGCACCGATACAAATGCAGTCAGTGCCATCTGAACTCGAATACCAGATGGTGATAAGGTCATCCATGATGCGAAGGTTATGACCGCAATTACGAGAACAATCGGCACGAATATTCCGCTCACAACATCTGCAATACGCTGTATAGGCGCTTTGCTGCCCTGGGCGCTCTGCACTACTCGGATAATCTGCTGCAAAGCTGTCTGAGAGCCAACCTTGGCAGCGGTGAATTGAAAGGCTCCTGTCCCATTCAGCGTCGCGCCAAACACTTCATCTCCGGACTTCTTTACAGCCGGCATACTTTCACCGGTTAACATAGACTCATCCACGGCGCTCTCGCCCGATATCACTCTGCCGTCTACGGGAATTTTCTCCCCAGGCCGCACAAGCAGCACATCACCGACAACTACTCTCTCCACCGGGAAATCCAATTCGACGCCCTCTTTTATCACTCTGGCAAATTTTGGGGCCAGGGACATCAGGCTTCTTATGGCATCGCCGGTTGATGCACGAGCACGCGATTCCAGCAGTCTGCCGGAAAGCAGAAGCACAATGATCGTAACGGCAGCTTCAAAATAGACAGGCATGGTGTGGCTGTTTAGCTGTTTAAACAGAGAGGGAAATATGGTGACAATAGTACTGTAGAGGTATGCGGAACCGGTGCCAAGAGCTACCAATGTGTTCATGTCGGCGCTGCGATGTTTGAGTGATTTCCAGGCTCCTGAGTAGAAGCTATTGCCAGAATACATTAGAATGGGAGTAGTCAGAAGAAGCTGGAGCCAGGAGCTCCAATTGGATTCGTTATGCAGCATTCCAAGCACTGCAACCGGGATCCCAAATAACAAACCGAAAACAAGCTTTCGTTTCAGAATTTGCTTTTCGAGTTCCCGTGCCTTCTGCTCCCAGTCCATACGTTCTTCAGGGGACTCTTCTACCAATGTTTCGTGGACATCGTATCCGGTATCTCGAACAACTGCGGTGAGATTTTCACGGTCAGTCCGCAGCGGATCGAAAGTGATCGCTGCGTTGTTCGTTGCGAAATTAACATTCACATCAGCGACACCTTCAGATCGTTTCAGATTCTTTTCAATGCGGGCGGCGCAGGCAGCGCAGAACATCCCTGTTATCGGCAGAGTAACCGTGCTTAATTTCGATGTTGTATCCTGATCAGTTGATACCATTTTATTGCCCTTCAATTTCGCTATTCGCTTACGGAAAAACCTGCTTTATCGAGCGCTTTAATGATTTCAGCTCGCGTTACTTCAGGCTTATGCTCTAAGGTGATCTTTTTCTCACTCACTTCAATGCGTATATCGCTGATACCTGGATTGGTTCCGAGCGCTTTTGAGATAGCCCGGGAGCACGCTTCGCACTCGATGTCGGGTGAATACAATTTTGTGTTAACCATTTCCATAACCTTTCACTATTTCAGAAATCGGGATAGTACGATGCGCAGTTCATCTACCAGTTGATCCTGAGTCATCGGCTTAGCGCTTTCGTGTTCCGTATCTGTGCCATGGCCGAGTACACAAGATTCAAGATGATTGCTTAACAGTTGAATGCCCAGCGAATCCAATGCTGACCGGATTGCGGATATTTGATTTAAAATATCGACGCAGTAACGATCCTCTTCAATCATGCGCTGTACCCCTGAAAACTGGCCAGCGATCCTGTTCATTCGCGATTTAAGTTGTTTGCGGCTGCTGTTATCCACATGTTTCTCCCTTTGCGTCTCGTTACTATTATACCCCTATGGGGTATTACGAATCCATGCATGCTTAAAATTCCATCCGATGGGATGGAATTAAAAAAATATGTAAATATGGTTAAATGAGATCTATGAGGAGGAGGCGCGTGCGCGTGCTTCACGGGGAGTCTGTTTCATATCGTTCCATGGAAATGAGCGAGGTTCAATTCGTGGATATGCGGGAGTACTGAATCCCAGTATTAACGCTCTGCGCGGTATATCCGAACGATTTGGTCCAGCATAATGAAGCGTTCGGTTGTGATGAATCGTACATCCTCCCGCAGGCAGTGGGCACGCTGCTGCAGCGCTCGTATCCGCATCGTCCACTTCCAGGCCATGTATACGTGGATCGTTGTTGATGCAGTGATGCGGTAGTACTTCGAGGTGATGACTGCCAGGGATAAACTGCATGCATCCATTTTCGAGAGTGGCGGGCTGCAGCGGCATCCAAAGGCTAAAACTGTTATACTCCATCATAGGATTCCAGTAGGCTTCATCCTGATGCCAGGGTGTGGCCGCTCCAATTCGCGCTGGCTTGAAGATGGCGTGATCCCCGCCCCATTTCGCTTCGGCGCCGAGAAGCTGCTTTGCGATTACAGCGGCATTCAATCGGAACAAGCCCTCTTTCAACTCGGGCGCATATTTCGTCGGGTTGAGAATTTGAGGCAGTACCGCCTCGTTCCCTTCTTCATCCGTGCCGCCAAGATCAAACTGATTGCCCTCTTCGCGTCCTGCTCGGGAAGTAAAGAGCGCGTCGTAGATTCCCTGCATCCATAATATTTCGTCTGGAGTCGATATGGATTCGAGGGCGAGATATCCTTCACGATGGTAAAAATCGATCTGGCTTTGTGAAAGTTGAATGGTCGGTTCCATGCTGCTGCTTACTCCCGATGAATTTATGTGTAGGTGACGAATTGTACCGCATTTACAGGCCAATGCTATGTGCTGCTGCGATTTCACGAATATGGGCTGCTGCCTGTCGGTACTCATCTTTGGTGGAGAGATGCTCCAGCATGAGTGGAGTATCCGAATCCAAACGGCTAAGTTCCTTCAGGAAAACGGAGTAGTCCATCGACCCCAGACCTGGCCCGACCTCATCCAGATGAACAGTCATGTTTCCCGCAAGTTTGATATCCTTGGCATGGCAGCTACGAATAAGCGGCCCCAGTTTTTCGAACGCATAGTGGATGAGGTCTGCGCTGCGATAGTATATCTGCGGAGAACTTATAAGGTTGGCTGGGTCGAGATGGACTGCGAATCTGGGACGGTCGATGGCGGCAATGAGGCGCACATAGTTATCCACGGAATCTGGGTAGCTCCAGGGCATAGTTTCCAGAGTATAATAGGTTCGTTTGGGATTAACAGCATCTATTATCTCGCGCGTGATCTGTACTATCTGATCAAAAGTCTCCGTTGTCAAGTTATCTTTGTGCGGGCCGTCCCATTGATCGCTGCAGGATCCAGAAATGTTGACACAGCAGTGTGCCCCAACTCTTTCCGCAAGATCAAGGTGTTTCTGGCAGTGCGCGATTGCACTTTTGCTGATTTCGAGATCGCTCGAAAGCGGATTGCTCCAGGCGCCAACCTCAGCGATCAAGATATCTGCGTGTGCTGCAGCGGAAACATACGAATGGACTTCGGCATCATCCGCCTCTGGACCTACGGGGCAGTAGGCGGCACTGTAACCTTCAAGCTCCAGCCAGGCAATCCACTCTTCTGCGGAATGCATTGAATCCATTACTGGCCCGCCTAGTCTCATTTTCTTTCTCCACATACAGTATAAGGTTCACTAATGTCTATTTCGATTTATCTCATACAGTTCCTCTATGTGATGAGCTCATCTCGATAATGATGTCAGGCAGGGATTCGAACCTAGCAGCGATATACACCAAAATATCCTCTACAATAGCTCGAAGAAGATTGTGATACGACTATTATGAATAAACGCGTAAGAAGACTCGCTTATATAAATAAGCAAGTCTTCTTACGCGTTTATTCAGTTTTTCGGTCGATGCACTTACCGATCAGCCGGATCTCCATACGGATCCTGGCTAGCCGGCCTGACATTACCGAAGCGGCCACTGCCTCCCTGATCAGCAGCGTCCCCATATTGATCTTGACTGCTTGATCGCAAATTGCCAGGGGCAAACTGCTGACCAGTATTAGCAGCATGCTGACCGAAGATGTCCTGCACATGATTTAGCAGGCCGGATGGGTCGAAACCAGTATCTTGCTGCTGGTTGCTATGATGCAGAATCGCTCCTGTAATCTGCTCAAAAAGCTGACTTAGCATATTTATACTCCTTTAACTGGCATTCTGATATACAGAGCCATTGCTTAATCGCTGCCTAAGCCGACTAGATCACGGCCAGTCTTCTGATTATTGTAGCCCTGGAATTCCTTATAGTCCTGGGCTTCATTTTCAGGCACCTGAATACCTTGTGTCGGTGGTGTCACCCAGTGAGCACGATGCTGTTCATCGCGGTAATAAACTCGACCGTTTTTCGATAGATAGTACTGTAAATTGGCAGTCTGATTCTGGGCATCCCTATGCTTCTTGTACATATAGTAGAGCGCCGCCGCTCCTGCCAGCATGACTACCTTTTGCTTGGTCGATAGGCCGGTATGCTGCTGCGGCGCATTGCTGGGTGCACTAGAAGGTGTGACCGAACCTCCGCGAGTATCATCTACCGGTGGTGGGGTGGAGTCGTTCCCTGCCCTGCCACCGCAGCCGGTAAGAAGCACTGGACTGATCATGGCGATGATGACAAGCCAGGTTGTCAGTGCATAGAAACGTTTCTTTATCATTAGTTTTTCTCCTTGAATCTGAGATTCACTATTGAGGAAAGCTTCTTTTTATCTAACTGGCTTGCCGGTCTTATCGTCGATGTTGTCACGAGTGACCGTATCGGCGATTTTTTCGGTCACGCCGCGCGTGTCGGGAGTACCATCGGCCACATGACCGCCCGTCTGCATTCCAGAATTGCCGTTTTCCATACTGTTAACGCCATTGGTTGTGCCATTAGAGAAGTTACGGGCAGTCTGATCCGGTGCCGTATTTCGAGTCGTATTGGTTTGACCGGGAATTTGCTCCACTTCAACATCGGTACGAAGCACTGTGTCTCGCACTGTTTCTGTACGCTGAGCAGTTTCTTTACCGATAACGACTTCCTCGACGATACGCGCGTTCTTAGCAACGACGGCTTCTTCAGCGCTTTCTGTGAGTTCAAAGGACTGATCTTTGAGATTATTTATATCTGCCGAACTGACTGGCCGGTCAACTGGACGACGGTCTACCATGACGTGTTCTTCACGTAAGGTAACATTCTCCTCGACCGGACGCTCAGTAACATGGCTGTAGACGCGCACGCCGCCGCGCTGAACTTCGCGCTTACCCACTGTAATATCTTCCTCAATTACGGGGAGTACTGCCTTGTCCTCCAGGGAACCTGTCGGCTGATTATACGCTGCTTGTGATGTGTTCGCATTTGAAGGGGATACCTGCGGCGATTTCGAAGTAGGCATAAAGCCTTCCTGTTTATATTGCGCAGCCCGCTCATCAATATTAATTGCGCCTGCATCACTCAGTATGCCGGCTACTCGTTGCGCTTCCGCATCTTCAGCACGCACGGCCAGTAAAATACTGCCTCGGCGTACTGCTTCTGTGTAATGGCTCGCGTCTTCTTCCGGGACACCTACATGGGTAAGAGCGCCTACTAAACCTCCGACAACAGCTCCAGTTCCTGCCCCGAGAATGGTTCCCATCAGCCAGCCTGCTGTGGCGATCCAGCCCAGACCAGGAATAGCCAGTCCGGTCATTCCCACCAGGAGACCGATGCCGGCTCCCCATTCAGCACCAACCATTGCATCATGACCCAGTGCATGGCCCGTAACCGTGTTACCATCCGGGGCAGTATCAGTTACAGGGGCGTATTTCCCGCCTTCATTATTAGCAACAAGGCTAATATCATTTCGTTGTATACCGGCAGCGGCTAAATTTTGTGCCGCTTTTTCCGCATCAGCGGAAGTATCAAATGCTCCAATAATCGTTTTCATTGAACTCTCCTTAATTGATTTGAGCGGCTGCCTGCCAAATCATGAGCAGGCGGCCATTACACTCTGTCAGGCGCGCTGGAAACGCGCTCGATATGAACTTCCTCGCGGCGCAGAGTTATTTCCTGCGGCGCATGAAAGGTCTCCTCTTCGCGGCGGATGTGAAGTTCTTCTTTTAGCATAAGTCGCTTCTCCGTCACCAAGACTTCTTCCACTACAGGAACGATGAGTATCTCGCCTTCCTGCCGTATACCAGGCGGCGGTCCATCCCACAGTCGGTTGATCGCTACTCGCTCTACAGACACGGTATTGCGAAGCAGCGGCTCATCGATCACTTCCTGATGTTCCTGAACAGTTTTTTGTATGCGCACTCGGCCTGTTTCAACCCTCTGCTTCTGAATACGAACTTCTTCTACAATCACAGGTATTATCGTGGCGTCAGTCGGAACATTTTGGAAGTATTGTGCCTGCTCTATCTCCGATAGGCTCACTGGCAACAGGTAACTTCCGTCTTCCTGTGCTTGCAGCAGAGCAAAGGGAAGCTGTATTCTGCGTCCATCCTCCAGGCTGATTGCTACCATATCATGTGAGGTATTGGTATCTGTTAATCTCCCTTCCAGTCGACTGCGCAGTCTGTCCGGCCCGAATACTACAGGCATTTCGTCAGCAGTCATCGTATCTGCCTCATTTGCTCGATCATTAGAGATACATTTACAAAACCAGTAGGCGCTTTTGCTGGGATAGCAGAAGAGAAGAGCGCTTTGTATATAAAAAACCCTGCGATAATCGCGATCACTATGCCGATAACAAGCAAAAGCGGTGATGGCCGTTTGCGCTCAGGACGGTCATAAATCTTGACATTTGAAGGCGATTTTTCTGCCATAGTCAATTACTTCCTGTGCCCCGCTATATAGAGGCAGCTCAATAGATTTTAACAAAGCGTGATGTGAGATGATGCGAAGTGTTGTTGGTAATGGTTCTCTGCGCAGAGGGTAGTAAATAGGCAGATCGACATTAGATTTAGGGCATCATGGAGAAAGACGACGCTGTTCAAATGAAGGTTCCTGTATCCTATAATTATATTGGGTAGGAACAGCGGTTGGCAGAAAAACTGAGATATAACATACGCTATCGTTCCGTGATGCAAATATTCGATCGGGAATGATAATGTAAAATATAGTTCATACTAATGCGTGGCAAGCAAGAGATTTAATTCTGAGGTGAGGTGAGGGGTTTTCATGGGGCAGTGCAAAAGTTGGTCGAAAGTCGGGATAGCGATGCTGGTCGTGTTATCTGCAGGAAAGTGCCAGTCGAAGATGCTGGTGCATGAGATGCAATGTGAGTATTCTGTGCAGCCGCAGGGAGTCGATGTGGCTGCGCCGGTATTAAGCTGGAAACTCGAATCGAATGTACGTGGTGATCGACAATCAGCATATCGGGTGGCAGCAGCGGAGAATATCGATCGGCTTAAAAAACGAAGCGGTGTCCTCTGGGATTCGGGGAAATTGCATTCATCGAACAGCTTGAACATTCGTTATAGCGGCAGGACATTGAACTCCAATAAGACCATATTCTGGTCGGTACAGGTATGGGATAAAAATGGAAAATCGACTGGAAAGCCGCGAATATCCTCCTTCACGACCGGATTGATGAAACCGAGTGACTGGCATGGAACATGGATTCGGCATCCGCGAGAACCAGTCCGCTCGGAAGCAGACTACTATGCAGAGCGGCCTGCTCCCTTACTGCGCAAGGAGTTCGTCGTGAAGAAAACGGTGAAGAGGGCTGCTGCGTTTGCCACCGGGCTTGGCTGCTATGAGCTTCATTTGAATGGGAAAAAAGTCGGTGATCAGCAGTTCGGAACTGCCTGGACGACTTTTTCCAAAAGAGTTCTCACCAGTACATTCGATGTGACTAGCATGCTGAAGAAAGGTGTGAACACGGTCGGTTTCGTACTGGGAAATGGCTGGTACGATCCTCTTCCGCTGCGAATGTGGGGTCATCTCAATGTGCGCGAATCTCTGGCAGTGGGTGAGCCACGGGCACTGCTCGAACTCCGTATCGAGTATACCGACGGAACCACACAGAACGTTGTAACAGATCCCAGTTGGCGCGCTGGAGAGAGCCCAATATTGAGGAACAGCATCTATCTGGGGGAACTCTACGATGGACGCAATGAACTGCCGGGATGGGATAAAGCATCATTCCAGGATAGCAGCTGGAAGCAGGCAGCCATCGCTTCCGATCCAATTGGAAAACTGTGTTCCCAGACGCTGCCGCCGGTTCGAGTGACGCACGTGCTGCTGCCTAAGCGGATAACGGAGATTAAACCAGGGGTTTTCATTTACGATATGGGGCAGAACTTCGCCGGGACGGTTACGCTGCGTGTAAGCGGACCTGCCGGGACGCGAGTAGTACTTCGGTATGGTGAGCTGCTCTACCCGGATGGAACTCTGAATGTGAAAACCTCGTGCGCCGGGCAGATCAAGAACGCTCACGGCGGCGGAGGCCCGGGTGCTCCGGACACTGCAGAACAGACCGACACGTATATTCTGCGCGGCAGCGGGCTGGAAGTCTATACACCGCGGTTCACCTGGCACGGTTTCCGGTATGTGGAGGTCACGGGTTATCCTGGCAAGCCGGCTCCGGATTCGATTATTGGGAATCGTATGAATACGGACGTCTCGCAGCAAGGGATGGAGTTCACCTGTTCCAGCGACCTGCTGAACCGCATTCATCAGATGACGCAGTGGACGCTGCTGAGTAATCTTTTCAGTGTGCAGTCGGACTGCCCGCACCGAGAGCGGTTCGGTTATGGCGGAGATATTGCAGCGACCAGCGAGATGGCGATGCTTCACTTCGATATGTCTCGATTCTATTCAAAAGCGGTGATCGACCTGGAGGATGCGGTGAGGCCGAACGGCGGCTTCACGGAGACGGCCCCCTACGTCGGTATCGCGGACTCGGGGCTGGGCGGAGGTTCCGGCCCGATGGGATGGGGAATCGCGCATAATCTGCTGCTCTGGCAGCTCTATCAATACTATGGAAATGCGGAGCTTATCAGGACGGGATATCCGTTTGCAAAGCGGTATGTGGCCCTGCTGGAACGTACGGCGAAGGATGATATTCTTGATCAGGACATCTCCGATCATGAGAGCCTGGTCACGAAACCGGTGGAGCTGACGGCGACGGCATACTACTACCTGAATGTGCGGCTTGCCGAGAAGATGGCGAATCTGCTGCACAAACCGGAGGATGCGGCAGGTTACCACCGGCTGGCAGGACGAATATATGGTTCGTTCCAGCAGCGGTTCCGGGTGGCAGGAACCGGGAAATACGACAGCGGCTCACAGGCATGCCAGGCGTTTGTATTGGCGCTCGGACTGGCTCCGGAAGATACTCGCAAGGCGGCGATCGAGGTACTGGTGGAGGATATTCATCAGCACGGCGACCACCTGACGACGGGGATATTCGGGACGAAGTATATGCTGAACGTACTTTCGGAGAACGGATATGCCGATCTGGCTTATAAGATAGTGAGCCAGAGGAGCTTCCCGGGATGGGGCTATATGCTGGACAAAGGGGCGACGACGCTGTGGGAACACTGGGAGGGCAGCGATGACACTTTTTCTCAGAACCACCCGATGTTCGGCTCGGTGGATGAGTGGATGACGAAGACTGTCGGAGGAATATCCCCTGCCCCGGACGCCATTGGTTTCGACCATGTGCTCATCCGTCCGCAAGTGGTTGGTGATCTGAAATCGGCTTCGGCGCACTATGAGAGCGTTCATGGGAATATCGTTTCAGAGTGGAATGTGAACGGCGCGCATCTGGAGATGCATGTTTCGATTCCGGTGGGATGCAGTGCGGATGTCACTATTCCCACGGGCTGGAAAGGGCAGAGATCGAATTTTCAGGTGGCGAGTGGCAGCTATGTGTTTGAGGCAAATAAACGGTAACTTCACCCCAACCCCTCTCCTGGCCGCTCGTGCCTCGCTAAGAGAGGGGCAAATTCTATTTGGACACTTGAGTTATGTTCAGTGATAGCGAGGTCTCGGCATCTGCAATTCAGGAAAACCTCATGCTACACCATCCCCTCATTTATGATGAGAGGATGGATGACCGGAGAAAATGAGGACGGTTACAACTCCTGCCAGAGGCGTCGAATCTCACGCAGAGTGCCTCGCATACGGCCGTCGAAAGACCGCATTGCGCCACTTGCCGAATGGAGAGTGCCGTCCGCTGCCACCAGTAATATACAGTCGGATGGCTTTATATCCAGGCCTGCGTGCTTTGCATACAACATTAGAAGCTGACCCGTGTATTTGATCTCCGTCGCCGTCGCGCCCTCTTTTCGGAAGCAGAACCGGATCAGGCGCGTACGCTTACCTTCCATGACCACCATATCCGGGCGTAGATTGAGCTCGACACCCTCCGACTTGACATTGGCGGCCTCCTGCGGACAGGGACGAAACTGCAGATGGCCGAAGGCGGCCAGATAAGTTTTGAGAACGCGCATATTCTCGTAGAGCTTGTTCGACTTCTCTGGTGAGGTCGTTTGAATAAGTGTGGAGCATCGGTCCATAGCTTGCATCAGCACATCCGAATCGTTCTTGCTGTTGTGGTATTCCCGAATTGCTGCCCGCGCAATACCGTAGTAATTGGCTGCCCCACCCCCGCCTTTGTTAGGGAATTTGAAGTCCTGCAAGACCTTTTCCCGACGTCCGCCGTCCGGGGCAGCCAGATACTTTACGAGGCCATTCATAGTAAGGAACGGGGTTTCCCGAGTCTTTACTTTTGTTTCCATTTTCATGGCACCTCCAACGAACGCAGCGCTGCTCATCTCTGCTGGGGTCGCTCTCATCTACGGAGGGCTGTCCGCATTCGATAGGGCAGTAGACATTATTATACTATAATACGCAGGAAAAATCTAGATCACAACCACTTTCAGCCTCATTAACCACTTTGGTAATAAATTGCTGAAAAAACATAATTTGAAGTGAATGGTACGCCCGAACCTTCTAACTCCCGCTCCTTCCTGTGAAGCGAATGGGAGATGGAAGCAGCAAATAAGAGAGGGTCCCAAATCCTATTCAAATGTTCCCAAATCTAGATTTCACCTACATTCTATATACGAATAGTGCCCTCTATTTAGTTAGCCATTTGTATACCGAAATGAATATAATTTCAACACTTTTAAAACTTAATTTCATCCCGGTACACCGCACAAAAAAACATCCTGCATCCGCTCTAAGAGCATCCTGCAGGATCCATCCTTTCCGCACTATCGTATCAGCAATACCACCCGCAATTTGTACGGCCCGTCACACAATTAGATGGCGCACCGTAAACTCCGAATTCGATAGCGCAGCAATCCGCTCCGCAACGAACAGTCGGTGGCAGTGGTTCGGATCCGCCTCCACACACAGCAGGCAGCATCGTTCCTTCCGCGCAAGTTCAGTAAGTCCGGCAACTGCTTCCGACTGTGTGTCCAGGTAGGATTTATAGCGGGCGGCAAATGCCTCCACGTCGTGATCTTTATGATAATCGTTTCGGATATCTTTC
>JBBRDM010000161.1:0-12733 GCA_038203935.1 Chthonomonadales bacterium
TTATAGGAATGTGCTTCAAAGCAAAGGTGCAGGGAAACTGGGCCCCGTGTGCATGGCTTAGCACCACGATATTATTCGCCTGGGGACTATCCGAACTCGCTAAAGCATCCGAGAGTGGCAGAAAAAGAGCTTTATCGCAGAGCCTTATCATTGGTATCTCATCACTACTACTCACGGTAATACTGATTTCTCCGATTATGCGACAGCGCGTTGGCATCAAACTGCCGCCTGAAGCGGACATTTCAAATACAGCCTACGGTTGGCGTGATCTGGCCTCTCATGTAGCACAGGTACGAGGAGAAATGGCGGTATCCGGAACCAAAAACGTGTTTATTGCAGGGAATGGATATCAGTACTGCGCACTTATAGGATTTTACCTTCCTGATCACCCACAGACATTCGATCTGTTTTTACATTTTCGCCTTACAATGTACGCAGCATACGTAGACAGGTTAAAACTGCATTTAGGTGAAAATTGCGTTTTTGTGAATGATGGTGAGGCGGATGACAGAGATTTGAAACAGATATTTGAGCGTGTGGAATGGGACCCGCCCTATGATATTTGGAGAAGAAATTTGTACACCAAGCCAGTTCGATCAATTCATATCGCTCGGTGCTACGGATTTAAACGGTATGTCGGGCTGGATTGGGCAAAAGGCGGCTAGTAATTTACGAAACCTTTTCTGTACGTTTTATTTACAATATCTTATAATTGCAAAATCCCTGTGGGCTGTATAAGCCCACAGGGATTTGTTAAAACTGCCGGGGAAGGATTCGAACCCTCGACATACTGAACCAGAATCAGTCGTGCTACCACTGCACCACCCGGCACTATCTCGCTGACGAAATAAATAATAGCAGATGAGCGTATTGGTTGTCAAGGCTAATGTAGAAATTCCGCTATACGCTCGAGAAATCCAGGCTAATATCCAGTGATGGCACCGAATGGGTTATCGCTCCTACAGAGATCACATCTACTCCGGTGAGGGCTATCTCCCGCACGGTACTTTCGTTAACACCTCCGCTTGCCTCTGTGCCGGCATTTCCATCCACCAGCAACATCGCCTGTTCGAGTTCGCTCAGGCTCATATTATCGAGAAGTACCATGTCCGCACCCGCTTCAACCGCTTCACGAACCTGATCCAAGTTATCACATTCGACGGTGACAGTCATAACGTGCGGTGCTTGAGACAGAGCAAGTTCCACCGCTTTTGTGATGCTCCCGCAGGCTAATATGTGGTTATCTTTGATCATAAGGGCATCATAGAGCCCGAATCGATGATTATATCCGCCCCCTACTCTCACCGCATATTTTTCAAGAATGCGCAGGCCAGGCGTGGTTTTACGGGTATCTATGATGCGGGCCTTACAGCCGGATATGAGTTCAACATATCGGTTCGTTTTAGTGGAGATGCCGGAAAGCCTTTGGAGAAAGTTTAAGGCAACTCGCTCGCCTGAAAGTATACTCTGCGCAAATCCGGAAATTTCGCACAGTCTATCACCCGGCGCGATTTGCGCACCTTCTGCCAGGAAAAATTGCAGTTTTAGCGTTGGATCGATCTGCCGGAATACCTCCTCAACAATAGGAAGCCCGCACACAATGCCTTTTTCTTTTGCGACGATTACGGCAATTGAAATAAGATCCAGAGGAATGGTAAATTGAGAAGTAATATCACCACTTCCAATGTCCTCGGCCAGCGCTCTGCTCACAATGTCTCTGCAGTCTGGTATTGGTATCGCCACGTTTTTACTCTCCCGCTTTCAGTCGGCCTATAACTACTTCGCAAGGAGACCGATGCAGGAGTGAATCCACGAGTTCGTGGAAAGTATCGTGCCCTTCTCCACCCATTGGTTCACTGGCAGCCCCAACTACTACTACCTCCACATGTTCCGTTCGAATGTAGTTCAAAATTGCCTCCGTGGCATCACGAACCCTCTCGACCCGTGTCGACGCGGGTGCGCTCAATTGACGCGCATACTGCATGGCCCGGTCCAGAGATTCCTGTGCTGCCTGCTCGGCCGCCATCATCGGCGCTCCAAGCGGAAGCGTTCTTGCGACCTCCAGAAAATAGATAAGCCGCACTTCGGAGCGTCCATCTTTTGCCAGCCGGCCACCGAGATGTGCGCCGTAGGTCAGGTCAAGGTCTGCAAGTAAAGGGACCAAAATAACGGCGCTTTTTTTACCGCTGATACCTGGCGCCTGACTGACCGCATTCTTTGCTGCCATCTGCAGTGATGACCTCGCCTGCGCTACAGAATCCGCGATTGCTAACTGAGATCGCACACCGGGTACAGAATTGCATACCAGCCGAACATTATCCGGCAAATTGGCTACTACAATGCGTGCTTTGGCCGCTTCGATATCTCTCATCGCTTCGAGGAATGTTTTAGCGCCATTCTCCGATATATTGTCCAGATGACTGCAGTCAACGATTATCCCTTGCGGATGATCGTGAAGCAGCAGATTTACGGCGGCACGAATTGTCAGCCACTGATTTTTATTTAGTGATCCAGAGAGCTCAACAACATCTCCCTTAGTCTCAATGATCATGATTTCCTCCAGGCACAATACGGGGTAACGGTATTATTGTAGCACTCTCTTCAGCCATTGCATCTTCCGGAGGTGGTGAATCAGTAAGCTGTAAGTAGTATCGGACGTTTGCGACGATAACATCTCTTCTGCCCAGGAGAGCGAGCTTTAACAAGAGGCCCGAATTTCCGTGCAGAAGACTATGCCACCATTTAGTAGGGACGAACTCGGGAACTACGACTGTCACGATATGGTTTCTCCGCTCCAGCTGTACGGCATCCAAATAGCGCATGATGGGTGTCATCAGCGAGCGATAGGGTGAGTTCAGGATAACCAGAGGCACGTCCTGTCCCCACTCTTCCCATCTGGATTTTAGAAACGGTGTTTTATCCGGATCTGTAGCGATATGCACCGCTCGGCAGTCAGGGGAGAGTGTTCTGGCATATTCGAGCGCGGGCATCACTCCCAGATGCAGCGTTGGCACAAGTACTAACACGGTATTGTGCATTGCAGCCCCGGTTGGTCGGTAATTAGCCATCTTCAACTGCTGTGCTACATCCGCATAGTGTCGATATATTTTGCGGAACATCATCACGAGCGCCGCGATCAGGATCATTACAATCCAGGCGCCTTCGGAAAATTTCTCATAGGATATGTCGATCAGGACTACGAACGTGGCAATCGCGCCAATACCATTGAGTGTGGCGCGCAGTTTCCACCCTTTCACCTTGAGCGTGGTCCAGCGCCGCACCATTGCAGATTGGGAAAGAGTAAAAGCCAGAAAAACTCCGACGGCATACAGCGGCACAAGCGCATCGACACTGCCATTTTTAGCAACTATCAAGACCGCAGCAAAAAGTCCCAGTATAATAATTCCGTTATTGAAAACGAGTTTATCGCCTAGGTTGGAAAACTGTTTCGGAAGAAACCTATCGCGAGATAAAAAAGAAGCTAAACGAGGAAAATCCGCAAAACTCGTATTCGCTGCGAGCACCAGAATCAGGGCAGTAGACATCTGAGTCACGATATAAAGAAAAGCCCATTTTCCATCGTGCCCGAATATTGCGCTCGATATCTGATCGATTACTGGATTGGCCGCTTCACCGCTTGGAAGCACCCAATACACTACTCTGAACTTCATTGCCAGACCGGATATTCCAAGAAATATCGTTCCGAGTATTACTCCCATGCTGACAAGTGTGAGAGCCGCATTGTGGGATTTCGGCTCTCGAAAGGCGGGCACACCATCGCTTACTGCTTCTGTCCCAGTCATTGCGGAACATCCATTTGCGAAAGCTTTCAGCAGTACTACCATTCCCATAGCTTCACCCGAGTTCGCCGCAGCCGATTTCCAATCGTGATTTACAAGTGAATAGTGAAAATGCCAGCCGAAGTAGTGCCCAAAAAATCCAATTGCTATCATCAAGTAGCACATCGTTACGAAGAGATAGGTCGGCACAGCAAATAACATGCCGGACTCTTTTAATCCGCGTAAATTTGCAACGGTCAGAATAAATATAGCGAGCAGGCAGTATATTACCAGGTGCTCTTTAATGTGCCAGACAGAAAACATAGGAACCGCGGCAAGGTTTTGTATTCCGGCAGCTATTGAGACGGAAACGGTCAGCACATAGTCGATCAGCAGCGCGGCGCCAGCAACCAGTCCGGGCAGTGTTCCCAGATTTTCTCTGGATACAATATAAGAACCACCGCCCTTGGAATAGGCCATAATGGTCTGCCAGTACGAGATAACGACTATTACCAAAAGCGCTACGATCATCCCGGTGATGAGCATAGTGTAGTGGGTATACGCGTGTGAGGCAGAAGCCAGATAAAGACCAGCGCCTCCAAGTACGAGAATGATCTGCTGCGTAGCGTAGGCAACCGAGGAGATAGCATCCGAAGCGAATACCGGAAGCGCGATGATGCGGTTAAGAAGAGTATGTTCGCTGTGTTCAGTCGAGATTGGATTGCCGAAAAGCAGACGACGCAGCCGTTTCGTCAGCGTCAGAGTAGGTTTCGATGCCTGCGAAAGAGGCATCGGTTCACGGGGGTCTGGATTTTTTGGTGGTTCGATCATAAATAAGTTTGCTTTTGCAGTACCGCATCTACGAAAGTTAGTTAGATATTATCTGTATGTGCCATTCTCTAAAACTATGGAGATGCACAGCCGCTTACATTTCAATAATCTTTGTAAATATACCTGCTAACATCCTCAAGGAAGGCGAGATTCTTCATTTTAACGAACCAGGTTACTCTGCGTTACTAAGAACTAAATCACGTGCAGCGCTTTCTACCGGTTTATCGTTCTCATTGTAAATCACCCGTAATAATAGAGACGACCCCGGCGCCGAAATGGGGCCAGGGTCGAATTTAAAAATATGAATTTCTCTCACGCAGGGAATTTAATACTGTTTCAAATCGCTCTCGTCTATGAGAGCGTTAGCCGCTGGTTTTGCTGAGGTCTGCTGGAGATAGTATCTGACATTCGCGACGATAACATCCCGCCGGCCCAGAAGCGCCAGTTTCAGCAGCAGACCGGAGTTGCCATGAAGCAGACTGTGCCACCATTTTGTAGGTACATATTCGGGCACGACAACCGTCACAATGTGGTTTCTCCGCTCCAGCTGCACGGCATCGAGATAGTGCATGATTGGCGTCATCAGAGAGCGATACGGCGAATTTAGAATTACCAGGGGAATATCCTGCCCCCACTCTTCCCACATAGATTTTAGATACGGTGTTTTATCGGGATCGGTCGCGATATGCACGGCTCTACAGTCCGGTGATAACGTCCGCGCATACTCCATCGCAGGCATCACGCCGAGATGCAGGTTGGGAACCATCACGAGCACGGTGTTGTGCATAGATGCCGGAGTGGGATGATAATTGGTCATCTTAAGCTGCTGTGCCACATCGGCATAGTGGCCGTAGATCTTGCGGAACATCATGACGAGTGCGCCAATAAGCAGAATTACGATCCATGCGCCTTCCAGAAATTTTTCAAATGCTATATCCAGCAGCACGATAAATGTTGCAAGCGCTCCTACCCCATTTATGACCGCTTTTAGCTTCCATCCCGGGACTTTCATATTGATCCAGTGCTTGACCATGCCGGACTGAGACAAGGTGAACGCGAGGAAGACCCCAATAGCATAGAGCGGTACCAGGGCATCAACGCTGCCGTTTTTAACGATAATAAGCAGGGCGGCGAAAACACCGAGTATCAAAATTCCGTTATTGAAAACCAGCTTATCACCAAGGTTGGAGAACTGTTTGGGCAAAAATCTATCTCGCGAAAGAATGGAGGCCAGTCGAGGAAAATCAGCAAAACTGGTGTTGGCAGCGAGCACCAGAATCAGCGCAGTGGATATCTGAGTTACCAGATAGAGAAACGCCCATCTGCCTTCGTGTCCGAATATGGCGCTCGATATCTGGTCGATTACCGGATTGGCTGTCTCTCCGTTCGGCATTTCCCAGTAGATTACATGGAACTTCATGGCCAGTGCTGATATGCCAAGGAAAATCGTTCCAAGAATAACACCCATGGCTACCAGCGTAAGAGCAGCATTTTGGGATTTAGGATGTTTGAAGTTGGGAATGCCGTTACTCACCGCCTCTGTTCCTGTCATGGCGGAACATCCGTTGGCAAACGCTTTCAGAAGTACGAGGAGACCCATGGTTTCTGCCGAAGATTTTGCAATCGGTTTCCAGCTCTGGTTGATTAACTCGCGGTGGAATTCCCAGTTGAATAGATGGCCGAAGAATCCGATACCGATCATCAAATAGCACATAAATACGAACAGATAGGTGGGTACCGCAAATAGAGTGCCGGACTCTTTAAGTCCGCGCAGGTTTGCTACGGTAAGAAGAAAAATGGCGAGGAGGCAGTAGGCCACGAGATGTTCTTTTACGTGCCAGGCAGCAAACTGCGGCACTCCCTCCAGGTTCTGCACTCCCGCAGCAATCGATACCGAGACCGTCAGCACATAGTCGATGAGCAGGGCTGCGCCCGCCATAAGACCAGGCATGGTTCCGAGATTGTCTTTGGATACGATATAAGAGCCGCCACCGCTGGGATAGCCGAAGATGGTCTGCCAGTAGGAAATGACTACGATTACCAGCAGCGCTACAATCATCCCGGTGATGCCGAGAGTGTAGTAGGAGTAGTCCGCTCTTTTGGAAGCGAGATAGAGGCCAGCTCCGCCGAGGGCCAGGATAATCTGCTGCGTAGCATAGGCAACCGAGGAGATAGCATCGGAGGCGAACACTGGCAGCGCGACTATCTTGCCGAGCAGCGTATGTTCGCTATTTTCACTGGATATTGGATTGCCGAATAACAGCCTGCGCATCCGCTTTGAAACGGAAGGTTCCTCAACGGATGCCGGCGAAAGTGGTATCGGCTCCTGGGATTCGGGACGGTTTCCCGGAGGCGGAATCTGTTCTATCATAGAAATGGATGCTCCAACAGAATCGAATGATTAATCAATTGGCATTATACCTGCGAATAAAATAGTATGATTGCCTGCGCTTATTCTGCATAAAATAGGTGAAATGAATGCATTTTGTAACAAAATTGCTGCACAGCTAACAGGAGAATGGTGCGCTGCTTTATTACTATTATCGGCAGTTCCCACCTGGAAACGAATGGAAGTATCTCTCCTGTTTGTAGCATGAATTATGCATGTGCAGTTTAACCTTTTGCAACGGGCGACGTACAGTTTTGAGATATGTTCAAAAAAAATTTATAAAAATTCTGTAAAATGCTATTGACAAGGTGTTAAGCCTATGTTATGATTAATCAACAATCGTGTTACAGCATACGTGTGCATGAGGAAAACCGGTGCGAGTTACTATCAAACAGATTGCTCAGGAGTTGGGAATATCACACTCCACGGTTTCCCGAGTTCTGAACGACAAACAGACCGCTATGGTTTCGGAAACTACCCGACACCGCATCATGCAGATGGCCTCCACCATGGGCTATCGCCCCAGCAGAATCGCTCAGGCGCTGCAGGGCAAAAGCACTCAGCTGATCGGTGTGCTGGTTCCGGACAGAGAAGACTATTTTTTTCAGACCGTTATAAAGAACCTGCGCGAAACTCTTGAAGAGAGCGAATACGAGCTCATGGTTTTCGCAAGCGCTTCGCACAATATCCCTTCTACCTGGCAGAGGCTGCTGCAGTGGGATATGGACGGTATTTTTGTATTCGACTATATGTTCTATGTAGATGGCCTCTGGGAGGCGCTGACCAAGCACACCGGATCCATCTCTCCTATCGTGGGACTGTTCAGTAATCTGACGCAGCTTAAGGACTATGTGACGGTCGATTTCCGTTCTGCCCTGGAGGAGCTGCTGGAGCATCTGCTGGCGATGGGGTGCACTCATCTGGGATATGTGGGTTTTTCGGATAACTTTGACCCGAGCGAGCAGCGATACGAAGTTTTTGCACAGTTTGTAAAGAAGCACGGCCTGGAACAATCTAATATCGCAATGCAGACCGGCCTAGGCTTGATGGAGTCCGCGAGGCATGCTATTTCGAACTGGGTAGCGGATGGGCGTAAAATCCCGCAGGCTCTCTTCTGCCAGAACGATGAGATCGCTTTAGGCGCATACAGGGCGCTGCATCAGGCTGGTGTGCAGGTTCCGGGCGAGGTGGCTGTGGCAGGGTGCGATAATCTGCCGTACATGGCTTACCTGGAGACACCGCTCACCTCTCTGGCTCTACCGGTGCAGGATGTGTGCAGGCAGGGCTGGAGTATTCTTCAAAAGAGAATGGCTGAGCCCCTTGCTCCGCCGATGCAGATTGTATTGGATGTCCATTTAATTCTTCGGGAGTCGACTGAGATTTCCTTGAATGAGGCTCCCAGGCATGGTTCAGGCTCCGGTTTAAAAGCCGCGGTTTGAATAAAAAATAGATCATACACCCGGTCTATACTGAAAAGTAAAGGAGGATAGAAACGAGCTCTAGCCGCTAATTTCAAGAGCATTTAAAAAGTACTACTTTGCTTATTCCCTTTTATTTTAAAAATGCTCCGCAACTTATTCCACCTATTCTGACAGATCACTTGCGATCTTTTAGAACATCTAGTTCAAAAAATGTTTCTTAGCATCCCCGCAACGAGACATGCATTCTTTATTCAACGGGCTTTTGCCCACGACCAAGCTAACACACACAACTGTTAGGGAGTGAACTTATGAAGAAATTGAACGGATTTACCCTTATCGAACTGCTAGTCGTCATCGCAATTATCGCGATCCTGGCTGCAATCCTTTTCCCAGTATTCGCCCAGGCACGAGATAAAGCTCGTGGAGCGACATGCCAGAGCAATTTAAAACAGCTTACTCTTGCATTTATGATGTATGCTCAGGATTATGATGAGACTTTAGCCCCGATGTGGGGATTGAACAATTGTAAATCTGATGCAGCCGACGCGGCACCGGGATGCGCGCCAATTCCCGGAAGTCAGCCAGGTGTTTATACTGGTACTACTTGGGGTGGATATTGGCCCGACTTTATTTACCCATATATCAAAGCTGGTAAGGCCCGAGCGGCCGCTGGTGCTGCTGCCACCAAAAATAGAGGTGTATTTACCTGTCCGACAGTAGATTCGTTCATTCAGGATATTAGTATCGGTTGGGGTGGAAATGGATGGGGAACCACTGGTTATGGTATAAATCAGGGGTATATGCACAACGATCCGATCTTCCCAGAAGACAATTCATGCGGATGGGCATGTTCACGTGGCGATACCCTTGCTGCTATAACACATCCCTCCGAATCAATCGAGTTGGGGGAAGGTTATGTCGGCATCGGACCATACTATAATGGTGGTTATGATCTTGCAAAAAATGCTGCTAGCGAATTAACTGCTTATCCAGCATCCGGAGCATACCCGGCAGGATACAGCGCTAATCGACCCATCGAGCAGTCGCTTCAATCCGATATTAATAACATAGTATTCGGAACAGAAACAGAAGACGGTACAAACTGCAATGGTATCGGTGGTTATTGCCACGACCGTGTTTTCAGAGTGCACGCCAAAAGTGCGAACTACGGTTTTGTTGACGGACACGTAAAGAGCTTTAGAGCTACTACTATGAAAATGTGGACGGCAGCATCCGAGTAACTTGCGTTTGATTTAACTCTTCGAGAGGGTAGAAGATTTCTACCCTCTCGAATATTTATATACATCCACATAGCAGATTGAGCTGCATAACTCTTGATTTTTGGAGATTCTTTATGTCACAAGTAATAATAAAGAGCGGAGGTACCGAAAAAAAACAGAAAAGTAGTGGAGAACCTAAAGACCCTAAAATTCCGCTAGCTATTACTGTCGGTGTCATTGCCTTACTGGTTGTCGTCTATTTTGCATATACCTCCTTTTTAAAGCCAACAGGCCCCGCTATTAAGAATGAAACAGTTGCACCACCTCCCGGTTATCCAAATGCCTTCCCATATAATAATAAAAGCTGGCAAGATGGAAAGATTCCGATGGGTGGAGGGATTCCTGCGCCGCCATCAATGGGTGGTAAGCCGCCAGCAGGAGGAGCATCCGCATCTCTTCCTGGGACAAACGGCACTCCTTAGCAAGTTGAATGAGCTGCCTATAGCAATACCAAATCCATTCCGCTAGATTATCGAAGTCCAACAACTGTGATACGCAAGAATCTTCTAAAAGAATTCATATGAAATATCTGCATCTAATTGTAGTAATGCTACTGGTATGTAACTGTAGTTGCCACCGATTCACTGGTGTAGATAACGCAAGATATACCTATGATTCTAAAAAACCTCTCATGATGATGATGCCTGGCCCTAGAAGAGTTCAGGCAGCAATACCACAAGGCATTCACTTCCGCAATATTGCAAGAATAGCTGGCTTAAATTATGAATCAAAAATCAGTGGCAATCGACCAGTAAATATTCTTCAAGGCATTGGAACCGGGTGTGCCTTTTTTGATTATGATGGAGATTCAAACCTTGATATCCTGCTTATCGGAGAAAATTTAACGCTCTTCCGGGGTGACGGACATGGTAAATTCACCAACGTTACTGAGACGGTGGGTTTGAATAAATTTAAAGGTAATTATCGTGGATGCGCAATCGGTGATATAGATGGGGATGGTTATGATGACATCTATATTTCTGGGTATCAAACAGCCCTAATGCTTCATAATGATGGTGGCAAGGGTTTTCATGATATTACTTTAGAATCTGGATTAAGTGCTGAACCATGGGGAAGCTCTTGTGCTTTTGGAGAAACAGAACCTGGTTCCGGCAAGCTAGATCTATATGTTTGTAATTATGTAGATTTCACTAACCAGACTGACCCACAAGAATGCATCGAACATAATTTAAAAACATCCTGCGGACCTGTCGCTTACAAACCATTAATTGGAAAGTTCTTTAGTAATGACGGTAAAGGACATTTTACCGAAGTAACTTCCCGTATAGGATTGAATACCGCCAGTGGCAAAGGACTTGGGATAGAATTTGTTCCTTTGGAAAAAGGAAAATCCCCTGTTCTTGCTATTTCGAACGATGAAATGCCAAGCGACCTCTTCGTTGCATCAAAGTCAGGCACCAATACCATATATAATAATACTGCACAAAAAGTTGGTGTTGCATTCGACCGTGACGGACATCCACACGGCGGTATGGGTTTGGATTTCGGTGACTTCAATAATGATGGACTTTTCGATATCTTTGTTACCACTTTTGAAGGTGAGGCGCGTTCACTTTATCGAAATTCATCAAGCGGGGTCTTTATCGATGTAGGCAGTGCCTCCGGCTTCGGATTAGAAACATCACATAGCGTGGCTTTTGGGTGTCGTTTCTTTGATTTCGATAATGACGGCTGGCTAGATATGATTATATCTAATGGTCATGTTCAGGATAACATCGCAGAGATTCGGCCACATGAAACTTATCGGCAGTTGACTCAGATTTTCCATAATTCAGGTGGCGTACATCCTGGATTTGATGATATTTCCAGTTCGATTCCCGAAATAGGAACACCAATCGTAGGCCGTGGTTTAGCAACAGGTGATTTTGATAATGA
Organism: Chthonomonadales bacterium; assembly: GCA_038203935.1. GTDB lineage: Bacteria > Armatimonadota > Chthonomonadetes > Chthonomonadales > Chthonomonadaceae > JANXSG01. The sequence goes on from JBBRDM010000161.1 coordinate 11,597, forward strand.
TGGCAGAATCGATGCGCTGGTAATGGACGCTGAAGGAAAGCCTCAATTATTACACAACGAGTGTGTTAGTACAGGTCATTGGCTTGGCATTAAATTAATCGGCTCGAAAAGTAATCGTGATGGATATGGCGCCGTTTTAACATTAACTGCTGGAAATAAAAAATATGTCCAGTATTGCCATGCTGACGGGTCTTATGAATCCTCTTCAGATCCTCGCGTTCATTTTGGTTTAGGGAAAGCGAAACGAATCGATAAGTTAGAAATTGTTTGGCCTTCGGGTATCGTCGAAAATCGGTTAAATATTGATGTTGATCGATATATAACGATACAAGAAAAAAAGCATTAATAAAGGATGAGATGATTTTATGAAACAAAAAATATCTACACCGGTAGCTTTTGCAATTATTCTCGTTGCTCTTGCAGTATTCGGTTTCATGGCGCGTAAAGTTTGGCTTGCTCCGCCAGATATTGAATTAGCTCGAAATGCAGCCAAAGGTGGATCGATGCCGAATCGCCCAATGGGACCAGGTCCTTCTCCTGCGCATAAAGCTCCCAGTAAACAAGTTCCCGCAACGAAACCTACCGACCATGCTGATGGTGTCGAACAGAAAAAAGTAAAGGTTCCAATCGAAAGTGAGAAGAAACCTGTGGAGAAAACTGAAACTCCAGCGGATGCTGACAAAGATAAGAAAGATGCGAAAGAGAGGAGTGGTCAATAATCTTCTGTCTTGAAAACTGAACAATAGCTGAAGAGGCCCTATTTTATTTTGTAAAATAGGGCCTCTGTATGTATGTTCTCCATATGCAATGGATAGATACTCAATTAAACTGGATGTCTGATATAGATATATATCGGCTTGACATCTGCCTCTCCGGAGGTTATAATAGGGAGTACAAACAACGGGGTGTAGTTCAGTGGTAGAATGCTCGTCTGGGGGGCGAGTGGTCGCAAGTTCAAATCTTGTCACCCCGATATTAAATAACCCAAGTTGCTACCTATTGTAATATAGCATATGCCAGCACGGTTAGCACGATCTTGAGTTCTAAACCTACTCGTGTGACTGCATGGATTTTACGACCAAAATGGCTGCTTATCACACTAAAGGTAGTCTCGATACGCTTGCGGTAATGATCGCA
>JBBRDM010000162.1:0-12722 GCA_038203935.1 Chthonomonadales bacterium
AAGCCTAGTTACACGAGCGATAGCTGCTGAATAAAATCAACTTTTGGCAGCACGGCCTCGTAAGCGAAAAATAGATGGCGTATTTGGAATCAAAACACTACATCAGTTGTGCAGCACCATCATAAGTACATAGGCAGCAGAAGTCTGCACACTTGCTTTTGTGAATGAGTACATTCAAAGTGGCGAGAAAGCCGATGACTCGCTGCATTACCAATTTATACAAATTGTGTCTCTTTTCATTCCTAAGCTGATATGGATACTGTTTTATTGAATATTAGTATATTATGGTATTATAATATACTAATATTCAATAAGGATTATATCTTTGAATGAGCTTACTAGAGATCGAGCAAGCCAGTTGTTCGCAGCTTTGTCGAATCCATCGAGGCTGCGGATCGTGGAGCTTCTCAGCACAGAGGAGATGAACGTAAATGAGATCTGCGCTGCGCTTTCATTGGGCCAATCTGCCACCTCACAAAATCTGGCTTTGCTGACCCGCGCTGGAATATTAGTGGTAGAACATAAAGGTGCAAATCGGATCTACAAAATCAGAGGGCCGCGCATTGCCCGTATCCTGACTCTTATCGAGGAGTTTTGTCAGGTGCATCATCTCTATGGCAGTCTCGAAGGGATGAGCGATGCAGGATAGCAGAGTACTGAACGATTCTCAATCGAATGCGCGTTCCGAGATTCAGGAGTATCTCAATGTAAGCCAGCAGCGAAGAAGGCTGTTCCCGCGAGCAGCTGTGGTCGGTCTGCTTGCGGGTTTGGCGGCGACTGCATTTCGCGCAGTCCTTGCTGCGGCAGACAATCTGCGAAACGGCCTCATATCCTGGGCACATCATTATCCTTCTTTTGGCTGGATATTTCCCGTTCTGTTCTCCATAATCGGCACAACCATCGCGCTTTATCTGGTCAGGAAGTTTGCGTCGGAAGCATCTGGAAGCGGTATTCCTCATCTCGAACTTGTACTGCATCGCTATAGAGAACTCGACTGGAAGAGACTGCTGCCAGTCAAGTTTTTCGGCGGCATGATGGCAATTGGAGGCGGGCTGGCGCTCGGGCGGGAGGGGCCGACCGTGCAGATGGGCGGCGCAGTGGGTGATGCTGTATCTCGCTGGATGAGGCTTGGTATTCGTGATCGGCTTACTCTTACGGCAGCCGGGGCAGGGGCAGGTCTGGCAGCCGCGTTCAATGCACCACTTGCGGGAGTAATTTTCGTTCTCGAAGAGGTGCAAAAAGATTTCCGTCAGGCTGTGTTCGGTTCGGTATTTATTGCCGCGTCGGTAGCGGATATCGTTGCTCGATTTGCATCCGGTCAGTTGCCCGTCTTTCGCATCCCCAGCTATCCCGTTCCTTCGCTTTTGGCGCTTCCAGCATTTGCAGTAGTGGGAATAATCACTGGACTACTTGGCGTGTTCTACAATCGCTGCCTCATGCGTACAGTAAGCCTCTTTGCAAAAATCGCTCCAAAATATGGTTTTATCGCGGCTTCAGTTGTCGGGGTGATCGTCGGTATCTCAGCCTGGTTTAATCCGGATGCAGTCGGGGGAGGACATCATTTAGCGGAGTCGTTTTTGGAAGGCCACCGCGCACTTGGGGTTATCATGGCCTGGTTTGTTGTGCGCTTTATACTCTCAATGGCGAGTTATGGAACCGGTGTTCCCGGCGGAATATTTGCTCCGCTCCTAGTGCTCGGCGCTCTGATTGGCCTGGGAGTCGGGGAGGTAACGCATCTGTTTTATCCTCGTTTAGTCCCGATCCCGGCAATTTTTGCGGTGGTCGGCATGGCTGCCTATTTTGCGGCTATCGTTCGCGCACCTCTAACAGGCATTGTGCTCATTTTAGAGATGACGGGCAATTATGCGCAGATGCTTCCTCTTCTGGTGGCGTGCTTCTGTGCCTACCTTGTTGCAGAAGCGTTTGGCGAACTTCCCATCTATGAGAATCTACTGGAGCGTGAGCTCATGAGAGGCGGCTCGATTCCCGATCCTAAAGAGCCTGTCGTTTTTGAATTCAAAGTGGAACCTGGTTCCCCATTCGAAGGCTGCGAAGTGAGTCAGCTCGGGCTGGTGCCAGGCTGTATTCTGGTCAGCTGCCGCATGGGATCACAAGAATGGATTCCAACGGCTAAAACAAGGCTGGAAGCCAACGTCAGAATAACCGCGATGATTGCGCCGGAAGCAAAACGAGCAGTGGAACAGCTTAGAAATGGATGCGAATCTGCTGAGTAATTTCATAATGTACCTGTTGTTGACCACAGGTCAGGTTTTATTAGGGGCGGTACTATACAGGCGAGCAGTTTTCAGCTCTCGCAGAGCAGAGGCCGTTTATCCTCCACTGGGCAGCTTCATTACTGTTGAAGGCTGCAGGCTGCATTATGTTCGCGCCGGGAGTTCGGGCGGAGCCTCTGTTGTTCTTCTGCATGGGAGTGACGGGTTTCTGCAGGATTTTGAACAGCTGATGGATGGACCTTCCCTCGAGGAGTTCGATCTCATCGCCTTTGACCGCCCCGGCCATGGATATAGTATGCTTATTCCAGGGCAGCCAGCGACAATGGCGCTTCAAGCGCATTTAATACACTCCGCACTACAGCAGCTAGGTATTTCACAGTCAATACTTGTCGGGCACTCCTGGAGCGCCGCGCTCTGTCTTTTCTACGCATTGGAATATCCTCAGGAGACTGTGGGAATCGTCCTTCTCAGCCCCTGGATTTATCGAACAGCTAATCCTCCATCTCCGCTTCTGCACGCAGCCAGGTGGATTGGCAGTCATCTCTCTATTATTTTTCTTACTCTGCCTCTCGTAAAGCGACTATTGCTGAAGCGCAGCCTCAAGCAGGCGTTCTATCCTGCAGCGATTCCAGATGATTATGAGCGAAAAGCAAACGCACTCTGGCTGCGCACTCCCGAGCAGATCGCAGCGTTTGTGCAGGAAAACTTGGATGCATGGGAGCATCTCGAAAAGCTTTCTAAGCGATATGCGGAAATTACTGCCCCATTAGAGATCATTATTGGTGACAGCGACAGAACTGTAGATGCACAGTATCATGCGCATGCGCTGCATCGTGCTATCCCGCATTCGAAACTCCAAATCATTCCCCAGGCAGGACACGAACTGCCTCAGACATTCCCAATGGTTGTGCAATCAGCTATTATACGATGTAAGGAGCAGGCTGACTCCGGACTAGCAGAACCACTCGCATACTCGCAGCATTCAAACAATTTTAGCCTGGAGAAAACAGAAGAAACTCTGAGGCGCAGGGCACGAGAACTCGTTTTTCAGCATGGATGGAATGCAACTGCCTACCAGATACTCAATCCAGATATACAGCACTGGTTCTCATACGATGGCACGGCTGTAGTGGGGTATGCAAGCCACTTCAGAACAAGGGTAGCAGCGGGCGCGCCAATCTGTGAGGAGAGCAGACTTGCCGAAGTCGTATGCGATTTTGAGCAGGATGCGATGAGATATGGCGAGCGTGTTTGCTGGTTTGCTGCCACATCGCGAATGCAAAAAGCTCTCGTCAATTCAACTTTCCATGCGGCCCTTGTTATCGGGGCACAGCCTGCCTGGAATCCAGGACACTGGCTGGATATCCTGCATAAGAATGCATCGCTTCGTGCCCAGCTAAACCGCGCGAAGCATAAAGGTGTCGTCGTGACAGAATGGCCTGCGGAACACGCCTCCGAGAATCAGGGCTTACAGAGGTGTCTGGATGAGTGGCTGGAGCATCATATCCTGCCTACATTACATTTTTTAACCGAGCCTGTGACCCTCGACCGCCTGATAGACAGGCGCATATTTGTTGCTGAGGTGAATAGTCAGCCAGTTGGTTTTTTGATAGCAACGCCTGTGCCATCTCGGAATGGGTGGCTGGTGGAGCAGATAGTGCGTGCGCATGGAGCAGTGAATGGTACTGCGGAGTTGATGGTGGATGCTGTGATGCGGGCGTTGGCTTTGGATGGCTGTGAGTATATCACGCTGGGGTTGGTTCCACTCTCGCAGCGAGAACGACGAGCAGCAAAAACCCCTACACTCTGGCTCCGAATGGCTATGAAGTGGGCACGCCTGCATGGACGGCGATTCTATAATTTTGAGGGCTTGGATTCTTTTAAAGCAAAGTTCAAGCCAGACTCGTGGGAGCCGCTGTTCGCTATGTCCAATGAACCACGAATGTCGATTCGCACTTTAATGGCGATTATGGCGGCCTTCAGTGATGGCCCGCTGCTTTGGACTTTCGCGCGGGCAATGGCAGCAGCAGCACGCCAGGAAGCGATTTGGTTATGGCAGCGTGTTAAAGCCATAAAGTGATCTTGCAATGATTTTATGGCTGTATATTCGTCCAAAAATCGGGAGCCGCAATGAGCCATGTAGATAATTCATATGCATTCATCACTGGGATATCAAAGTCCGGCAGAATTTGAGTAACAATTTCAACAACGGCATCAAACTGAGGCGATAGCGGCTCAACATCCTGACTATAAAAACGGGGAAGGACTATTCCTTCATCATAAAGAGAAACTAATACTATCATGCGAACTTACTGTCTATTGTTCATATTCCTGTTATTGTCTTATCTCGGCGTTCACGATGCAGGCGCCCTCAACGCAAAACCTCCGGTTAAGCAGCAAATAGAATCTCTTAATGCTGCCTTAGTTACTGCAGTGGAAAATGGGGATGTAACTCTCACTCGGCAACTATTGAAGGAAGGAGGGAATATAGTTGTTCAGGGATATGATTACAGGCTTTTAGCGCCCGCCGCAGAGAGCGGAAATAATCAAATTATTCATTTGCTTTTAGCATATGGAGCAAATATAAACGACCTGGGTGCGGCCGGAGAGACTGCACTGAATGCGGCGGCCCAAGAAGGCCATATACAGACGATAAAGCTGCTGATAGCTCGCGGCGCTACTCTGAACAATGGCGCTCGTTTCGGACCTCCGCTGCAGGATGCAATGGGAAAAGGACGACTGCCCGTCGTAAAGGTATTGGTGAAAGCCGGAGCGGATGTTAACGGCGGCGGAGCTTATGAAAGCGTGCTTCAAATGGCTGCGGCCAAAGCGGACTTGCCGGTTATGCGATACCTGATAGCTCACGGAGCTAATATAAATCAAAAAACACGCTGGAATCGAACGCCGTTGATGGAAGCTATAAAGTGGCATAATACAGCAATAGCCGCCTTGCTGATCAGGCATGGGGCTAAAGTGAATGAGCGTTGTGAATTGGAAGGTCTGGGGTTTTTAACTGGTGAAAGTGTGTTGCATCTGGCAAAGAGATTGGGATATTCTGATCTTGTAAAACTGCTCATAAAAGCAGGCGCAAAGCAATAATTCTCACCAGCCGGCAAAACTTCAAATCGACTGGAATGTATAACATATTTTGGTTCAACTTTCAGTAGATACGGCATAAATTGCTGTTTACAATGGTTATATCGATGGGTAGAATTCTAGTACTATGAAGAATAGGTATGCATCGCATCTCAAATCAATTAATGGCGTGCTCCAGCTTTCTTTAAAATCGCAACAATTTCCGGATGCATGAAATATTTTGCTCTTATTAAAGCAGTATCTCTATTTTCATCTCGAGCATTTACATTTGCTCCATGAGCAATTAGATACTTCACAACGTCGCTATCACCATCCTCAGCTGCTGCCATTAGAGGTGTTAAACTACCTGCACTCCCTTCTATTTTCGCTCCCATTTTTAACAGTACTTTGACTATATCTAAATGCCCGTGTAGTGCTGCTTGGAATAATGGATAGCCATATCCTGTTTCGATATTTGCTCCGTGTTCCAACAATATCTTTACAATTTGGGTATGACCATTACGAGCAGCCGCAGTTAGAGGAGATTCCAAATTCCTGTCTTTACTGTCTATCTTAGCAGAGTGACTTAGAAGCAAACGAACATCTTCGACATGATTGCAAGAAGATGCTACCCATAAAGGTGATTCGCCTAAAGAATCTAGTACATTTACTTTTGCACCATTATCAATAAGAGACTTAACTATCAAATGAGATCGTTTTGAAGCTTCAACTCTACCTATTGCTTCTATCAAAATATACTGATGATCGTATTGTATAAGATTTGGGTTGAAAACTTTGTTGAGCAGGATTCTTGCTCGAGTAGGATCTTTTTTCGCTATTGCATCTAAAAATTGATCATATTCATCTTCTAGCTTTGACTCTATTCGCCGCAGCGATTTGATTTTTCTAGGCTTATCAGATATGCCGTGTTCGTAGGCTGTAATTTCATTCTTTCCACGATGGATAAAATATGAAAACTGCTTGTTTTCTTGTAAAGAATATGAGTGGCAAATCATTCCTACGAATATACTTGCTATTCCGGTGCAGAGACACAGCGAAATCAGATTTAAACGACTATTAATTCTTTGCACCTTCAAGCCACCTTCTTTATTCCTAGCTCATCTTGCGCAGCCGAAAACTTTCTCCAATACTGACCATATAGTTAATTATTCAGACATGTTACGCAGCTAATCAGCACAGTAAGAGGATATGAAAATTTTTTCGAATGCCGTCGCTTGTATGGCAGCACCAAAGTAATCTGTGCTAATCTGTGGATAAAATGCTTTTAAATCCTTTGCATGTTAAATATCCTTATCTGGATTACCTCAGATTTTTTATCCACAGATTACCTCAGATTTTTTATCCACAGATTACTCAGATTAGCACAGATTACCGATGCAAGATCAATGATTTTTTCTTCAGACGCTATATTGTAATGCCAATTCGTTAATATTCATGATAAGAACGCTTATACAAGCTATGGGTAGTTTAATCCTGGGAAAATTGCTGCCCGAGTAACATCAGTTATTCCGTATTTCGGGCCGGCGTTTAGGAGCAGCTGACGAATCTCAACAGCTGCCTCGAAAGGTATTACATATTGATGGCGAATAATCTGGCTCTATGTTTCTTGTTCTGTTAACCGATATCCAGCAGATAGATTATTATTTAGTGGATTGTGTTCGATGTGGGAAGATTGCCGAGGTCGGTTACCAGTTCGCCTTTAAATGGAATACGAATCATGATGTGTCGGTCCCCGGCGGTCGCGAGGCAAAAAACCAGGCCTCTTTCCATATCCAGAATATCTGAGGAAAAATCGGAATCAAGGTTTATTTTGAAAAAGAGAGGCAGAGTATCGGGGATGTAAACGCCAATTTCGGCAGACTGCTGAGGCTGCTCTGGATTGTATTCGTATACAAAACAGTTTTTACGATCCACTATTCCTCGACGTGAATAGAGTGCGAACACGGAGAAAGTCCGTGTATTTTCAGGATTAGCTAATGGAATAGCAGTGTATACTTTTTCGAGCAGATCGAGCGCTTCTGCCTTCGTAAGAAATCTCTGCTCCACTTCGTCCCCGAGTGTACCGTAAAAATTCTCAGGCAGATCATTTAATTCGCAGTACGCGCCTGTTTCAGATACAATTATTCGTGCAACAGCATTGCGGTATTCAACTCCTGCACCGACTTTCTCTTTGATATAAGAGATCATTGCCTGATACCGTTTTTGGTATTCCGCTCGCAGCATGGCGAGATCGACTTTTTGCAGGGGATCCAGCTGATCTTCCAACTTAGTGTCCTGTCTTGCGTAATGCAGATGCAGTTATAGGGATATCACACATCCAGAAGCTGCAGATTTGTAAGCAGCTTCGACGACTTCAACCACGTGCGCGCCGTGTGTACCGGGAGAAAACAGTTCAGATTTTCCAAGAATTGCATTCACAAAATTTGTTGTGGGGCCGGCTACCGGAACTAAATCCGATTCTTTAAACTTCTGATGCTCCTGGCCGTGAACGACGATATTTGTTTCGAAATCGTAAGTGATTATGGTCACCACTCCGTTCGAAGTACCTAGTATACTCCGTACTCTGCGCCCCGGGTATTTGCTGTCACCGATAAAGTTTAGTGATGCCATCGCGCCATTTTCAAGTTCAATACTCACGAGAGCACGCATGTCGGTCGGGGACGTATCCATTAACGCTGAGACTCTCTTCGCTCTCAGCCCTGTAAGCCAGAGCAGTTCTGAAATAATGTGTGATCCGCCATCTATGCAGTAGCCGCCGCCGTTCAGGATAGGATCGCTTCGGTACATAGTTGGCTGAACCACTCCGGTTAAATTCTCGGGAGCTGAAGTTCTGCCGAATACGTACTCCGCAGAGCCGGTCCAGTAGATGGAAGCGCTTTCCAGCTGCCCCATTTCAGGTGACTGCAAGGCACGGCGCACCTTGTGGCAGTGGGCCCAGAATGGCGGATTGAGGGCAACTCCCAGCTGGAGATTAGAGCTGCATGCCAGTTCGACCAGTTCATTTGCATCCTCGCTCAGAACGGTCATAGGCTTCTCGATCAGCACATGCAGCCCGCGTTCTAAGGCTGCTTTAGCCTGCTCAAAATGAAGTGCATTGGGCGTTGAAATGAGGACTGCGTCGATATCTTCATTATCGAGCATAGCCTGCCAGTCGTCATAAGTTTGTTCGAAGGGAATATTGAATTTTTGGGATAGAGTCTCTCTAGCGGCGGCATCTCTTCTGCAGAAGCAGGTAAGTTCAGCCAACGGATTTGATTGCAGATCCGGAATATGCCGCCGGGATGCGAACCATCCTGCGCCGATGATGCCAACTTTAATTCGATTTTGAGAACTGCCCGAAGGGTCAATAGCCATCTTTGCACCCTGTTTCATGCACTGGTTCGTGCTAATTCCTCGAGTATAGAAATTCCCGCGCTAGTACCAATACGATCGGCGCCTGCATCCAGCATCGTAAGCGTCGTTTGAAGATCACGGATTCCTCCGGCAGCTTTTACTTTGCAGCGCCCATCTACCGCGTCTGCCAGAAGCCGCACATCTTCCACCGTTGCCCCGCTCGGGCCGAATCCAGTGGAAGTCTTTACATATTGAGCGCCTGTCTCAACCACGATTTCTGCAGCAGTTCTTTTCTCTTCGTCCGTTAGATAACAGCACTCCAAAATCACTTTTACACTGGCTCCGCCAGCGCTGGCTTCCATAACTACCGCTCTGATATCCTGTTTCAGAATCTCCCAGAAGAGCTGCCCGCCGGATTTTGCGATTCCGATGTTCATGACCATATCCAGTTCAAGCGCTCCCTGCAGAATGGCTTCCTTGGTCTCAAACCCTTTTGTGAAGGTAGACTGTGCCCCAAAAGGAAATCCGATCACAGTTCCAATGAGCACGCCGCTGCCCTTAAGTTCCGTAGCTGCCAGTCGCACCCAGCACGGATGAATACAGACGGTCGCGAAACCATTCGCTGCGGCTTCATCGCAAACTTTACGGACTGACTTCTCATCGGCATCTGGACGGAGAAGGGTATGATCAATTTTTGCGGCAAGTTCACGCGGTGTCAATATAGAAACCTTTCTTTATTCTCCGAGTTCTTGCCGGAGGTTGAAAACCCCCGTCTGGAAAAAGCGGTCGTCCGTGCAATTTGCCGAATCGATCCGGAGGTTGAAAACCCCCCGTCTGGAAAAAGCGGTCGTCTTTCAGACGGAATGCCCGTCCTTCGGACTGGAATTAACTTTGAGAATCAGCCCATGCAGGGAGCTTGCGACCGGAGATGGGCTTCGCAATTCCAGACTTAGGTTTCACCCAAGAGTATAAAATGGGCTTCGCAATTCCAGACTTGGGTTGCAGCCCAAGGTAACAAATTTAATGCTTTGTCGCTTCTTTCATGGAGGCGACATATTCGGTAACTTTTTTCAATAAGTCGGCGCTGTCTCTGTTTTGGTGAATGAGATCAACCAGTGCGCTTCCAACCACCACGCCATCTGCAAATGCAGATATTGTTCGTACATGTTCCGGAGTCGATATCCCAAATCCTACGCACACGGGAGTATCAGAATAGGATTGAATTGATGTTACAGTATTTTTCAACTCAACGGGAACATCCTGCTTTGCACCTGTAACACCGGTCCTTGAGACGCAGTAGATAAAGCCTTTCGATATTTTGGAGACAATCGCCATACGCTCCTTCGTACTCGTTGGTGCAAGCAGGAATATCGGATCGATGCCGTTTGCAGCTGCGGTTTCAATCCAGTTGTCGGCTTCTTCCGGAGTAAGGTCGGTTATGATAGCCGCATCGACTCCGGCAGTGGCTGCATCCTGTGCAAACTTTTCCAGACCATAGCAAAGCACCGGATTGTAGTAGGTCATAGGAACTATTGGCAGATCCGGGCAGAGGTTACGCGCCTCTCGAATTGCGGCAAGCGTTTTGGGAGTAGACATTCCTTTATCCAGTGACCGCTGAGTAGATGCCTGAATACTCGGACCGTCTGCCATAGGATCGCTGAAAGGGATGCCGACTTCCACCGCGTCTGCACCGCCTTCGGCAATCGCTTTTATAATATCAACAGTGAGTTTCGCAGAGGGATCACCCGCAGTTATGTAACAGACTAGCGCGCGTTCATTACGTGTTTTAAGTTTTGCAAAAAGAGGTGAAAGGCGGCTCAATATCTCTCCTTCGAGTGTGTTTCACACACAAATTTCTTCACTCTGCGTACGTTTCAGCCAAGCTCGAGTGCGCGAACTACAGTGTCCATATCTTTATCGCCACGGCCAGAAAGATTGATAACCGTGAAAGTATCCGAATGAAGATCTGCTTTCATTTTCTCAAGCTGAGCAATCGCATGTGCTGATTCTAACGCACAAATAATGCCTTCTTGATGCGCAAGGAGCTCCAGGCCCTGAAGCGCTTCGGCATCGGAAATGGCTGAGTATTTTGCTTTGAATGAATCTTTCAAATAGGAATGCTCTGGTCCAACCCCTGGATAGTCCAATCCGGCTGATATCGAATGGGATGGAGCCACCTGACCATCCGCGTCCTGGAGAAGATAACTCGCCGATCCATGCAGCACGCCTGGTTTGCCGGCAGTAAGCGGCGCGCAATGTCGCCCGCTCTCCAGCCCTTCTCCGGCTGCTTCCACCCCGATCAACTGAACCTGCTTGTCGGATAGGAAAGGATAGAAGATGCCCATCGCGTTCGATCCGCCGCCGACACAGGCGATAATATAATCAGGGAGTCGCCCCTCTTTTTCGATAGATTGAATTCGAGTTTCATTTCCAATGACTGCCTGGAAATCTCGGACCAGCATGGGATAGGGGTGCGGCCCAACTACAGAACCAATAATATAGTGTGTATCGCGAACATTGGTGACCCAGTCGCGCATCGCTTCGTTGGTAGCATCTTTCAGCGTTTTAGTACCGCTCGATACAGGATTCACCTTCGCTCCCAACAGTCTCATTCTGGCTACGTTGAGCGACTGGCGAACGATGTCCTCTTCCCCCATATAGATTTCGCACTGCAGTCCGAAGCGTGCACACACAGTTGCTGTTGCCACTCCGTGCTGTCCGGCTCCTGTCTCGGCGATAATTCTAGGCTTCCCCATGCGGAGAGCAAGCAGTATCTGACCAAGGGTATTGTTGATTTTATGCGCGCCCGTATGGCAGAGGTCCTCACGCTTGAGATAGATTCGGGAGCTGTACTTTTTGGAAAGGCGTGCTGCGAAATAGAGTGGTGTTGCCCTTCCGACAAAATCTTTAAGATGAAGGTCTAGTTCCTGCTGAAAAAGGGGATCTTTCTTGGCCTTCTCATATTCGGCGGCAAGTTCATCCAGTGCCGGGATGATAGTCTCAGGGACGAATCGCCCGCCGAACTCTCCGAATCGGCCGAGCGCATCCGGAAGAAGCACGGCACTTGATGAAGCGCTGCGATTGTCTGACATGAGGTCTTACTCCTTAAAAAGTCGGAAATTCTTGAACTACTATTATACTCTACAACCTGGAATTAGTGCCTGTAAGGAATCCCAACGCCAGACGGATGAGAGTATAATAGAGGCGAGAAAATCATATTTTAATATAAAGCAAGGTATTAAGGAGAATTTATGGATTTTACAAGTGAATTCAGCAGAGAAAAACAGGTGGCGCTGCTGGACGTTTTTGATAATCCACGCCCGGAACGAAACTATCGAATCGTACATGTCTGTCCGGAGTTTACCTCGGTGTGCCCGAAAACAGGTCAGCCCGACTTTGCGACAATCACCATAGAGTATATAGCAGATCAAAAATGCCTGGAGCTCAAAGGATTAAAGCTCTACTTTTTTGCCTTTAGGAATCAGGGAATATTCTACGAAGCAGTCATCAATCGAATTCTGGATGACCTGATCGAAGCATGCTCACCGCGCTCGATGACTGTTGTGGGTAATTTTAATGTTCGCGGCGGGTTTACTTCAGTTGTGACAGCAGATTATATCAAGGAGTAAAAAAATATGGGCCGTTTTCAGGCGGCCCAGGGAGGGTCATTTACTCACGTTCTCTACTCGGAACGCACAGTTGGTTGGCTTAGCCATACAAGATGAATTTCTTAGTTGACTGGGAAGAACACGGTCAAATCTCAAACTATCTTGTACAGCAATCGCGGCCAAATTTTAATTTTATGTAATATTTTAAACGAGTTTAAAGCTAATGAACTAACATCCAAAGATTATCTGGGGGAACTATTTAATCCGTAGATTTGCTGCTTTCAATTTTGACTCAGATATTTCAAACATATATCTGTGTACGAAGAACGATAGTTTTTGTGACATTCCAAGTAATTACGGCAGCTCTTATTAAGCGGTTTCACAAAAAAAACGGCTCCATCGAAATGATGAAGCCGTTTTTTTTGTGAAAGCTAAACTCTTCGAGCTAGCC
>JBBRDM010000163.1:0-12593 GCA_038203935.1 Chthonomonadales bacterium
CAACTTTAACGGTAGATCGAATTCAGTCAGCTCGCCGCAGAAATAGGCATGGAGTTGACGCCGAGTTTCATCGAACGGAACTGCATTGTCGTCTTCAATCCAGCCTGCCGTCTCTGCCATTTCAACGCGATCGCGCATGAACAAGCCTGTAAGTGATACTCCATCCGAAGTTAAAAGCAGATCGCCCAGCGGACTTTCAAAACAGGTAAAGTGTGTCATTTCAGCACCTCCAAAGATTTCCATAAATGCATGGCAGCGTAAGCGCGCCAGGGCCGCCAACATTCTGCAAGTTTAAGCACCTCTTTTGGCCTATTTTCTCCAAGCGCTTTATAGATTCCAAGGTCGGTATGCGGGAAAGCATCCGGCCATGAAAGCGCTCTCATGGCGATATACTGCGCAGTCCACTCCCCAATACCAGGAAGTTTTTTCAGCCTAGAAAAAAGGGCTTCATCATGAATGCCTGGCTGCAAAATAATACTGCCAACGGCTATCTCACGAGCAAGAGCTAAAATTGAATTTGCTCTCGATCTAATTATCCCGAGCGAGATTATATTTTCTATATCAGTTTCTGCAATTATGTCTGCCTTTGGATAGACATGTGTCAGCTCTGGAAAAGGCGTCTCGATAGAGCTTCCAAAGGTTTTTGCAAACCTGCCGGCAAAGGTAGTTGCTGCTCGGACGCTCACCTGCTGACCGAGTATGGCGCGGACTGCCAGCTCAAATCCATTGAATGCTCCTGGAACTCTCATTCCGGAATGCAAAGCAGTGATCTCTCCCAGGTGTTTCTCGATCTCAATAGGGTGGGCCGACAGATCGAACATATATTTAACACCGGTTAATACTTTCCTAAGCTGCGAAGCCAGCGAGGCTGATACTTCTACTCTTAACGAAGTTTTGTCCTGCTTATGCTCGACCGCAATCCAGCCATTGATTTCACCTGCAGACACGGTTCTAAAATAGCGATTACCCACCACTGCTTCAATGCCGCATGTAGATCTGCTGTCCAGAAATGAGAGCATAGCTGCCCAATTGAGCGGAGGCCGATAGGCAAGATCACAAATCAACTTATCAGGTTCGAGTGTACGGAAATTTGATTTCCGAAGGCTGGAAGGGCTAAGTCGATACCTCTCCAGAAATAGTGAGTTGAATCTTCTAAGGCTTGAGAATCCACTTGAAAATGCGATTTCACTGATCGAGAGTTTTGTGTCCGTGAGCAGCCGTTTGGCAAAGAGCAAACGCTGCGTTTGAGCTAATTCAACTGGTGTCACACCAAATTCAGCTAGTAATACGCGACGCAGATGGCGATCACTTACTCCAAATTCCGAAGCAAGCTGCGCCACGCTCAACTCATTGAGAGCGCCATCCTCGATTCGCCTCGAAGCCTCCGCAGCAAGCCGATTTGAAGAATCAAGGATTGAATTTCCTGGAGCCAGTTCTGGTCGGCAGCGTAAACAAGGGCGAAATCCTGCCCGTTCTGCGGCAGCCGAACTGGTGAAGAATGCACAATTTTCTGACCGAGGAGTTTTAGCAGTGCATATGGGGCGGCAGTAGATTCCTGTAGTGGAGACGCCTACGAAAAACACCCCATCGAAACGATTGTCGTGCGAGAGGAGTGCCTGATAACAATGTAGAGGATCGAGTTTCATACTGCTATTATACAGGAGCTCTGTATAAAATACTCGCCGTTTTCGGACATCGAATGCAGAAAGCTGCAAAATTCACTGAATGATTGCGGATGAGCGTGGGGCAAGTTGATGCAATATTTCAAAAATCTCTTCGGTGTTGGCAGCACGTTTGATAAAATCAAAATATTTAAAGTCACCGAAACGGCTGGCCATGCTTAGCCACTGCTTGATCCGCCTTACTGACTGATAAGACGAATTTTCAGAATACATCTCTGTATACTCCACCAGCCTCTGCAGCAGAGGAATCCAGTTAAAATCTGCAGTATTCTCTACTATTCGATTCTGAGGAATTAATCCAAGTTCAAATGCAGCCTGACGGGCAAGATACGGGTTAGCCAGCGCTCCTCGACCAAGCATAAAATGAATACAGCCCGTCTCATCCTGGCAGCGTCTGAACTCAGCAATATTCCAGATGTCGCCGTTCGCAATCACAGGAACTCCAGCCCGCTCACGCACCTGGCCAATGGGATTCCAGTACGCTGGCGGAGCATAGCCCTGTACACGAGTGCGACCGTGAATGGTTATCCAGGACGCGCCTCCCTCTTCCGCCATCGCAGCATTTTCCAGAATAGGATCGTGAGAATCCCATCCTAATCTCAATTTTGCTGAGACAGGTATCGCAAGTGGAACCGCAGAACGAATGGAAGCTACTATCTCTCGAATTCTGTGGGGAAATTTTAGCAGGGTCGCGCCCCCATCGTGACGATTAACGGTGGGAGCCGGACATCCGAAATTAATATCAATTGCTTTCGCACCAGCCTCCACAGCGTTGAAAGCCGATTCTGCCATGCGTCCCGGATCTCCGCCTAAAAGCTGCACCTGCACAGGCAGTCCGCTCAGAGTCATTGAATCTGAAAGGAGCTCCGGTACATGCTTCTGGAATGTTTTTTTGGGAAGCGTCTCTATACTGACTCGTAAAAATTCAGATACCGCATGTGTGAAAGCGCCTGATTCACCTTGGACAGCGCGCATCGGCGCATCGGTAACGCCGTCCATCGGTGCAAGTATTATAGCCGGATTATCAGGTGTAAGCATTATTCGTTCAAGTTCTTTAAGAAAAGGATTCGGGTAAACAAACGATCGGAAAACTAGACGTATTCTACCATATGGACTATTTAGAATGCCATTTTGTATTTAGCTCACTTCGGAATCAGGAGAAAGGGGAGGTGCTCTCGCCTGTTTTCACCATCGCCAGTAATCTGTCCATCATCCGTAATCTGCTGAGCTTCGAAAAGTTCCCAGCCCGAATGACGAGGCAGCAGCTTATTCAAATCGGACATGGTTCCATTTTTCCATAGGAAAGCATGCCGCACAGAAATCCCTGTTTCCGAATATCCAACTACTTGTCCGGCGTTGTTAATGTCTTTTGCGGAGCTCTGTACTCCTCCCAAAGTTCCCAAATCTCGCATGCTTCCATTTTCATATAAAAAAGCATGATTGATCTCATCTTTTGTATCCGCATCGCCTACAATTTGGCCTCTGGAATTGATGCCGTTTGCGTAGCTCCCATCACCACCAAGAGTTCCTAGATCCGTCATATGCCCCGCTGCCCACTCAAATGCATGTTTTGAACCATTCACTGTTTCAGAGTTGCCTACAATTTCGCAGGCATCGTTGATATTCTGTGCATAGCTAGCTCGGCCGCCCAGAGTGCCAAGATCAGTTTCTTTATCACCTTCCCAAAGAAAGGCATGAAAAGATTTATTCCCCGGTCTCAAAGCCCAGCCGACCGACTGCCCCAGTTTATTATGGGCGATAATATACTTACGTTGCATATCCGGCAGGCGATAAGCAGACGGCCTTCCTGTAGATGGAGTAACCGGCATCGCAGCGTCGGCCCTCGTCACATAATATTGTGGAGAAGATGCTTCCAATACGGATCTTGACATTCCAAATACGCCTTGATGAGCCAATTGAATCGCGCCTGCCGCAAACCCGACTGATAAAAGCAGCAGAAAATAGTTTTGAAGGCGTTTCATAGAGATTCCTTTCGATTACACATAAGCCAGGAGCGATAGAAAGTCCGATCGCTGCGCGGGTTAAACGTATTGACGAATGTTGAAATGTGCGGTTTCGCGATTAAATGGCAATAATCGCAATTACTACTATCAGGAATTTTCTTTACAGTGATTAAACAGGCGTGATTCACCTATAGAAGATAATTTTGATCTAAAAAGTCAGCGGATGAACATGGATTTCAAGGAGAAATCTTACGTGGTTAGATGGAAATGAATTTCTCGGGATGAGATTTCGATTTATCCATTTTTGCTTTGTCGAGATCGGTTTGATTCTTTTGCTGCTCAGTCTGATTCTTTAGCTTATCCGATTGCTGTTTGTAGCGTTCGGCACGTTCCTTTGAGCGCTTCAGACTATCACCTTCTCGATTTGTTAGATCTCGGTTTCGATTGGCTTGATCCCGATCTCGATTCGCTTGTTCGCGTGATCGGGCTGCCTGTTCTCTCGCCCGATCCGCTAATGCTTTTGCGTGCTCTGATTGCCGTCTGGATCTGTCGATCTGCTGCTGAACCGAGCGTTCAGCTCTCTCAGTCGCTCGTTCAAGTTCTATTCGAGAGCGTTCCAGGTTCTGCTCTTTGACTCTTTCGGACTGCTCCAGAGCGTGTTCACGCGCGTTTGCGGCCTGCTCTCTGGCATGTTCACGTGCATTTTCCGCCTCTTCCTGTGCATGTTCACGAGCGTTCTGGGCCATTTCCATCGCGTGCTGATGCATGTTTTCAGCCTGCTCTCTATCATGCCGGGCACGATTTCTAGATCGTTCAAGATGCCTTTCGTTTATTTCCCGAGAACGCTCAATCTGCTGATTTTTCATATTCAATGCACGTTCTTTAATGCGAATAAAGTTCTCCTGCATTCGCTCCAATTTTTGCTGAGCGCGTTCACGGTCTCGATCCGATCGCTCTCGTTCTCGATCTGATTGTTCTCGTGCTCGATCTGCTTGATCTCTATTGCAATCAGCGATGACTTTATCACAATTGGCCAGTTCTTTAGCATGTTCCGCTTTAAATTTATCGCGTGTTTCCTGATCTCGATTGGGTTGAGCGTCATCGTTTGAATGTTCGGTGGTATCCAGCGAATTGCTGGAAATATTTAGGGCAAATTTATTCGAACGCAAGTTTTGCGTAGTGCCGATAATCGCCTTTTGAGACCGATTATCATAATGAAAATCGGAAGAGCTTCTTAGCCGCCGGTTTGAAATTATCACTCCCGTTGGTGAGGTAATTTGATGCACATTAAAGTCCTGCTCTGATTGATCTATATCACTCATATCCTTAGAGGACAGAGTGAGTGCCGCCACCAGTAGAGGCTTCGAAAGTTTCTTAACTATAACTGTGTGGCTGGAATTCCGCGTTACTATATTATTATTGGGAACGCTTAAGTCGTGCGCCACGGAATTATCTACAGAAGCTGAGCTGGTCAGCTGCTCGGTATCTATGCGATTTTTTCGAGTAAGTATCGCGGAACTGATTTTCATATGAGGCCTGTACTGCAGCGCGACAGGAAGTACATCTGGCGGCACTGGCGCTTCCGGCACCGCTGGATCAGCAGGCGAAATAGGAGATGGCAATGGCATGGAGAGACTATTGATGTTCTTATGCTGTGATAAATTGAATTTCGACGGATTGAATACTGCATTCACCCGGTGTTTCATGCTCACAGCTGATGGACGGCCAGAAGTTTTTCCGGAATGTTTTTCAATCGCGGATTTAGGCAATGGAAGCGCCTTGGAATCGGTGCATTCCGATGTTTTTCCGGAAGGTGTATCTAAAGCGATTTTGCCGGCTTCCTTATAATCGTTATATTTGAAAGCAGCAGACTGAGCCCCAGCCGACAAGTTCTTTACTAATTCCTGATGACGTTTTTTTTCTACGGCAACAATTTTTATCATTACACAGCAGACAAAAGCCAGCGTTAGCACGCTTGTTACTGCCATGAGCTTCAATGGCTTTTCGCGAATCATGAGATTTCTTTTCGGATTAAGCAGCCCGGAAATTCGTTTTTCGAGTGAGGTACCCAATCCCATAATGGATAACGCGAGTGTAATATCCGGCGACGCGCTTCTTTCTTGATCGATTGAAAGCAGCGTGCGTGCGTAGCATATGGGCCCAACTTCTTGTGATGCAACGTTATCGCAAAGCTCTTCTCTTGCCCGCGCAAGTTCCCGGCACAGAATATGTACGAGAGGATGCGGCCAGAACAAAAGCCGCGCGAGCCTTTCTATAACCCCGCCAATAGTATGGCGAAATGTAATATGTGCACATTCATGAAGCAGTATCTGCCTGAGCTGCGTGGCATCGAGTTTCTCCGAGAGACCCTCTGGAAGTATAACCGCTGGATGAAATACTCCCACTGCTACAGGCAGTTTAACATCAGTCGAGGTATATACTGCAGGAAGCGGGCTTCCCAGGACTGCCTCTACACTGTTTAAAGTCTGCACATAGTTTACGGAATTCCATAGATTGGTTGATGTACGCAATTTGTAGATCTGTTTCCAACCAATCGCCACTCTCATTGCGCCATAAACTACACCGGCGATCCATAAAAGCATTGCCAGCAAGCCGAGATTGATTAGCTTTTTAGGTGCGGTTCGTTCAGAAATATGGATAGGTACTGCAATTTCGACCGGCAGGTTGTTTACTTGATGGATGGCAGCCGTTAAATTATGGGGAGGCTGATAGACCGGTGGATTTGAATTCTGACGGGCAGCAGGAATGAGCGATAAAGTGAGCAGACCGTGCGCAGCATTTCTTTGAACGAAGAACATGATTGGACTTAACAGTACGCAGGAAAGAACGACCAGACATATACGATAGCGAACCGCCGGATTGTGCGCAAAGAAGAAGTAAACTGTGACGACTCCCAGAAGGCATACTGCCGTCATGGGCAGCAATGTATTGAGCATAAAGGCAATGAGCGTAGTCGAATCTATGTTGATCAGATCTTTCACGATTTATTCTCCTCGGCTTTCTCTATGAGCAGACGAATACGGTCTGCTTCGGGTTTCGACAGCTTTCGACCGTCGAGCAGCGTCATGACCAATCCTTCAGCAGATCCTCCGAATACTGCATCCACGAGTCGCTGAACGACCTTCGAGCGTGCATTATCACGGGGAAGAGTGGCTTTATAGGTAAAGGCTTTTCCCTCCGACCTATGAATAAGCCAGCCTTTTTCAACCAAACGTGAGAGTTGCGTCTGCACGGTATTCTTTGCAAGTTCGCGCCGCGAAGCTAACGCAGCGCAAACCTGCGATAGCGTCACCTCACCCAGATCCCATATCACGTTCATGATTTCTGTCTGAGCATCAGAAAGAGGCGGTAATGAATCATCAGATAACATATGTGAGTCCTCAAAAAATAGGATTTTAAAAAAATAACCTACATGTGTAAGTATATAATAACCTACAAACATAGGTATGTCAATAGTAAATAATAATTTAGAAAAAATATTTCTTAAAACTCGGCTTCAATAAACTGATAGATTACTAATGATTTGTTTAGCACTCAGTTGCTATTCATTCGCGGCGGGTTTGGGTTCCATCGCTTTTTCACCAATAGCGAGAATTTTGTTAATGGTTTCTGCGGGCACGCCTGCAATATTATTGATATTAATATTCGGTGCGGTGTGATATTCGTGGTCACCATCTCCACCTTGTATAGAGAGCCCAGTCTGGCCTTCCAGGTAGGCAGCAAGCTGACCGGCTGCCAGAAGCGCCAGTGAAACTTTTTCTTTATCCGTCGCAGATTCCGATGCAGTTAAATTGAGTGTATAAATGTACGGGTCGTTTGTAATGGCAGCAACACTTGACTGCAGGCCGTTAAAACTTTTAATGGCCAGATCACCCGTGCCAGCGAATATCTCCAGTATTATGCTTTTTTCCAGGTCTTCCTTGAGTGTGGAAGCAGGGCGGATCAGTCGTATAAGTGATCGCAGTGTATCGTCATTGGCGGACATTATTTATTCTCCTTGTTTATGCCGAGTGCCCCGGCGGTATCTTTTGGCAGGTTTCTCAACAGATTTTTTCTTGCATAGTGGATTCTCGATTTCACAGTACCCATATCTGTTGCCAACGCGGATGCTATCTGTTCGTAGGTCATTTGTTCATCAAAATAGAGAATTATTGTTTCTCTCTGTACTTCCGGCAGGCTATCGATAGCTTTTTGGATTTGACCGTAAAGCATTATCCACTGAACCTGTTCATCCGGTGAAGGAAGCTTTTCTGGCAAATCGAATAGTTCCTCATTCTCAGAAGTCTTTCCAGAGTTCAGTGAGATTGTCTTGAAACGGCCCTGTCGGCGAAGCTCCGAATAGGATAGATTTCGAAGCACACGGAACAGAAATGGGCGAAGCATATCAACGTTTGGAATTCGATCTAGATTCAGATAGAGCGCAAGAAATGCATCTCGCATGATATCTTCTTCTTCAGGGTGATTGCCAATCAGGCGTCTTAAAAATCGCTGAACCGGAATCTCCAGGATTTTTTGCAGGCGGTCGAAAGCGGTTTTTTCACCAAGCTTCGCTCTTTGAAATTGTGTCTCTTCATACTCATCCTGCATCAATCTCTCCTTTCTGAAGATTAAATCGCAGAAACCAATATATTGTTCAAAACTATTTTTTCGTGACTGCCAATATTTTTTAAGAACACTTTGATATCACGAAAAAGACCGCCTCATCACTAGGATGAAGCGGTGGTCGGTACTTAAGTACTATTTGGCTGTTTAAGTTCGGATTCGAGCTTTTAAAAGCTTTACTTAATGGAACTCTTAAGTTTAGCTGCTTGGTGTCACGGTTCCCGAAGAACTTATTGAGAGAACTTCACCTTCGAAATAGCTGACTCCAGGAGCGACTGTCGATAAAGCAGATTCAACTGAGAGGGCGTCACTGCGATATATCCCGGCCCTAAGAGATCGATTATACGCTTGAGATCGGACATTTTCGAACCCCAGTTCCAGATAAATACATTGATAAATGCTGGCCGAACGCTCCCTACTCGCTCTCTAATCTGATCAGCCAACTTTTCAGCGCCGCCGTCTGCACCTGTAATCGCACGGAAAACGGTTTGGCCGCCTTCAAGCCTATATGTAAGTTCTTTGTAGGGTGTACCGCCGGAACTGCCATAATCCGGCATAAGAAATTTCACATCTGGCATAAGTTTCGCAGCCTGTGCTATATCAGGGGCCCCAACGTTCATCAGGCGGATCGTTTTCATGTCCAGCCTACTCATATACTTTTCAGTCCAGTTATAAAAAACTTTATATGCTGCGCCGCGATCTTTTAGTGAGGTGGCCCAGTCCGGCCCATAGATATAACCCACACCCGATACATCGCAAAGAAACTCATCATTTGGAGTGGAGTGTTCAAAATACCATCGAGCCCAAACCGGGGCGCAATCAATCAGAGTCGGTCCCATCCCCCATCCTACTGGTATCGAACCGTGGAGCGGATCTGAGAAGTAGGATCGAAAATAGCTGCGCCAGGTACAAAGGTTATCCCCATCAGACATGGTGAAGCTGAAGTATACTTTTCCTAGATCGAGAGTTGGAGGAGGCAGTTGAGATCTCTGTTTCAGCCTCTCCAAATTCACGCCGCTAAATACCAAAAAATTAGCTACATAGTCACTGACGATGGTGACCTTTCCGAATCGGCTTGCCAGAGACACTCCAGGGCCTTCATTGATTCCCATGTCATCGCCATGCCACCAGAACCCACGGATAAGTGCGCCAAGAGGGAGAGCAGCCAGCAGCGCCTTTACCTCCTCAGTCTCTTTTTGGCCGTTAGTGCCGGGTAGAAATTGAGCCTTGGTTCCTGTTATCCAGAATACACTTCCTTTTGCGGCAATAACCTGATCCAACGCGCCAGAATCGAAAATTGCAGGGTCGAGCGAGCAGGAGAGATAAGGATTGAGCTTAGGCAGTAGATTTGTCCGAATATATCGAAGTGCCTCTGCGCCTTCCCGAAATTTGCCGCGCAAATCTATTTTAATCTGTAAATGAAGTCGTTTAGCCAACTCAGGAGTCGCGATGAGTACATCGTCTGCACCCGCTATACTTGCTGCGGTACATGCGCTTAGATAGATATTCGGGTCGGGAAGGACGGCCCCGTGAATTTCATGCCTGAATCGATTTACAAGGCTCAAAGGATTACTGATTTCGATTGGCGTATCAGTGTCTGCTTTCTGCTGCATTTCTTTCAGCCAGAAACGATCATCGTCCTGAAAAATTAGATAGATTCGGGGTGTTCTGCGATTAACAATTCCCTGCAGAGATAGCAGCAGGATTCGTTCATCACGGGTGCATTTGCGAACATCTGCGACATAGAGATGCTTAGCGGGCTTCAGCATTTTTGGCTGAAAAGTCTTATATCGACGAGGCATGACAGGGAGTATGACGTTGGTGTAGACGTGAGGCTTCGGCAGATCAGCAAGCCGGGCAAAAACTATTCTCTGCTGAAATTCCGAAAGAAGGCCTTTATATTTTAACGCTGCTATCGTTCCTCGAAGCATTAGTTGTTCTGCAGCCCAAACTTCGAGATCTCCAGCAGGTCCGTTATGCGTCCACACATCAACAGCGCCTGCATAAGGAGGTGCTTTGTGAATGTGAATCGCGATCACGGGGCGCTGAGCGGAACCTACAATTGGATTAAGTTCATCGTCTGCGGGCAGGGTGGTTGGATCGAGCCGCTGTGACTGCATATCGGATGCCCAGTTCAAATTCAGTTTTGCAATCCCCAGAAGATCATTTTGTGCAACAGATGGATTCGAATCGGAACCTGGCCCTGTGAATCCTCCTACTCCAATGCCATTTGGTCCGAATAGCGCTGCCTCACTGTTATGCCCTTCATCGACCCATTTACCGTGCAAATTTCGTATGACAGGATGTGTAAATGGAATTCCCGACAGAATGAGTATTCCCCCTGCCCGATGAAATTCTCGCATGGCAGCAAATGCCTTTGCCGGATAGGTGTTCCCATAAGGCAGGATCAGCGTGGAAAATTTTCGAATGTTAAATTGAGACGGGTCTGAAAGTACATTTTCTCCCACAGATTTTGCCGATACACCAGCATCAATGAGCTGCGTTACTAAAGCTTGTGGTGACACCTGAGAATTTATACCGAAATATGGAAATCCAGGCTCGAAGAAAACCGCAGTACCCGGCATGTCGGAAAGGGCGTGTGCGAACACAGCATCATGCAAAATAAATGATACGAACCATAATGTAATAATCAGGATTCTTTTTGCTCTGAACATAATCTAAAAGTATACCATTCGCGTTTTAGGTTTGTTAATTTAAGAATCTGGAGGTATTGATCATTGAAACTTAATCATCTTAATCTTAGTGTGACAGATGTCTCAAAGAGTCAGGAATTTCTCGTGAAGTATTTTGGCCTACAAAACATGGGAGGTAATAAAAATATCGGGTTCGTATCCGATGATAGCGGGATGGTACTTTCTTTAACCAGCATGAAAGTCGGACAGGAAACGGAAGTACGATATCCAGCAACATTCCATATAGGGTTTATCCAGGAGAGCGAGGAACGCGTAAACGAAATCAACCGACGGTTGAAAGAAGACGGTTACGATGTGCCTCCGCCAAGCCGACAGCATCACTCCTGGACATTCTATTTCAAATCTCCAGGAGGATTTACGATTGAAGTACTTGCTTGAAAGTTCAGGTGTTCAGTCTATCGGAGCCGAGAATGATATCAAAGCGAGCATCCAGTTCACCGATATTCGAATCCTTTGATGGCATAAAATCAACGGATACCGATTCCCTAGACTTAGCATCAGATATTCTATTGTAGACTCCATCTCGAAGGTTACCAGCGTGCCCTTTGATGAAGAGTTGAGTGGTCCAGACGCGTCGGCCTTTGACAGACACTTTGAAGTGAATATGAGGAGCGGGCCTGCCTCTGTAAGGAACAGGTTTGATCGTTCGAAAACAGTACTCCCCTTTCGAGCCGGTCAGAAAACGTCCGAACCCCTGGAAATTACCATCGAAACCACTCACCTGAGCGCTCCGCTCCGCAAGATAGACTGCATTATGATCGACCTGCCATATCTCGACCGTCGCATTTCGGATCGGTTCACCTTTTGTGTCCAGAATGCGCCCGCTGAGATGAGTAACATCCCCTACTGCAGGAGTGATCGAATCGTTGATAATTAACAGATCGTTGTCCGTATCCAGCGGAAGTTTGTGGTAGGGATAAAACGGCCCCTCCTCCACCGCAATGGTTCGGGTAAGCTCCTCCGCAAAAGCTCCGGGTTTGGTATGAAGCCTTTCAGCAAATGCAGATCCCGAAGTAAAAAGCAGCACTCCCGAGGCACATCGCGTTAGAAGATCCCGCCTGGTAACCTCTGGCATGTTTGGCTGATAAGGTGATTTTTGTGTTTTCATAAAATTTCCCTTCCAGTACGATTTTGGGTACATTTCCCGATTTCAAATTCGTGGTGTTCGATGCCATTATTTTATTAGCGCCTCCTCCATATTAGAGGTGTTTGATGAAATCCAGATGAAAGAAATAATTTTATTTTGGTAATCTGACCTTATCCTGACTCACTTTGGCATGGTATAAAATCAGTGCAAACGGAATCCACCAAATAAAATCGTTTAATAGCAGAATTAGCCCGAACCGAAGCGGCAGTTCCCCTCTGGAAACTGCGGTAATAAATCCGAGCGGGCCGCATAATTTACCGAGCAGACCCACCAAAACGATGGGCCAGTGCCGAATCGGGTCAAGCGCAGCGCACGCGTATCCAACTCCATACACACCTACAATCATCCCCACACACTGCCAGATTTGAGGGTAGTTTGGAAGGGGCATATGCAGCAGGCTAAATGCGGACATGGGAAACAGAACCACCCAAGCTCCCCACATAATATTATAAACTGCGGCAAT
>JBBRDM010000164.1:0-12473 GCA_038203935.1 Chthonomonadales bacterium
ACGACTCTAAACGCATTCGATGAAAATATTCGCAGTGGATGGCTGCAATTTGCAGATAAATGCAAGACCATTTTATCCAAATCTAGGTTCGTAACTTAAATGCGTATAATCCGCAGATTAGCATAGATTTCTTTTCCCTGCTTCAGGAAAACATCTGAAAGTCGGTAAATGATGCGACAAACATATTCTACAGATCATCGGAATGTTCAGTGAGATGCTCATAAGGAGCGAGCTCTTCCAGTGCTGAGGTCATAGTGTTTGAAGCGACTACTACCTCCTCAATCTCGGAGAGAAGCTGTTCCGGCGAGCGGGCTCGAATCTCATCATTAATTAATCCAAATGTATCTTCCACTAACTGCAGCTGATGATCCAGATTAGATAGAATTTTGCCTGTCTTACCGGTAAATTCATGGCGTTTCTGCAGAATATCTATACGTTTCTGCAATATTGCCTGCGTATCGTAATCCTGCTCCTCTTTCATCTGACTACGTACTTCTTCCATCTCCTTATCGTAGGACGACTGTATTTCGCTGACTAAAGTTGACGTGTTTATCACATCAGGCTGCGCCACAAAATCCGATGTCGATCTGCGATAGCCGGAACTCCGGGTATTTTTACGCGGCAAATCAAAATCAGAGGAAGCAGACGATTTAGCTTTTGCACTGTTTCCCCTCACTTCTGAAAGCAGGCTCTGAAGATAGGTGGTAAACTGTGCTTCTTTGCTGGCAAACTGCAGGAATTTATCCAGAAGGTAGTCCAGCTTACGAAGGACTTCACGAAACCACTGCTCCTCGTCTGCAGGTCGTTCGCCTATTTGCCTGCGCAGCGATTCAAGTTTTGCGAAGCGATCCTGGAGTTCGGGGCGAAGGGTTGGCAGCGTTTGTTCTTTTAATTTTTGACGGCGAGCTTCAATTTGAGCATCGTACTTTTTTGCCAGTCGGGAGGAGTACCATTTACTGTCCGGTACAGCGAGCAGATAGGCTGCTTCAAGTACCAGGCCGGCGATGAGAGGAATAGGGGTAAGAAGTGCAGCCGACAGCGCGATGATGGACGCGATTCCGACTATATTGTGACTCTCTTTAAAAGCTTCTGCGTAACGATTTTTGGGCATTCGAACGAATTGCTTTCCACGGTTTAAGGTATTGACACAGATATTATAACTTACAAGCGTGGAAATATAGCTCTAATTTCGCCTAGCAGCTTTAAAAACTCTGGCTGCGACGTGATGCCTTTCTGCCAGGCAAGTCCTCTTTCTACGAGACTGTAGGTTTTTTGAATTTTGGCGCCCGGAATAATATTGTCCTGAGCGTCACGATCTCGCCCCATCAGCCAGATAGTATCGCATATGGAGAGAGCAGCAGTAATATCGTGGGTGATGATGATGAAGGTTTTGAGTTCGTCGGTCTGCGCCATCTCGACGATGAACTCGCAGAGCCGTTCTTCCGCCAGAAGATCGAGGCCGGTGAATGGCTCATCCATCAGCAGAAAGTGGTCGCTGCACATAAACTGCTGTGCGATTGCAACTCTCTGGCGCTGCCCACCTGAAAGCTGTACAGGATACTTGTTGGCCTGTTCCGATAAACCAAATCTTTTTAGAAACGCCATACTTTTAGACTGAGAATCGCTGCTCGATAGTCCCGCTCTGCGTCCCGCTATCATCAGATTTCCCAATACAGTGCGATGCGCAAATAACGGATAGTGCTGCGCGACAACGCCAACCATGCCACGCTCAACTGGGCGGCAGTCTTTCTCGACCAGAACCGTACCATGATCGGGCTTATCCACTCCGGCAAGCAGGCGGAAAAGAGTCGTTTTTCCTATTCCCGATGGCCCCAGAAGTCCTACCACCTGCCCTTGAGTGAATCCTGGCCGAATGAGATCTTTGATTTCCAGATTCAAGTCCCGCAGAATAGGAACACTACCATAAGTTACCGAAACATCTTTTACTGCTAGAATTGTTTCGCCGAATTCACATGGAATCGCAGTCATGCACACATCCTTTTATTTTGCCGTCTATCGACGTGGTATAAAACATACTATCCGGGCGGCTTGAACCGCAATCTTTTTGGGCTATACATTGTATTTCGTGGAGAAATATTTGGGTTTTAACTGCTAAAAATATGAAGAGCATGACCCCAAAATTTCTCAGTAGGAAGTTCTCCTAAAGTGATGTGGATGAATATTATTAACCACGAAATACACGAAACACACGAAAAAAATTTAAATACAATATCAAAATAGGATAAATGATAACTAAAGGCCGATATATATTTAAGAACTATGCGCCTTTTCGTTCCAGGACGAGGTCAGCATAGGGGCAGAAGAATCGTCGTGTCGCTCCGATCGCGTAATCCTGAACAAGCCCAGTCAAAAGGATCACCAGTTGGATTGCGAACACCTCAGCTAAGATAAAATGCTTATTCGCGTTGAGGAGCATGGTTCCGATTCCTCCTTCGCTGCGTACGATTCCTTCGACCATCGTGAGCATCATCCAGCCAATCGCTGCATTCTGCCGAAGCACTTCGAATGCCTTATCCGCTGTGCCCAGGATGACGACTTCCCACACGACCTGCCAC
The DNA here is from genome assembly GCA_038203935.1 of Chthonomonadales bacterium. GTDB lineage: Bacteria > Armatimonadota > Chthonomonadetes > Chthonomonadales > Chthonomonadaceae > JANXSG01. The sequence goes on from JBBRDM010000164.1 coordinate 2,577, forward strand.
TCTTTCATACGCAGTGTGCGCGCATGATCAAATGCCTCTTTAGGGATTGCAGCGATTACAGAAGCCATAGAAGTGATGTAGAACACCGATATCCCGAAAACTAGAAGCGCGACTTTCAGTTTGAAGCCGCCACCCACCATCAATGTAAAAATGAAGGTGAATCCTGTAAGGCTGAGAAACCGACCTTTAGAAATGGCAGCCACCAAAGGACGAAAAAGCGGCACGACTGTAAGATAAGAGAGTATGAGAGACATCGCCGCCGTAATACCAAGCGCATAAATATTCAGCTTAAGGCTTACAAAAAGATCCTGCCCCAGGCCTTGAGTCATCCATAAATTCTGGAGTGCGCTCAAAGTTTCCATCGGACGGGGAAGCACTTTGAATGGCGAGAAAATCCAGATGCAGAGAGCAATTGCAGCTTCAGCCAGAATTAACATTCCCATAGTAGAAGAGCTGATCGCCCGATTTGGCAGGAAAATACGTGCCAGGGGGCTCGCCTCATGATGGCGTTTCTGTCTTGGCCCAATATCACCGACTCGAAGCGCATCCGTACTATGCGCGCCTGCCACAATCGGTTTCTCGACTATCGCAGTCGTGTCCTCGGTATCCGTTGCTTCAGGGGAAGGTTTTTCAGCATCTTTCCTGGTGGTATTATCCATAAATGTCCTTAGAAAAAATATCAATCATTTGTACGAACACTAATCGCTTGCGTCTTTTGATGACCCGAGATAGAAAGACCCTGTCTAGAATTGCGATGCCCGTGAACAGGTAACGCGGCACTAAAGTACCAGTCTGGAATTGCGAAGCCCATCTCCGGTCGCAAGCTCCCTTCATGGGCTAACTATCGATCTGAATTCCAGTCTGACGAACGGAATCACGTCTGAAAGACGACCGCTTTTTCCAGACGGGGTTTTCAACCTCCGGATCAAATCGGCAAATGGAATGGACCCTCCAAATTTTTCGTACGAGGTCTTTCAACCTCCGGATCAAGTCTCCAGCTAAATTAACCTGATGTCAGCAGCCTTATCTCAACTCGTCGATTTTTAGCTCGGCCGGATGGGTCGGAGTTGGGGGCGACTGGCTGAGTCTGTCCGTGAGCCGTCACCTGGATGCGTTCATCCGGGAAGTTTTTAGGATATTTGCTTTGAAGCCACTTCTTCACCGCAAAAGCTCTTTCCTCCGACAGACGCATATTTGCATCGGCGCTGCCCTGATTATCTGTATGGCCGTGAATTTCGACAGTCGTTCCTGCCGCTACTAAGAGGCTGCTGCGAAGTTTATCCAGTTCTTTTGCGGAATCGCCGGCGAGCTTTGCTTTTCCAGTATCGAAATGAATATCGTAAGCTCGTTTGCTGATCTGCGCTTTGGGAGATGAGGAAGGTTTATAGATAGGCAGAGCCCGCGCAATCGTGGATGTGGAAGGTGCGCTTCGCTTTGATACTGCTTCGATATAAGATGTATCCAGGATGTCCTTAACTGGAGGATAACTCGGCACGAGCGCCGGATACTGAGATTTTACGATATCGCCGAATACCTGATAGGTGGTCGCGAACAGGTTCGCCGATCCGGGAACCAGCCCAAAGGTCAGCAGTTCATCTGCCAGATTGTTTACCGACGAGCCGCCAAGATCGACCGGCATCCCCATTAAGTCTTTCTCTTGTGTCCCTTTGAAATATTTCTCCCAATAGTCGGCATCAGATCCTTTTTCCGCATAGACGATCTCGCTGACCTCAGCTGCCCGATGGAGAGCTGCCGGGCTGGACTTCACTGCATCGCCCCCTTCAGCAATTGCCTGAAGCATCTTTTCAACGGTAGTTCGATGATCTTTCATCCATTTATTAATGCCGATAATGACGCAGGGCATTTGCGAACTGTACTCTTTGGTAGATACGATGGAAACCAGGCCGCCTTTTTTCTGCGCAACGATGACGTCGCCCGGTGTCCAGGTAACTACTCCCTGCACTAATACGTGCTGGGTTTCACCCGTGCGCTTGCCATTGCGAACCACTGGCCGATCCTCAGAGTAGCCAGAAATATATTTGGTTGATGCATCGATATAGTCGGAAGCATTGACCCAGTTCAGCGCATCAGGGTCGTAGGTTTTTTCATCCGGATTGGTGCGCAGCCCGTTGTCACCCAGCCACTTTTGAGCAATGTTCCAGTCACCGTCTCTTAGTACGCCAGCAACCAGGCCGCCACGCGAAGCAGAGGGATTTGCTTTCCAATCTGCTGGCCCCATAAATTTATCTTCCCCATGAGAATAGCCGATCGCTCCTACTATCTTAGCTGTATATTCCGGCCCTAATCTTTTCAATGCATCGTTCAATCCCTTGAGAAATGTTGCACTTCCATCTCCCATAATCGTACAAAAATGAGCGCCTTTGGAAGGATTACTGTCACCCTGACTGAGTGCAGTGGCGAATGAAACCAGAGCCTCTTGCAGCTTCCCGTTATCGTCCTGCCGAGAGAACTTGAAGTTCACTCCGTGTTTGTCCATCAGGCTGCCTTTGGTAGTCTGCGGGCCTCCAGCAGCGAATAACATTCCCATCTGAGCGTTCCATGCGTAACCTAAAAGCCGAACTTCCGGCTGATCTGTTGCGCCGAGCTCCGTTCCGGGCATCGGGACATTCGCCCCGCTCCCCTGTGCTTCGGTACGATTTGTCAAATCGGCTTTCTCTGGAATGACGGAGTTCACAGTCTGAGAATCTGGCGCCAGACGCTTCATGTATTTAAAAAGACCGATTGCTACACCAACGACTAAAATAAATATAACAATTTTTCCTGCCGGTTTAATCTGCATCTCAATCTCCTTCAAGTATCTTCAAGAAAACAATAAGCGTCGTGATGAAATTTTGACGTAACAGGATCGTCTTCGGTTTCACACAAAAGCTTTAATTGATTGAAGTGGCACTAATTGCAATCATTAGCATTTAATATTAATATGGTGGAAATTAATTATTCCATCCCTGGTGTTATGTGTATTACGTTTAAAATGAATGCGAGAGCATAATACGTTCGCTGCGACATAGCTTCACCCGTGGCGAAAGGACTAACTCGAATATTTATAATAGATCGCTTGCTGTACGTCTTTCGTTCAAGTGTACCCGAAGTGTGACGACGATAGTCATAAAAAGGAGGGAATGGTTCGTGATACCTTGCGATGAGGTTTGGTGGTGATTTTTTCTTAGTAAAGCACCACTTTAAGAATATATGGTCAAACTAAAGGAATTCATGCTCTGGTGAAGCACTTGCCCGTTAGCCAAAACAATTTCAGATTGTGTGCTTATACGACGCATTTCCTCTTGTTTCCTTCACAAGAGCTAACTATGCAGCTTAAGGTTGTTGCTGGCATAAGGAATTTACTTACTATTTGTTAGCTGGCTAATGGATATAGCCCACAGTGCGTTGTTTGCCACAAAGCCAACGAGGCTGCCTTTTGGATTCCAGCGCACATCGTGCACTTCATCAACTGTCATATAAGATGGAAGGGTATAAAGTCTGCTGAATTTTCGGCCCAGCTTATCGCTCAGCCAGACGTTTATATGCGGGTTCCCTTTCCTGCCGGGGTCCGGCTGTAAAAACCAGATCAACTTATCGCCCTGAGGTGATAGTTTCAATTCGCATATCTGCGCTATTTCAGGCAGCAGAATTGTATAGCGGTAGACAGTGTGCGAATTGCCGGAAAGCGGATAGCTGCTCATCTCGGCTTGCTCTGTAAGCCCAGAAGGTTTATTCAGCAGATCGCAGCCTGTAAGCAGTGCGGAATTTGTGTTGGTAATGCCAAGCAGAGAAGCCCGAGCATTTTTAAATGGGTATGGGAAGTGTATTAATCGTCGGTACTTCGCATTCTGGACGCTCCGGATTAGGAAGCCAGTCTCAACATTCGTGTCCCAGAGCGAAAGCCAATGCCGATTATCGCGGAACCAGAAAAACGCACCGACACCCCATTCGAATTCATCTGCACCATTACTAACAATAGCTGGCATCCATCGCAATTTGCGCAAACCGTCCAATCGAGCAGCGACCCACGAGTTATTCCTGGCAATCATTCCTTCCAAATTTGTACTCGCCTCAGGCTCACAGATCCAGAGCAGCCATTTCCCATCTGCCGAGAGCGAACAATTAGGAGAGCTATACCTTATATCGGGCTCATCTCCCGCAGCGAATACGGGAATAAAAACATCCGTATGAAGAAAGCGGCCATATATCCGATTAAATTTTTTGAACAGAGATGCTGCTTAGCTTCCCATTATCCAATACAAACGCCTTATGGAGTGCTTTGTTTGGAATCCGACGAAGCAGGAGTACCCTGTCATCTGGTAACCAGAAGTAGGTATCTGCATTTCGCATGGAATTCCACACTTGCTTCAGATGCGTATTTTGGGCAGCGGCGCTATCGCTTTCCACAGGAGTCACTGCAAATGCCATTGGGGAATGAGAGATAATCAGCAGTAACGCAAATAATAGGCTGTGAGAAAATAATATTTTAAGAGTGATGTTGTGTTTTGTCATGTTTAATTATACGAGGCTGTTCGCAAGTAATCAGGCCTGGATTTCACCAGGATCGAGATACCGGGTCTGCGTATAGGATGCCGCGGCCATTAGAACCTAGATAAACACGCCCATATATTCTCGGATCTCCGATAATCGGGCCAATGGGCCCGAACTGATGCTTAGAATCATTAATTCGAACCCAGTCTGCCGCTATATCATCCGATCTGAAAATCCCCTCTACTCCCGCCACAGCGCCAATCAAATAGACAGCAGGATAACTTCGGCCGGGTGCAGCTTTCCCAAATCCAACATACTCAGCACGATCTGTAGTAGGGATATGAGTGAATATTCTGCCGCCATCTACCGAGTGATAGAGTTTTGATTGCCCAGTAAACCAGATATCTCCGCGATGGCCGAAAACAGCGTGAAGCTGGGTATTGAAACTCAAATGTGGTAGTCCAGTTGCCCGAGTATTAAAATGAGCGCCGCCATCCTCGCTCACGAGGAAACTGCCGTTTTCTCCATCCAATGCATAAAACACGCGACCATCGACGCGGTCACTTATTGGGCGGGATACCTTCGGGAGGCCGAGACATGGCTTCCAGGTTATCCCACCGTCTCGGGAGTAGGAAGTCGCTGATCCCTGAGCGGCCCAAACTATGGAACTGCCATCAGATGATATTGCAATATTGCCGCCATATTGGATTCCTGGAGGTTCGCTCTCGAAGGCTTTCCACGTCGATCCACCATTCTTCGATATAACACCGTGTATGCCGGGTTTCCCGCTGCCTGATCGAACAACAATATTTGGCTTTTGTTCGGCAAAATCCAGTGATGTCATGGTGCCAGTAATCGGCGTTCCAGCCTGGCCAGCTATGGGAGAGACTTCCAGGTCATCGTGACGGAATCCGGTAATATCACCCAGAGCGCTTATGAGGTGTGCTCCTTTAGGCGGAGAGATAAAGTCGATCACGGCTGTCTGTTCTACTCCGCTGCCGCCTACAACCCAGTGTGTCGGCTTGCCGTAAACTACCGACTTCAGGTCACTAGTTTCCCATATTGTAGCGCCCGTGCCAAACAGAAGGTGTTCAGATCGAAATGGGTCGAGCGCGACTGAACCGATCCACCATCCGAATTTAGGTTTTTCAGCTCCCCATTTCAGGAAAGGAGCCAGTGCAGCGTCGAGCAAAGCACTGTCTTTGAGTCCCACCCACGATCCGCCTCCATTTGTGCTCAGGAAAATGTCATCACCCGGCCCCCAACGGTCCATCGTCGACACCACGATTGTCCCGGGATGTGCACGGTCGATACTCAAACCGGCGAAGCCACCGGACTTAGGTGGAAGTGGGGAGATATCTTTCCAGCTATTGGTTTTGGGACTATATTTCCAAACTGCCCCCGTAGTCATTCCGTTCGGTCCTGCCGAATCAGCATAGGTCGCATATAGTTCACCTTCGGAACTAATCTGTGCCTGATGCGGCAGCAGGCCAAGTGGCTGACCAGGCACCACGGCCCAGCTGCTTCCCCCGTCTATACTGATATAGATTCCAGGCCCGATTATCTGCTGTACTCCAGCGTAGATAATGGAACTTGGTTTGCCATCTATACTAGAGGATGGGTCGAAAACTATCCAGACAATCCCAATCCCATTACTTTGAGGCGGTACAGGAAAAGAGGTAATCCGATTCCATGTCTCACCGTAGTTCACGCTTCTCCATAACCCATCATGCCGAGTGCCGAGATACAGTATATTTCCCTGGTTGGGATCAACTGATAACCGTTCCCCAGCCGAGCGCCCATCCTCATTACCTCCCATTTTGAATGGCATATCCGTTCTCTGCCAAGACTTTCCCTGATCCTTGGAGCGCAGAATTGCCCCATTACTCGCCCACTCCTGAGTATAGGTTCCTGCAGCTAGATACACACGATTAGCATTTTGAGGATCAAGCGCCAGACTTTCGATTCCATGCATATTCCAATCAGTTTGAGACACTCCATCCGTAATAGGAATCCATTCTTTTTGTTTCTGGCTCCATCGATAGGCTCCGCCCATATCAGTTCGAAGATAGATCACATCCTTCACTCGAGGATGAAATATAATTCCGTCTACAAATCCACCCGTCACGATCCGTACATTTCTCCACTGGCATGAAACAGAGCGTACTGTATTTAAAACGGATTTCTCTGTCAGTGCATTAGTCTGACTGGAAGCTATAAAGCCAATCCATGTTATCAGCATAGCCCAGAATATTCTGATAAGGTTCGTCATTCCTGCTCCGTTGCGACCAGTGAATTCATAAAAGAGTTTCAAAACTAATTCTGCAAATAAACATTGCAATAATGACTGATACGACGGTCATGCATCTCAATCCTGCACGCTGAGCTTGCGAGTTCCGTGGATATCTTACTCTAATGGATGCAATAGGTTCGGATCCATATGCCTTGACAGCTACGCAAAGGAATTTTACAGTAAACGGGTAAACTTGCCGGTAGAGAGTTATGTGTTTTGAATTGAAAAATAATTCCAACAAGGATCGAGATGTCCGATACTAAAGTCCCGCAGCACACGATTGATATAGAGAAGATTTATGTGAAAAATGTAATGGAGCGTCTGGGGCCGTTCATGGCTATTCTCTATGTGTTTTGCCTGCTCGATAGATCCAATGTGGGAAATGCTGCGCTCACTTTAAAACCGGATTTGCATTTTGGTGATGAGGTATATGGATTTGGAGCAGGAATATTCTTTATTGGATATTTCCTCTTCGAAGTTCCGAGCAACCTTTTTATGGAGCGGGTAGGGGCACGTTGGTGGATTTCACGCATTATGATTAGCTGGGGTGTGATATCCACTTGTATGATGTTGGTGCGTACACCGATTAGTTTCTATATCCTCCGATTTCTTTTAGGCGTGGCAGAAGCAGGATTTTTCCCTGGGGTAATACTCTACTTTACCTACTGGATTCCCGCCACATCAAGAGCTCGCGCTATTTCGAGGTTCCTGGCCTTAACAGCCATACTTGGGCTTTTTAGCGGGCCGCTTGCCGGGCTGCTTCTCCAATTGAATGGCGTGGGAGGTCTTCGAGGCTGGCAATGGCTGTTTCTGGTGGAGGGAATTCCGTCTATTCTGCTGGGGATTCTGGTCTGGTTTATTCTGCCGGATAAGCCCTCGCATGCGAAATGGCTTTCGATAGATGAAAAGGCTTGGATCACATCGCGTCTTGAGAGTGAATCCAAAAATACCCAGACGGTACAGGACCTTACTTTGCGGTCCGCATTTTCCGAGCTGCGGATTCTACACATGTGCCTCGTGTTCATTCTGTCCGCTACGGCCGGCAATGCGATTGGCTTCTTTGGCCCGCAGTTGATCCAGTCTAAAAGCGGCGGATTATGGTCTGCTTCTTACATATCGACTATCCTGGTAGTTCCAGGTATCGTTGGGGCGATTGCCATGGTCTCAGCCTCCGGGCATTCCGATAGAAGCGGAAATCGTCGGGTGCATATTCTGCTGGGTTACTCCATTGCAGCCGTTGGTTTTCTCGCATGCGTCTATGCTCCATCCGCATGGACTACCGTAGCGGCTCTCTCATTGAATGCACTGGGAGAGCGGATAGGCGCTGGTTCGTACTGGGCCATGACGACCAACCTGCTTGGGGCAAGAGCAGCAGCCGGAGGTATTGCCATGATCAACTCCGTAGGCAATCTCGGAGGCTTTATCGGCCCCTGGGTGATGGGTTATCTTAAGACCAGGTCGCATGGAGGATATTCTGACGGACTATATATGGCAGCAGGGCTCATGCTGCTGTCTGCTATTCTCGGGGGGATGCTTCGTCGTCACCCTGTTCATACTTCTATGGTGGAGGGACTGCCGTAGTGTCCGCGGATATACAGGGAGTACTCTCATATGCAGTCTGTTCTTGTATTCAGACTGGTGCAGACTGGCTGATAGAAAACTGCACAGAAATTCATGAGATCGAAAAATCCGGGCAGGAAACACGCGCATGGTTCGCTCAGTTCAGTAGTAAGGTAGTATTCATAAAATGGTATCCGACAGATCTGAGAGAATCCTGGATGAAAGTAGAAAGCGATATTGCGGGAAGTAATCTCCATAGTGCGATAGTTCCGCTGATGAAAGTCATAAATTGCGCCGACGGCTCATTATTGATTTACCCTAGAATAGCTGGAGAAAATTTAGCATCTCAGGATTCCAGAGTAAAATTTGGTAAATTACCACTCGAAAATCGAGTTGCTGCCGTTATAACAGTTTCTCAAACTCTGGCTGCAGTTTGCAATCACAACTATATGATCGTTGACTGGTACGAAGGCAATATGATTTACGATTTCGAAGCTAAGAATATATGGCTTTTTGACTGGGAACTCTGTCGGGAGGGAAGTTCGTTCCTCTTGGAAATAGATTCTAATTACGGATCCTCTCGACTAATGGCCCCGGAAGAGTTCGTCCGCGGAAGCACGCTAAATGAATCTACTCTCGTTTTTAATCTTGGCCGGTACGCTTTGTTAACATTGCCGGAATTGGCAGACCTGCTGGCACCAGTGCTGGCTCGCGCCACCTATCCATCCCGTTCCGGAAGATATCGCACTGTGCACGAGTATCTAACTGAGCTTGTGAAAGCGTTCAAAAATAACTCTCTTAATTTGTAACTTATCATCTAACCCACACTATGATAGAGCCTGAAATCACTAGAGATAGCATAGATCGAATTGCTCCCACACGCTGCCCTGCGGGACGGTTCGTGATGAGGCAGCGATGGGCACATCTTCTTTTTCTCCATTGGGCAGTGCCTGCTGAAATGATTCTCCCAATGCTGCCAGCGGACCTCGAACTTGATACCTACCAGGGTCAGGCGTATATTGGGTTGGTTCCTTTCACTATGACTGGTATCCGGCCTGTGCTGCTGCCGGCTTTTCCACCACTTTCTAATTTCCACGAAGTCAATGTCCGAACTTATGTAACCTATCAAGGGCAAAATCCTGGCGTGTGGTTTTTCAGTCTGGATGCTGCGAATAGGACAGCCGTACGAATCGCAAGAGCCTGGTTTAAGCTGCCATACTATTCTGCAGCAATCACTCTGGCTGAGCCCCAAAATAGAATCGAATACGCCTCAAAAAGATTAGGTTCTCAAGTCAGTCCGGCAGGATGTAAAATTGTGTATACCCCTAATGGATTAGCGCATACGGCGCAGCCTGGAACTCTCGATCACTTTCTCGTGGAAAGATATCTACTCTACGCATATAAAAATGGCGCACTGTATCGCGGTCAGGTACATCATGCATCTTATCCAATTCAGACTGCTGAGGTATCGTTTTTAGAGGAGACATTGACTGCTGCTTCAGGCATTATCCGACCAGACATACCTCCTTTGATACACTACGCCAGCGAAGTAG
>JBBRDM010000165.1:0-12413 GCA_038203935.1 Chthonomonadales bacterium
ATAAGTCGCATTCAATTGCGGTTGCATAAAGAATATCGTATCCAATGATTCCTGTAGGGCAGGTGCTCCGTCGCCTTCCGATAACATGCCCTACGGGTGCTTGCCGATGCTGGAAATAGAGATGTGTGATCGTTCATAAGAGAAGCGATGGTTATGAGGAATAATTCGCGGTACAAACGATATTCCAGGGTGCATGCGATCCCTATGGCAAACTCAAACGAGCATAACTTGCAGAGAGTAGTGAAAACACATGGCCGACTCTCACTAGTGCAATAAGCCAACCGTTCCCAAAACCATCCTCAGGTAAGATTATAGTAATAGTCATTAATCAGTACGGCGATCAAGTGTTGAAATTAGTTGGCGTAAACTTTTTGTGAAGACCTCACCCCCCGTCCCCCTCTCCTTCCCAAGGAGAGGGGGAGGATTGGGGGTGACTAATGCACGAGGTTTTCGAAGATCAGTACGTATCCAGAAGTCACAAATCAGGCAAACCCAACGCCGGAAAATACAGTCAACAGCTTCAGTCACCCCCTCTCCTCCGAGCTTGCGAGGGAATGGGAAGGAGAGGGGGACGGGGGGGGAGGTTCTTGCCCCTCTCTTAGCGAGGAACGAGCGGCCAGGAGAGGGGTTGGGGTGAGGTTAGGATGAGGTCAACTCAGCTAACCTGCACCACCGGAAGAACAATCCTATCCGTCGATTGACCGGTCAGGATATTAACAAAACGGTAGGCCGGCACGTACCAGCCTGGGGGCGCTGTCACCGTGGCGCTTAAAGGCACCCCAACAAAACCCACAAACGCCTGCGTGCGGTACCCATTCGGTTTCGGCACGGCTGTCTGCCATGCCACCCGCTGCAGCAGCAGTTCCGACCGCACACTGAACGAATTCAGCGAGGATGCCGTAAAAGTCACCGCTCCCGCCCCGCCCGAAGCCACCAAGAACACCAGATCGCCGATAAAACCAAACGCTGGCGGATTCACCGGAACAGCGCCATGCGGCTGAACCTGCAGGAACTTCGTCGCCAGCGCCATAAATGCCGTGTAGCCCGACAGTTGGCGCGAGGTGCCGTCGGTCACATCCACACGGACTACATTCTGCGCATAACTCCTCCAGGCGTTCGCCTGCGCCGGAGTAAGCCCCCGCCACAGGCTCACCGCGTGCGCAAACTGCCCGCGCACCGCACTCTGCGACGCCGTCCTCGGGTTCTTGGGAACGATATGCGAACGCAGGTAGACACCATTCTTCGTCCGTACGAACACCGCCGAACCCGCCTTGCCGCTCAGTCCATCCGAAAGCACATTCATTACCAGCTTAGCCAATATCGCCTCCTCACCACCAAAATGAAGCAAGTCAGCAGGATTATCGGCGGATAAACACCGGGTAAACAGGCTGTATACGGGAACCATTCGCAAACCATTCCCCCAGCATGCACCCATCACAAACGGTGAATTATCGGCGTACTAACGGTGTACCAACGGTGGTATACGCCACCATACATTTATATCACCACGGATTCAAGCGGGATTTTGGCGCAGAACGATGCGGCTCCTCTCTCCCTCCGAGGCACGAGGGTATCAGGGAGAGAGGCTGGGAGTGAGGGTACAAACTCGCGGTTCGAACCCTCATCCCCGTCCCTTCTCCCTCCACCGCTCGTTCCTCGCTAGGGAGAAGGGGGATAGTAAGAGCATAGTCTCTTCGAAGTGAATAGGGCAGCATACTCGCTCCTCTCTCCCTCCGAGGCACGAGGGTATTAGGGAGATAGGCTGGGAGTGAGGGTACCTACCTTCGAATAAGCCATATTTCGGAGATCATACAGCCGCGGCCATTGCCGCCACGGCCCGGCATACCAGTCAGGCTGAGCGTCAATTCGCCTTTCGCAGTAGCCTCCGCAGGAATATCGTACTCCACCGGATGCGGGGCAGTAGGCTTGGGCTGCAGCGGATGGATCACGAATGTATCGTTCGCTATCAGCTTCACGCTCCGGCCATCGTTTCCGCCGTACATAATCCGCACTTTATAGGCCGCGTGCCGGTCCAGGTCCTTGTAATGCATCACCAGTGGAGAATCGTAGAGCGATTCGATGTGGCGCGCCCAGTTCAGCCGGCCGGTCACATCCGCAAAACCTATACGCGTTCCTGCGAACGTGCCCGGATCCTCCGCAAATGAAGGCCCCGTCACCAGATGATCCCGGCGCGCCAGATTGCCCGGCTCATCGTAGAAACCGCCCGGTCCCGGATCGGTCCAGTGGACGATCTGCTCCAGCAGCTTCCTGCGTTCAGCCTCGTTCGGCTGCTGACGGATGAGTGAGAACTGCTGCTTCAGCCAGAGGCGATTGTTCAGCGGCAGGTCGATACCATCCAGATTCGCGCCCCGCTCGATGTCGATCGCTTGGTATCGCGGCACGCTCAACTGCATATGGATGCTCTGGAAAAGCGCCTCTGCCAGCTCGAAAACCCGCGCCCGCAAGGCAGACGCCACGTTCGATTTGACCGCGTTGTCCAGCACCGCTTCGGCGTCGTTCATCGCCATCGTCGAACCGGTAGCATCCACATTCGAAAGAAACTCCATCGCGCGCGTTTCCAGCTCCTGCTCATGCAGCAGGCGGCTGCGTACAAGCGCGTCGTAGTAGGCGCGATAGAGTGCCTGCTGGAAACGCCAGTTCAGCTTCATCTGCGGCGTCGCAGACCGCTCCATCGCCTGGAACTGATGCAAGGTGGTAGTCACGCTTTCGTTCGATACCAGTGGAGCCTGCCAGTTGCGCTCCAGAGCCATCAGACCCTGCGCGAACGGATCAGCGACTTTGTACCCGATGAAGAAGTGGCTGTATTCGCGCAAAGCATCGATTATCGGCGTATTCGGATCCCACTCCAGCGCGCTCCAGACCGCCTTGTTCACATCGTCGTTACAGCCCTCGGAGTAGGTGATAGAGCCTTCCGTATACTTCTGCAGCGCATGAAGGATTTGCGCCTCGCCGAGTGGCCGCGGATTAATTCCCTCGCGACCTTCCGTAAACGCGAACGCCAGATCCCAGTTCGGTACCGGATACTGGCACTCTTTGCTGTGGGTGATATCGGGGTAGTGCCGAATAGGATACCGCACCGGGATTAGCTTCCGCAGTTCCGGCAGCGGGATGCGCACCTGCGGCCCGAACACAATGCCGGTCAGCCACGTGGGTTTCTGATCGTTCACAATGTGGAGAAACTCGTCCATCCACTCCTTATTAAAACCCTGCGGGGCCACCCACATCTGTGCTTTGGGATGCGTCCGATGGAGAACAGCCGTCTCCTTTTCCAGCAGGTTCATGAGGTACTTCGGCTGTGTATGCCCCGGATCGCCGCCCGGCACAAACACCGCATCTATTCGCGGGAGCCGTTTGAACACATCGCCCCACTCCTTGAGCGCGGACTCCACCGTGGCCGGGTCGGAGTAGTCCTTATCCATCGCTGGGTACCAAATCCAGCAGTCCATGCCGTACTCGTCCAGAATCTTCGACATACCGACCATCGTCTCTATTTGAGAAAGCGGGAAATGCGGGCTGTCCGCGGCATCATCAGAGCGGGGCGGAATGAGTTCTATCGAGTTTGCACCGAACACTGCGAGTTCGCGAATGTACTGCTCCCACTGCGCGAGGTTCCACGCATCGTACGAGTTGGTCTTCGGACGGTATCCCAACTGATGTCCGCGAATTTTGGAATGTGGAGCCGTCACGATATTCAACCCGACTTCTAGCCCGATATGCAGTCGCTCACAATTCAGATTCCGCAGCAGCCTCCCAATGCCGAACAGGATTCCCCGCTCGTCATTTCCCGCGATTAACGCCACGGTCGTATTTGCCGAAGTCTTCTTCGTGGTGGTGACGAGCTGATACCCTTCCGGCCGCTTCACAACGGCAGAACGATCCAGCATCGAGGCGTAATCTGCAGCCGTCTTCTCCAGATCGCCATGCAGTCCGACGGCAACCACGGGAATATCTGCGGCAGGCCAGTCGTACACGATATCCCAGCGTATCTGGGACCGCTTCTCCACCTCTTCAACCAGCATATGCACCGCTTTCAAAGCGTGCGGGGAGAGTTTTTGTGGGATGACTACAACCGCATTGTTCAGATCATTCATATCATTCTTCGTTTCAGCCAGCGCCAATGAGCCGCATGCAATCGCAGCTATCAAGAGTGGCATCACATAACGCAGCATGAACCCCTCCACAAATATTTGCCCTCACCCCTCATTCCCCTCTCCCAAAAACCAGAGAGGGGATGACTGGGGCACGAGTTTTTCAATAGACTATCAGACTTTGAATTTACGATTCGTTAATCACACGCGTTGTTGAAGCAAGAATATCGACAACATAATTCTTCCCCTCTCCTCTCCCAAAAATAGGATAAGGGATCGAGGGGTACGAGCGTTTCAATAGACTGTCAGACTTTTGATCTTACTATTTGTTAAGCACACACTATACTGAAGCTAGAAAGTTGACGATACAACACCTCCCCTCTCCTGTTTTTGGGAGAGGGGATCGAGGGGTGAGGGCGTTACTTGGCGTCTTCCGTTTTGCGATGCACCATAAATATCGCCGTCTGGCCGGGCTTGCCGTTCTGCGCGAGTGTCCAAACTGTTTTGAGATGGTCTTTATCCACTGGATAGACCGTCAGGCCGTGCATATGCATGTCCTTTTCCGATTTCATATTACCGCCTCCAGCGCATTCAAACACAATTTTGGATGGCTTGCTCGCAGCCGTTGCCTGCATGTGGGGCTCGTTACCGATGGCGCAATAGTGAGTCAGTACCAATTTGCTGCCATCCATATGATACATGGTCAGCATCTCATTCGAGCTGTCCGGCATCTCGATCTCTTCGAGCACCGATCCGCCCGCGGTGAGCTTGAATCGCAATGCAAGAGTTTCCTCTTTGGTCTTATCATCAGTCCGATACCAGTCGCCGACGAAAGATTTTAGCTTTTCAAAACAGGCTGCAGCGCCTGCTTTCGCAGGGGCAGAGTGAGGCTTTGCCGGGGCCAGCGCTAATACAGCCGCAGCGGATGCGAGAGTAAGTAATGCAGTGAGCGTTACTTTAGAATACATTTCAATATCTCCTTATGATTGGAATTGACCACAACTATTTCTACATACCTGCGAACTATTCATTCCTTAATGTCTGAACAATGATTTCTCGGATTAGATGATCTCCCGGAATTATCCACTCCGAACGCAGCAGTATGAGTTCGGATCAAAGACAGTTAGTATGGCAGTAGAATGTTCTAATAGTACCTCCGTCCATTACAGGGTATCCTTTAATCCCATAAATCACAGTTCAGTCACTTAGATCACCAGTTCCCTTGACACACCTCGGCTGTCCATCTCGAAATCGATATCCTTCACCGGTGGACGGCAGTAGTGCCAGGTCAGACCGGCGCGCATAACCCCTCGTGAAGCCAGCTCCTCGGCAAGGAAGGGATGCGGATCGTAAATAGTATAGAGCTGCGTTGCGGTGACATCCGCCCAGCTATATCCCAGCGCCTGCATCCGCCGCTCCTGCTCGCCAACTACCCATCGCGCTTTTTCGCGCAACCCGTCGGGAGACACATCCCCAAGTCGCACGATATTGTCCCGATAGTTGTCCTTACCTTCGGGCACCTCGCCGCATCCCGCAACGACGAATCCGGGAAACTCTGACGCATCAGCCTGTACGGTGTATGAGAATGCAAAGAACCCCGGGGTTGTTGGAGGATCGATCTCGGGTGCGACGTTGCTGCGAGATATGGGATTGATACCATCGACGAAGATATTCCACTCCTTCAGCACGTCGCCATAACTCTTGTTGAAGTCGCGAAACCCATCTTCTGAAAACGGTTCAGGCGAGCGCAGCTCGCAGGCACAGAAAGCCGCAAGCGGACGTCCTATGGACGCGAGATGCGCCGCAATTCTGCGAAACCCCTCATCCATTGGGACTACACTAGCAAAGCGCGCTCTCTCAATTGCGAAGCCCGGTTCCGCCGCCACTCCCGCAGAATACGGAAACACTCCCTTGATGAACCGATAACCGCCCTCTATATGCTTCCGAACCTCCATCAGATCAATCCTCCCCATCGCAGTTGGCATTAAAATACAGGATTCAGCCCCTGCAAATTAGAATACCATTTATAGGTATGGGGTGTTACGCTCGCCAGCATATATCTCTCACAAGAGAGCATTTCTCAGGAGAGTTCAGAGCAAACGTTAATACGAGACGGGCTATTCCAGTTTTCATAGTTTCAAATATCGCACTATCGAGCACTGTGCTGAAGTGACCACAACATCTGTTTGGAAAGCTATGTCTGTCAGACAGGTCTCTGATCGGGACGATTACAAACTCGAATTCGTAAGCTGTAGAAATACTGCTGTAGCTGAAGATTATCAGGACGCTCCATAATTTTGCATGAGTTAACTGGGTCTGTTCCAACTCGCTTGAATGTTCAAAATATAAAAATTGGGGATTTTTCCATGAAGTTGTTTCATTGTCTTAGTGCTGAAGTTGATGATATTGCTGACGCTACTTCCATAACCACCCCGCTGGGAATAGTTCGATTGGACGCTACTTTCGCCACGGACACGGTTTCTAGTCGACCTGCCTCAATACAATATCTTTTAGAGCATGGAGGATGGTTGGTATGCTGGCATGAACAGGAGTATGATCTTGAGCTCCTTGTTTGCCGTCCAAAGCTGCCTATGAACGTAACGGAAGGACAAGATATTCCATTGAGTGATTGCTGGGCAGGAATGTGGCGGCTGAAGGCTCGTACAACAATTGGACCGTGCCTTTTTACTGCGGCATGGGAGAACGAATATACTTGGCATGATGGAGGCCCAAACAGTGGACAGTATCTTTATGCCAAATCCTGGGATGATGGAGTAACCGAAGTTAGCATTGGAACAGAGGATGATGAAGCGCTATCTATCCGAGCAATAAATGGAGAGAACTTGCCAAAAGAGTGGAGTAACTACTTCGGTACAGACCTCCGTTCTGGCAATTGGGAATCAGGTGACTATTATAAACATGACGCGCATGAAAAATTACGAGATAATGGTGTCCCAACTCCCTTGCCCTGTCTGGAGGCAGATCAATTTTGCCAGATATCCTTTGCTGTCGCCTGGGCGAATTACGATAAAAAGAGTGCGACGACCTGGTTGGCAGTTGACCTTAAAGCGAGTGATATTCTCAAAGGATCTGACTGCAAATAATATCAACTACCGATGAGATTAGAATTAACATCTTATCGCAGCCGGAACCAAAAATTAATTATCCTCCGTAGGATGGCTGACCACAGGACTCCTGGTAAGGTCATTCATTGCTTGAAAGCTCCGTTTGACGAAGTGAACTCAGTATGCTATAATTCCGAATTCATATTCCGCCGAAATTAGACGCGTATGCAGCGGCTTCTTAGCCTCGATATGATATTTGAAAGGAGAATAGTCCGATGTCGGGACATTCAAAATGGCATAACATCCGCCTGCGCAAGGGCGCTCAGGATGCAAAACGAGGCAATCTGTTTACCAAGTTGGCAAAAGAGATAATAATGGCTGCGAAAGCTGGCGGGGGAAATCCCGACGCAAATTTGCGCCTTCGACTCTGCATTCAAAAGGCACGGGAAAACTCCATGCCTGCGGATAATATTAAACGAAGCATTCAGCGCGGCACAGGCGAAATTGAAGGGGCCGTATTTGATGAGGTCGTGTATGAAGGATATGGGCCGGGTGGTGTAGCGGTTCTGGTTGAGTGCGCGACCGACAATAAAAATCGCACCGTGGCCAGTATTCGCAACCTGTTTGCTAAGCACGGGGGACGCTTGGGAGAGTCGGGTTCGGTAGCCTACAGGTTTCGCCCCATCGGCATCGTGACTATCGCTAAGTCCGCCACCGATGAGGATACCCTCTTCGGAATTGTGCTCGATGCAGGCGCAGAAGACGTGCGTTCCGATGATGAAAACTACGAAGTGATTGCCCAGCCGGAGGATTTCGCCGCAGTTCGTGAGGCAATTGAGAAATCAAAAATCCCTGTGATCGATGCGGAATACACCATGGAACCTACGGACACAGTTCGGCTCGATGAAAAAGATGCTGGAGTGATGTTGAGGCTGATCGACGTCCTGGAAGATAATGACGATGTTCAGAGCGTTCATGCCAATTTTGATATACCGGATGAGATATTAGAAGCCGCTGGAGCGTAACCAGTTCATTTCCCTGCGAATACTACTGAAACGGCAATAAAACAATCTACGTAAGTTGATTTGATAAACGCAAAATGTTCCTATGGACGGAGACGCATCGCTGTATGCGTTAGACAGCAGAGGATATACGATTGTCACTACACTCGCCAATTCCTTCGGAGAGCCATCCTCGCGGTTCAAAACTTACACCATGGATTTGCAGAGTCGGTCTGATCCCACTCATCTTTTTCTTCCTTGCGATATCATCAATTATCGCCAGGGCAGTGGATATGGATGCATGGGTGGGGTTTGGTTCTCCTGGAGCATCCTCTAATAGATATTTACCCGACTCCTGGAATCTGTTTTCCGTCTCTCTTAGCGGCCAGGGAGTTTCAGGGCAATGCCAGTTACAGGTTGCACTAAAATCTGGTGATCGAACGGATGTCTACTCCCGCCGTATCTCTCTTCATGAAGGCCCTCTCAACGAAGTTCATAGTTTTGCTGTCAAAATTAAATCGAACAACCAGTTTAGATTTACGGGAGGCAATGCAGCTCCTGAGATAACGGTACAGCTTGTAAAAGATGGCCAAAAAATTGGCGAACGAACCATTGCACTGCCATTAGCTTCCGAGCCTAAAACTTTTAATGTTCTCGCTTTGACTAAGGACGGCAGCGGCTTGAACTTTCTCATGAAAAAGAAGCTCGGCCTTATTCACCACCATTTCAATACCAGTTATCTGCAGGACGGCAGCCAGGGCATGATGGCCAGAAGCGCGCCATCAGGCTCTTCAGGGAAGCTGACAGGAAAAAATCTAAAACGCTCCGAAATCAATCCTTCTGCAAATCTGGATGTCCTGTATTCAGACACGCGTACTTTACCTACACTCCAACAGGCTTACGGCATGGTCGACGCGATTGTTCTGGCCGACGCTCCGCTTGATAATCTTACGGAAGATCAATCTGCTGCTTTGAAAGGCTTTGTACGTGACGGAGGTCTGCTGATAGTGTCGGGAGGAGGCGATCTCGCCAGGTTTAAGAGCCAGTTGCTGCTCGATCTGCTTCCTATAGTGCCGGATAACATAACCTCTGCACCCGACTTACCTGAGCTGGCTACAAGATATCATACACCGTTAGGAATGAAAGAAAACCTGGCACTTATTGAGGGCAGGCTCAAAGAAGGTGCTTCTTCCCTGCTTACAAAAACCAGCTCGAAAGTACCTCTTATCTCATTTCGGCCATATGGATGCGGGACAGTGGTATTCACCTCTTTCGATTGTTACAGCCCTGCGCTTCGAGGCTGGAGTCCTGCTCCTTCCATGTGGCGAGATATGCTGTTGATCGGTGCTCCGCCTGTTTCACCGCGCACATTGGTTGAAGCGCACGGTGATGAGTATATGGCTAATAATACGAGCCAAAATTTGGTGGATGCTATGGCAGGGAAGCCCGCAGGTAATGCCCCTTCGTTTCAGACTCTCGCCATTTTTCTTGGAATGTATCTGATCCTTTTAATTCCTGTGAGTGGATTTGTATTGAAAAAGCTGGATAGAAGAGAACTTACCTGGATCACTGCTCCCTGTTTAATCATCGGATTTTCTGTTGCTTCCTACCTCATTGCCAGATCATTGAAAGGAAATGCGCTCACGCTGAATAGAGTTGCGGTCATCGAAACCACTGCAAATTCTGATCAATATGCTGGAACTGCACAGATGTCGCTCTATTCTCCTCAACATACCGAATACGACATTGAATTCGGAACTTCAGAAGGAGCAAGAAACAGCTATTCCGGATTTAGCCCCTCTGAAATATATAGCGCGATGCTGAGCAGCGCTTCCGGCAGTTTAACTGTGGAACAGGATCAAACCCCTGCGATACGCAAAGCTGATGTTCGGCTGTGGGATAAAAGAAGTTTTGGAATTCCATTCTCTCCATCACTTGGCGGCCCAGTAAACATCTCTACAAAAATGATAAATGAAAAGATAGTGCATATTGAAATCACAAATCATACCCATTACATGCTAAAAAACTGTACTCTCTCCAACACAGAACAGATCATAGCTTTAGGAAATCTGGGGCCGGGCGAGACCATTAAGAAAGAGATGGTCTGGCTGAATCGGGGTGGTGGTTCCAGCCTCAATCTAATTGGCGGTTCGAATAGTGTGCCAGGATTTCCTAATCCGGACCTGCCCCAAACTAAGCTCTCGGATGCGGACGCACTGAAATTCGCGCTTGCTCAGATTGTATCCCAGGCCAGACACATGGACAGCAACTGGTACGAGCCGACAGGAGATTATGGACGGGTTACCACTGCGTTTGCCGGGTGGTTCGATGACCCTATCGTGGATGTGACCGTAGACGGAAAGCGTCCCTCTGGAACAGAGATGAATTTGCTGGTAACACATATACCTACTCCGGCAGATGCCCCCGAACGGTTGAGCAGCGCCGTAAATCCATTTAAGAGAGAGCCTATACTGGATTTAGAGGACGAACAAACAGCAAATAAAAGCAAATTAGGGATTTTTAAATGATAGAAAACCCTGTTCTTCGGAAAGAGTTGCTCTATCGGATGCGGCCAAGAAAAGGCAATGATACGATTGTCGGGGTCCTGGTCGTTGGAATTTTGATTATTGGTCTGACCTACTGGCTTTTTCTAAGATGGATGCTCACGGATCCTTCCGGATCGACCGGGGAAACTGCCTGGCAGATGTTAACAGTACTTCAGTATATGTTAATTTGTCTCGCCGCTCCATCTGTTGCTGCAAATGCAATTTCCCTTGAAAAAGAGCAGCAGACATGGGAAATGCTTATTTTTACCTGCCTTACTCCTGCAGAAATAATTTTAGGGAAGCTGATCGCACGACTTGCTGGGCTATTTGGCCTCGTCGTATTGTTGGCTCCTATATCTATTTTTGCGTGGGTATTGAATAACTCCACATCGCGGTCAGTACCTTTTTCGCAGGTTCTGCTCTCATTTATCCTGCTGGGCGTCACTGCATCTTTTTTTACTACCTTCGGGCTGTTCGTCTCCTGGCTGTTTCGGCGAACGCTCTATGCAGTAATGGCATCCTATACATTTGTGGTTGGATTTTTATGTATTGGAACAGCGATGGTTTCAAGTGGAATTACGATGATAACTCAGGACTATAGTACTCCGGATAAAATCCCTTTGATGTGGATCAATCCAGTGATACTCATATACCATGTGCTTTCGTCAAACTCCTCGCATGATACGCAGCACCTGAAATATTTTACTTTTGGAATGACGATTTACGCCGTATTAACAGTCTTTATGATTGCTTTTATGATTATAAAATTTCGCCGATTTTCGTATTCTCGCTGAAGGAGAGTGTGTCTATGCCGCCGATGATTGAGATAACTCACCTGCGTAAAGAGTACAAAGGCTTGATCGCTGTGCAGGATTTGAGTCTTGAACTCGAAAAAGGCGATATTTTTGGATTTATAGGGCCGAACGGGGCCGGTAAAACTACCACTATTAAGATGCTGGCAACCTTACTAATGCCCACCGCAGGAACCGCTACCGTAGATGGCATCGATGTCGTCAAGTATCCTGAAAAAGTGAGGTCGGTAGTGGGTTATATGCCGGATTTCTTTGGAGTCTACGATGACATTAAAGTATGGGAATATCTCGATTTTTTCGCGGCTGCCTATCGTATTCAAAAAGCGAAGCGCCCTCAAATTATCGATGATGTGCTCGCTCTAACCGATCTCACCGTGAAAAAAGATTCCTATGTGGAATCGTTATCAAGAGGTATGAAACAGCGGCTCTGCCTGGCAAAAACTCTCGTTCATGATCCTAAAGTGATGCTTCTGGATGAGCCGGCATCCGGCTTGGACCCGCGCGCTCGTATCGAAATCCGTGAACTGCTCAAAGAGCTGCAGTCGATGGGGAAAACCATCATCGTCTCTTCCCACATACTGCCTGAAATGGAAGAGTTCTGCAATAAAATCGGCATTATCGAGCGCGGCGAAATGATTGTTGCGGGAGATGTGAACACGATTGCGCGACAGGTGCGCGGACAGCATACTATCGAGATTGGCATTGTGGACGAACTGGAACGCGCAGAAGCCATTCTACTCGGAATGTCCGATATCATTCGTGAGGTTAAGAGAACAAGTGGAATCAGACAGCTTGCGGATGCTCCTGAGCCTGCCATCACACACACACTTCATAAAAACGGCCACTCTGCAAGCGGCGGCATCGTCCAGATTGGATATGT
>JBBRDM010000166.1:0-12259 GCA_038203935.1 Chthonomonadales bacterium
CGTTGGAAGGTGATAGTGTCTCTAATCCGACGTGGTGCTCGCGGCCCGTGTCCGACATTTCATTCAATTGAATGGGTACATTGACGAACAACTGCTGCCCACTTCTGGGGAACACCAAACCCAGCCGTACAGGCTGGTTCATTTGATTACTCCTTTCAGAATTATTTCGATACATTACTTTAGACGTATTTCCGAACACGAATGTTCTAATTTATTGTAACACAATTATCGGCATAGTCCTCAGAAAAAAACATCGTTGTCTTTAGAGCTGCGCCCTATTCCGGCTTTGTGAACCAATAACAGTCATATCGGATTTCTTTATCAGCCTTCTACCAGCAAAACAGCAGTAATCTCAGGCTGTTATAATCAGTAAACTGCCCGAAATATTAAACCTATTACTCTGCGCGTTAAAAAATTAATAGTCCTCGTCGTCAACTCATTAATCTCGTTTTAGATATTACGTTGAATGGGGTAATAAAACAAAAAGAGAGTGGGGATTTTATCCCACTCTCTTTTCATTTGTAAGAAATACTTACTTATCTTTTTTTGAATCCTTGTACTCACTCTGTTTCTGTGCAGTGGGTACGTCAGGCTGTTTTCCACATCCCGCAATTAGCAGCGGTAATAAAACAGCACCTGCAGCTAGCAGACCAGCATATTTAGTTGTTTTCATATCTGCTGCTCCTAGTTGAGGGGTACACGATCCCGGGCAATGTTGTCCGCAACGGTGCCGCAGGTCAGGCCGTTACCATAACCACCGCTTCGTTCCTGGACTGCATCTACATTGCTGCAGTACATTCGAAGATCTACTCCGCTTTCCGGCATCAGGTCGAAGGCATCCCCATCCGCTTCGAACGAATATGCTTTCATCTTGATGGATTTAGCATGTCCATCTACAAATGAGAACTGATATCTGCCGCCGTGGCGTGCCGCTGAAGGAGTAGTACCGTCGTTGGTCTGGAAATAAGGCGAAAGAGTGTACATCTGGGAATCGTTGGTATCACCCTGAAGGATACAGGATGCCGGCGCTGCAAAGTCGGATAACGAGCGGCCTACCCATAGACTATTGCCATCTACCGAATCAACTCGCTGGTGGAAGATTCCATTTCCATTCTGATAAGAATAGATACCGAAGTTAGGGGCATAACCAAGGCAGCGGTTTCCAAGATCTTTGTCTAACGAAGCACAGTTGGTAGAGGTTCGATCAGGGCAAAAGAAGATCTGCTTGCTTTTCACATAAGGCTGAAGAAGTTCATGTGCTTCAGCAAAATCGTGGCCGCTTCCATTTTCCTGAGAAGGCATCGTCTCATCATAATCCTGAGCATACATCAAAAAGGAAGTGGTAAGCTGTCGTACATTTGAAGTACAAGTTATACGGCGCGCCTGCTCTCGAGCCTGAGCGAAAACAGGAAAAAGGATTGCTGCAAGAATCGCGATAATTGCAATCACAACTAACAACTCAATTAAAGTAAATCATGTTTCTTTTGCAAAATAAACTCCCTATGTTACAATATTTCAGACATTCAACTTGATGGAAGTTGATAATCTATATACATTATAACAAAGAAAATTACTTTTGAGGGGTTTTTGTACAAGCAATCTTGATAGATTACTCAAAAAAAGTTTAAAATTATGATATTTATCGCAATTTTAGCCGATCCTGTAGGCATAAGTATTGAGAAGCAGTTTCTTAGAGGTTGCTGAAGTCGGTTACAGAGCGCTGCACGGGGTTGACATGAAGGCCGGTAGTATGTAGATAGGCGATGGAGCGCTGTACTTCCGTTAACTTTCCTGTGATATCCATCTCGATATCTCCCCCGGTTTCGCTGTCGAAGGCCGCGCGAGTTATGTCGATTACAATCTGATAATCTTTACTAATTCGGTGCAGTATTGGAGTGCTCGCCTGAACAGGGTTGCAGGCATTGAGTGTAAGATGCACCTTAATATCACCTGGAATGGAATTTTCCGGGGATGCGGCAGTGAGCTCCGCTTTTAATGGATACGCAGTTTCTTTGCCCTCTTTGCAAATTCCCAGAGTATGCAGATAGTCCACTGCCTGTTCAATTTCACTCGTAGAACCTTCTATTACCAGTGTGACCTGACCGTACTCTTCGGTCACCTGAGCCCGAAGAATATTGGTCACTACATTGAAGAGCTTACCCAGGCGCCAAATGACAGGCTCGCCTACATACGGAAAGGTGGCATTCAAAAATACATTTACTGCTGGCATTCGCTTCGTGATCCTCACTTATGATAATAGAGCTGCAGGTCTCTCAACAGATCAATTATACCTGCGAACCGCCGGCAATTGCAGGAACAATCGAAACGGCGTCCCCGTCGTTTACGAGAGTATCTTTTCCATCTAGAAAACGGATATCTTCTTCGTTGACATAGATATTCACAAATTTCCGGAGTTCTCCCTTATCATCCGTAATTCGTGCTCCAATTCCTGGATATTGTGTTTCTAAGTCCGCAACCAGATTCGTGATGGTTCCGGCAGCGCTATGAACAGTTTCCTGCTCTCCCGTATATTTTCGGAGCGGCGTGGGTACAAGTACAGTTACAGACATAATTTTTTCCTTTTTATTTATTCCGGGTGCAATGATATACCGGAAGCAAAACACGCGCCTATCGGACGCAGCCCCACCTGCAGGGACAGCGGAGCGAATAGTCCCGGGCTGAAAGCCTAAGTATGGAGCTGCGAATTTATGCGCCAACGCCAGCCAGCAGATATTCGGTGCGCAGAGCGGCCTCTAAAGACTCCAGGTTGGGCTGAATGCTGACTGCCTGACCAAGTTTACCTACGACAGCTTCCTGGGTCTTCAGCCCGTTACCTGTAATGCAGATCACGATAACCTCATCGGGCTTAAAGTGGCCCTGCTCTGCCAGTTTTTTAGTAACGGAAACTGTCACACCGCCTGCGGTTTCCGTGAAGATTCCTTGAGTTCTGCCGAGCAGCCGAATGCCATCAACCACCTCTTCATCAGTGACATCCTCCGCCCATCCGCCTGATTTCCGAACCGTTTCCATGGCTACATATCCATCTGCCGGATTCCCTATCGCGATGGATTTGGCGATGGTATTCGGCTTCTGCGGGCGGAATACCTCTGCATTCTGTTTGATGGCAGTGGTGATTGGGGAGCAGCCGGTCGCCTGAGCGGCGTACATACGGGTAGGAACACCCCCATCGATCAATTTGAGTTTATCGAGTTCATGCAGGCCTTTGTAAATTTTGCTGATGAGCGATCCGCCAGCACAGGGCGTTATTACGGCGTCCGGCGCTCTCCACCCAAGCTGCTCTGCTATTTCGTAGCCGAAAGATTTTGAACCGTCGCCGTAAAATGGCCTCAAATTGATATTGACGAATGCCCAGCCATATTTTCCGCCCGCTTCCGCACAGAGGCGGTTGACTTCGTCATAGTTTCCGCTTACCGAGAGCAGGTTTGGCGCAAAGATGAGGGTACCCAGCACCTTGCCGAGTTCCAGATCGCTTGGAATGAAGATGTACGATTTGAATCCACCTTCGGCGGCATGCGCTGCCACGGAGTTGGCGAGATTTCCTGTCGAGGCACAGGCTACCGTATCATAACCAAACTCTCTTGCTTTGGTGAGGGCACAGGCAACGACGCGGTCTTTGAATGAGAGCGTGGGATGATTTACGGCATCGTTTTTGATATAGAGATTGTTCAGCCCGAGTTCGCGGCCAAGGTTTTCCGCTTTGATGAGCGGAGTCCAGCCTACATTTTTCCCCACTGTTGGCGGACCTTCTACAGGCAGCAAGTCCCAGTAGCGCCACATGGAAGGCGGACCGGCTTCGATCGACTTCCGGCTGACTTTCGGCGTGATCTCTTCCCAGTTGAGCATCACTTCTAGCGGGCCAAAACAGAGCTCACAAACATGGATCGGGCTGGTGGGGTACTCTTCTCCGCACTCCCGACATTTCATTCCCAGAACTTTCGGCATCGTATCTTCCTCCCTCAAACATAAAACGGCCTCTCGCACCGTGCACAATTTAAGCACAGGACGAGAGGCCGCTGCCTTCGTGGTTCCACCTGAATTCGCCGCACCTTCACAGGCACAGCCTCTGCGGGTGCGCAGCCGCTGCATCAAAATCATGCTGCGACCTCTGTAACACCCTAACCCTGTAACGGGAGCCCCCCGGCTTTCCTTATTCGACTGTTTGGTCTTTCAGGATCGCGGCTCAAAGGCCATTTCAGCAGAATCGCTCATACCGGCTCACACCAACCCGGCTCGCTGTGATCGCGCTTTCTGCGTACTCCACCTTCTCAATGCCTGTTTCAATTTTACAATCCGGCAGATACCGGAAAATCTTATAGTACTGTTATTATACACACTCAGCAGTTCAATGTCAATACCGAGTTCAATACAATTTGTTTGAACACGGCCCAAAGAATCTCAGAAGGGATTAATTTGGTATTCCTCAGAAATCCGAAGTTAGAACAGGAATCGAGGAGCAAAAAGATTGCAAGAATGGAATTACAATGCATTTATTGCAAGGATTATGGGACGACTGGTATGAGGAGTGGCAGGCTAGACCTTGGCTTAAATTCAGAAGGCTTGCCCTATCTTTTCCTGCTTCTGCTCTTGAGCCAGGCATGGGGCCATGAGGACGCAGCTACTAAAGCTCTAAACGGCCAATAGGCAGGTGAAGGATAGTGTTTGGCATAATATCTGAGGAGGCCCTGACGCGATTCCCAGGCCATTGCTGCACCTACCTGCACAGTGCTCGCACCGCCATAATGAATAATTTCAACATCAGGAGTGAAGTAAATCTTCCAGCCTGCCCGTTTGCAGCGCAAACACCAGTCGACCTCGTTAAAAAATATTGGGAATGCCAGGTCAAGCATCCCGATCTGATCGATGACCTTGCGCCTCATCAGCAGAAACGTGCCCATCGGCTGATCGACCTCGGCGGTATGCTTATAGTCGAACCAGGTCATGCGGTAACTGCCAAAAAACCGGCTCTGTTTGAATAGCGCACTCAGCCCGATCAGCTCCCAAAACGTAGCCAGAGGAGATGGAAATCCGCGCACTGATCTCTGAAGCTCACCACCCGGGTGTACCTGCCGTACGCCCAGCGCCCCAGCATCCGGATGATCCTGCATGAACTGAACCGCAGTATCGAGCCCGCCCGCTGGCAAAATCACATCGGGATTTAGCAGCAGCACAAACTCGCCGGCAGCGGTCTCGATTGCCTGATTATTTCCCTCCGCATATCCCCTGTTATCCTGATTTGCTATCAGTGTTACCTGTGGAAACTGTTTTGAAACATGCGCTGCGCTGTCATCCAGGGAGGCGTTGTCCACCACGATCACTTCAAAAGGAAACTTCGGCGGCGCTTCATAGATACTGGCGAGCGCGTCCAGAAGCATTTTTCGGGTATTCCAATTTACTATGGCGATGGAAAGAAGCATATTTGGCATAGATGCAGACTAAGGTGGCTCTGGATTCAGGCTATATTTCGATATCCGTTTTAAATTATACTCGCATTAGTGTATATCCATTAGATTTTATGGAATAGAGGATTAATATCACCCGTTTGTATCCGTAAAGGCAGCGACAAAGATTGGCTAATAGTATCAGGAATCTGATTAATTGAACAGACCGAAAAAGCAAGTCTCTATTCTGCGTCCCTGTTTTTATGATGGACCAAGCAGCGACCCTGCGGACAGCCACAAGCGGCGTAAAATATTGATCGCAGAAGATAGCGTCACCGAGACAGCCAGACTTAAACTGTTTCTTCGCAATCATGGATATGAATGTATTCTTGCGAATGAAGTAACTACTGCCATCAAGTTGGCAGCGCAGCACCAGCCGGATCTCTTTTTAATTGATCTTGGAATAACCGGCCAAAATGGGCTGTTGTTGATTCATAAATTAAAATATATTCCTGGCATTAAATCCGCTGCTATTCTGATCACGGGAGAAAACGAGGACTTGCTGGATAAACAGCAGGCGTTGAATATGGGAGCTGCCGCTTTTCTCAATAAGCCTCTCAAAAATCATGAGGTGCTGACCGCAATAAAAGCCGTTTTCTGTGGAGACGAATCTCCGCAGCAGATTGATTTAGTTTTGCAGCCTTCCGCGGCATAAACTCAGACCCTGAGATAAGAAAATTAGTTTGGATCATTTGACATGATAGACATTGAAAACAAAAAAGTATTGATCATAGAATTCTCAACAGAAACGCTGCGCAGCCTCAATATATTCATACAGATGAGCGGTGGAAAAACTATCATTGCCCGCAGTGTCGCTAATGCTGCCAGTATCGCAATGACGGAAACACCTGATATAGTCTTAATGAATAGCGCACTGCCTAACGGCGACACAGAGCGCATTCTAAAACGCCTGCGTTCTGCCGCCCACACCCGTTCTATTCCAGTTCTTATCTTGGTGGAAAATAGTCTTCCTTTCAAAGTGTTTGCCGCCAAAAATGCAAATCAAATATCTTATCTAAGAGGCTCATTCGATTCTGATTCGTTGATCGCAGCGCTTGATAACAGCCTTCAGCAGAACCTTTCCAACAAATCGGACACACTCTATCGCCAGGATGTTGCGGCCTGATTCCACTCTGATAGGATTATGAGCAGGTAAGCAAACTATTTTCGTTGAATTTCCTAATGCCTCTATTTAATAAGTCCTCTGAAAGGATACTCGGCACCATGGAGAGACGGAAACTCGGAAATACCGACATGCATGTGAGCGTACTTGGATTTGGCGGGGCAGAAACCGGCTATGGCCATACAGACTCATTGCTTCTTGCGGATATATTAAACGAAGCGCTCGATGCCGGCCTGAACGTTATCGATACGGCAGAATGCTATGGATCTGGCGAAGAGATGATAGGCAAAGCGGTATCTCATCGCCGAAAAGACTACTATCTCTTTACAAAATGCGGCCATGCTGCCGGTTTAGATTTGCCGGACTGGAACACCACCATGCTGGAGCAGAGCATCGATCGAAGCCTCAAACGACTTCAGACGGACTGCGTGGACATGATACAGCTGCACAGCTGCTCAGAAGAGATCCTCAAACAGGGCGATGTGATAGAGGTTTTGAGGAGGGCGCAGGCTGCTGGCAAAACACGTTACATCGCGTATAGCGGTGATAGAGAGCATGCACAATACGCTGTAAGCTGCGGCGCGTTCGACAGTATTCAGACCTCTATAAGCATAGCAGACCAGCAGGCCATTTCCACACACCTGCCCGCCGCACACAAAGCGAATCTGGGGGTGGTTGTAAAGCGCCCAATCGCCAATGCTATATGGCTCACCGAAAGTGATCCCAACGAGTATTGCAAAACGTACTGGGAGAGACTGCGGGAGCTAGACTACAGCTTCCTCAATGGGGATGTATCCACTGCAGTAAACACTGCCCTGCGGTTTACTCTCAGCTTGCCCGGGGTGCACACTGCTATCGTTGGAACTAATAAAAAAGGCCGATGGACGGAAAATGCAAAAATGCTGGAAGCCGGGCCGCTGCCTGAAGAATTGATTAGAAGTATTCAGGACAAGTGGAACTCAGTTTCCAAGCCAGATTGGGTCGGCCAAACTTAAATTCAAATCGAGTAAGTTGGTACACAAGACATTTTCTGATAGGACAGTACTGATATCCCCGGAGATTATTAAATCTCCAGGGATATTTTTTTAACGAGATCTCGCAGTTCCGTATCGGCGCGGAGCAGGCCTTCCATTTTCTGGCAGGCATGCACAATCGTAGAGTGGTCTCTTCCGCCAAAGGCAGCGCCAACCATGCGAATGTTATCACCGGGAAGCAGATCACGGCAGATAAACATTGCGATGTGACGTGCCAGAGATATTTCCTTATTGCGGCTCGGACCTTTGATCGCTTCTGTGCTCGATCCGAACTTGACTGCCACCGAATCGATAATTTCATCGATAGTCAATCGTCGTTTCCGAATTGGCTTTTCAATGAAATACTCCCCCAGAACACTCTGCGCCATCTCTTCACTCATCGGAGTCTGTTCGATCGAGCTGTATGCTATCAATTTCGTCAGTGCACCTTCCAGTGCGCGGATGTTCGATTGAATTGCACTTGCAATATAGTTCAGAACGTTCTCGGATACACGGATGCACTCGCGCTCGCAATATTTCTGAAGAATTGCAATCCGAGTCTCGAGTTCGGGCGGAGCGATATCTGCAATCAGCCCGCTCTGGAATCTCGAACGCAGTCGTTCGTCCATCGTATTGAGTTCACGAGGGCTGCGATCACTGGTAATGACGATCTGTTTGCCGCCTTGATAGAGCGCATTGAAGGTATGAAAAAACTCTTCCTTGGTGTGCTCTTTCCCAGCGATAAACTGGACATCATCAACCAGCCACACATCCACATCGCGATACTGTTTTCGGAACTCTTCCGTCGAATGTTCGCGAAGCGCACGAATATAGTGCTGAGCAAAGAACTCCCCGGAGACGTAAGCAATCCTCTCTTTAGGCCTGGAAGCACGGAGTTTGTGCGCTATCCCCTGCAGCAAATGCGTTTTTCCAAGCCCCGGTCCGCTGTAGAGGAATAGAGGATTATAAGTTTCCCCGGGCCTTTCAGAAACACTCACTGCTCCCGCATGCGCCAGCCGATTCGACCGGCCCACAACGAAGGATTCAAACTGATAGCGCAAATTCACAGGAAGTGAAGGAATTGGCAGTGAGGATGCCGGCTGAGACCGAGACAGCGATTTCCTGGTGTCGGTTCGAACTTCTGCAACCGCCGTGTTTCCGCCCAGAACAGAGACCAGCTCGGCTTTTTGTGAAGCATGATTCAGGTTTTCTGTTTCGCCCAGAGGCAGCTCAGATTGTATGCCGACAGCTATTCGATTTGATTTGCCTTTTTGCTCGATAGAACGCTGTTGTTCTCGAGTTAAAATAACAAATTTAATCGTGAGTTCCGTGGTATCGAGATGGAATTCAAGCGCGCTTTTTATCGGGTTGGCTGCTTTTTTTTCCAGCCAATCCCTTGCAAAAGCATTGTTTACTCCCAGAGTTACTACGCCATCACTGTATTCAAGAGGCTGCGCGACCCGTATATAACTTTCAAATGTTACTGTACTGACTTTTGAAGCCAGTAGAAGCAATGCAAGCTCCCACGCGCGGCGAAGAGGCATAATGCTGTCTTCGTCGCCTTTATCTGATTTTGCGCTCACCCTGACCTCCCTAACGTCCGCTTGCCCGTATTAGTACGGAACGCGGCTTCTCATTGACGGCCACCTCAACGCTTTTTTCAAAGACGCTTGCTCCGAGGCGACACGCAGATTATAGCAAAATTCCGGTCATGACGCAAGAAGATTTGGCTCTAAAAACCAACTCTTTTTCAAGGTTTTTTTGTCTACGCAAAAGCGTCGTCGTAGAGAATCATCCGTATTTCTCTTTCTAAAAATTCCTCCTCTATTTTAAAAATTATCTTAAACCGCCGCTCGCTCCAATTATCTGGCCGGTAACCCATCGCGCTTCATCTGATACCAAAAATGCAGCTACATCTGCGATATCTTCGGGAGTTCCCAAACGTCGCAGAGCCGTGTTTCCTATCAAAGCTTTCTGAAATTCTGCAGGTATTGCATCTCGGAGCATATCGGTATCTGTTAATCCTGGAGCTACCGCATTTACTCGAATGCCAATCGGCCCTAGCTCTGCAGCATGGCTTTTAGTGAGGGCTTCTACAGCAGCTTTGGTGGCGCTGTAAACGGACATTCGCGCGGGCGGTGACTGCGCTACTCCAGAACTGATATTGACGATACTGCCTCCGCGATCTCCCATCATTTTTACAGCTTCTTGAGTCGCGAACATGAGTCCTTTAACATTGAGAGAGAAGTGATTATCAAAATGCGATTCATCAATATCCAGGATGGAACGCATTTCAGAAATTGCGGCGTTGTTGATAAGAATCTCCAAATGGTGATAATGTTCACGGCATGTAAGAAAAAGTTTCCATACTTCTTCACGGCTCGATAGATCCGCTTTTACTGTGATTGCTTCCCCTCCAAAATCCCGAATATCTGCTGCAACTTTGTCTGCTGCCTGCGAATTTCTTGCATAGTTTATAACTATTTTTGCACCATCTCTAGCAAGCCGTCGTGCAATTGCCGCGCCGATTCCTCTGGATCCGCCCGTTACTAATGCGGTCTTTCCTGTAAGATTTCCCATATTTTTTTTCCTGTATTATTGAAGATTTTAAAACTGTAAATACATCAAAAAATATACCTCACTTAAATGCTGGTTGAACCCTAATTTGCAAAGGTTATTTAGCAATATTTGAAGAAATCTAGCGCATTCCAACAGGAGGAAAAAGTCATCAAACTCAAAGATAAAGTCTGTCTGATTACAGGAGGCACCCAGGGAATCGGTGCGGCAGCGGCAATAGAATTTGCAAAAAATGGCGCACATATATCGCTTGCTGCACGGCATTATGATACTGAGGTCGAAACGCTTCTTCATACGCTTCAGGAGTATGGGTCCAAAGCTATATTTACCTCAGCAGATCTGTCTAAACCTGAAGATGCAAAACGATGTGTAGAACAAACCGTAGAGCAGATTGGCGCGCTGGACGTCCTGATACATTCTGCAGGGGGCGCCGTACCTGGCAGCATTCTGGAAGTGAGCGAAGACGCGTGGTACGCTGCGTTCGATGTACATGTTCATGCTGTATTTCATCTCTGCCGGGCAGCGGTTCCTCATATCAAACGCCAGGGAGAAGGCGCCATACTCCTCATCTCCTCGGCGGCAGGCCTGCGGGGATGTCTGGGAGCGGCTGCCTATGGAGCAGTTAAAGGAAGCCTAACGCAGATGACACGCATTCTAGCACGAGAGTTAGCTAATGATAATATTCGTGTAAACTGCACAGCGCCAGGGGTGATCAGAACGAAATTCCAGGATATTCTCACTCCGCAGCAAGTGCAGAATAATATTGAAAACCGAATCCCACTTCATCGCGAAGGTCAGCCTGAAGAGGTCGCTGAGCTGCTAAAAATGCTGGCCGAAAACGACTTTATAACTGGTGAGACAGTAACGATAGACGGCGGTATGACTATGCGTATAGTCTAAATAAACCGCAGATTCACTCTTGAACTGTCTAACATTATCGAATCCAGCAGACACCACCGACCTCGAACTTAACAATCCTCATTCCTAACCTTCAGAAGCTTAATAAATAGGCTTACTAATTGAAATAAATACAGCTAAAAAACTGGCCTGGAATGCGCAATTCCAGGCAGTGAAAGAAATAAATTATTATCGTGACATCCCGATGTAAGCGCGGTATATAGTTGTATAGCAATTGCCGGGAAGTGTGATGACTCAGACTGACGATGCGATAATACGAAGAGTACAGGCTGGCGAACGCTCTGAATTTATGGAGCTGTTCGACCGTTACTATACGCAGGTTGAACGTTTCGCAAGGAGGCAGATGCAGGACGCAGAGTCGGCAAAGGATGTCGCGTCCGAAACATTTCTGCGTGCCTTCCGAAATGTGGACAGCTTTCGTGTGGATGATGGGGTCTCTTATCCTGGGTATCTTTTGATGATCTGCAGGCGAATTGCTATATCAGAGCGAAGCCGCCTGAGGAATGCGCCCATGTTTTTCAATGATATGAGTGAAGGTGGAGCGGATCTCATTCAGGATGATAAAGAGCCGCCTGTCGAAAATCTTTTACGCGGAGAACGATCCAGCCAGATACACGAGGCGCTAAAACAGTTAGCTGCAGAAGATCGGGAAATAATTCATTTAGCGTTTGAGAGAGATCTTTCCAGAAAAGATATCATGATCATCATGGATAAGCCTTCTGTCAGCGCAGTCACTTCACATCTCTACCGAGCATTACAAAAACTTAAAACGATAGCGATTCGTCAGGGATATTTCGCAGTGTGATCAGGATTGGACGGTGCAATTACTATGCAGGATAAACAGCACGAGTTAGGCGATCAGCTCTGGAACTATATAGCAGCCAGAAAAAATGATCTTGAAAATCCACATCATGATTCGGCAGGGTCCAGTGAAGATCGATCGTCTGATCTCGCGGAGCTTATGATGCTGTCTGACGGCCTGCTCCAGGAATTCAAATCTGACCATTATGCATCTGATAACCAGGCGAATGCACGAAAGAAATTGGTTGAGGCGATACGTTCTGAGCGTGTAGTATCTTTGCCACCTGTCCGCAATGTACGGAAAAAATGGCGATTGTTCCCATCCTTCCAATGGAATCGGCAGATGGTTTTAATTTTGATTCTCCTCC
>JBBRDM010000167.1:0-12144 GCA_038203935.1 Chthonomonadales bacterium
GGAGTGAACTGAATTCGTTTAAAATCCCAGGATAAGGCTTCGGCTAAAGTACGAACCAGTAAAGTTTTCGCTAATCCAGGTACTCCGATCAGCAGGCAATGTCCGCCAGCCAGAAGAGAAATCAAAAGCTGTTCTACTATAGATTCATGACCGATTATCTGTGTATGAATCTGGATTCGAAGCAGGCGGCATTTTTCAGAGAATTGAAATAGTTCCTGATCAGAGGCAGGCATTGTCGAGGATGGGAGAGGATTGGTCATATATACGGTCTAGTAGCGTTTGCTGAGTGGAAATGATGTGTGTTTTTGCAGAACACTCACATGAGGTATCCCCTCATAAAATGGATTATTTTGATAGTGGCAGACTATATTTGATCGCTCTACGAGGTCGTTCTCTTTTTCTCCACGGTGTGGAATATGGGAATAAAAGAGCACGCAGTCGCCAGCTTTAGGATAGATGGTAATGTGTTCGAGTGATTCCGCCCAGTTATTGAATGCTTCTTCACTGACAGACCAGCCGTCTGCGCGAACTACTTCGTCGGGGGGCGCTATACGATGGCCATTCTTCACATAAGTCAGATTTGCTATTCCCGGCCCGTTGTCTTGAAAATAAAACGTGGTATTAATTCCCGTTGCTTTTGTCGCGTATCTGGCTCTGTCGTTCTGGCGCCAGTATCCATAAAAATCGAGATGCCACTCCTGTTTGTACGGCCCCGGGTTTATATGGCCGCGCAGCGAACGTAACTGGCACTGCGGCCCGTAGAGTGCATCGAGATAAGGCAGCACACTCATATGGCCGACAAGAGATGAGAAAACTTCAGGCATTCGCTCCAGCAGTGAGTCGAACCACATGTTACCAACACGATTGAGCCCTTCTTCCCAGCCCTGTGCCCTTGCTTCATTCAGCGCGATACGGCAGCGCTCCACCTCATCCTGAGCAAGCGCGCCTTCAATAACTACAAATCCATTCTCTTCAAAATCCTCAAGTTTTTTTGAAATTTGACTGTTCACAGTTATTCTATCCTAACCAATCCCCGGCAGTGGACAAGCCTGCTTATCCGCCCTCATCCCCAACCCCTTCTCCCAAAAACAGGAGAAGGGGAGATGCAATAAAAATTAGCGCAAGTTACCAACTCTCGTCAAACCAATAGAGTTATACTTTTATTGTACATCTAGGATAGGAAATGGATCTCTCATTTTTCTTTCTTATTAAAAACTCTTTAAAAACTACCGCCCTAGCGCCCCTTCCCGTGTTTTTGGGAGATGGGGTTGGGGATGAGGGCGGATGTGTTTGGTACAAACCCCATCCCGTTCTCCCTATTTCTGCTCGATTTCACGAATGTAGATATTTTTGAAAAACAGAGGAGTGTTGTGGTGCTGAAGCTCAATCTGTCCCGACGGATAGATGGGCTTATCACGCTCCCAGTAGTTTTCCATGACGACGTTTTTTACGACCATCACATTATTCAGATAGACCGTGACTTTGTCGCCAACCATCATAATCCGAAATCTATTCCATTCGCCCACAGGATTGTCTGCGCGAACCATGGGATTGCTGGGATTCTTTTGATTGTTATAGAGGCCGCCAGATCCAACGGTAAGTGCGACAGATGGCTCATCGTCCCAAATCTGAACCTGGGGACTGCCGCGAAGATAGATTCCACTGTCACCGTGAGGAGAGATTTTCCAGTCCACGAGCATCTCGAAATCTTTGTAATCTTTGGCCGTGCATAAACTGTTGTTTTTACCATCGTAGGTGATGACGCCATCCTGCACAATCCAGTGTTTGAACGCTTCGATATTAGCTTTTTTCTGCGCAGTTTCCAGTTGTTCCGGGGTCATTTTAGCCCGTGATGGAGGATCGCCAACCAGCGCTTTCCATCCCTTCAAATCTTTTCCATCGAAAAGAGCTTTAAATCCTGGCGGAGGAGTGTTAGGTTTTTCAGGATCACCGAGGTCTTTGATAAAAATATTTCGAAACATCACCTCACTGGGGCCGTGTCCAAGAAATCCCACATGGCCTCTGGTTCGCAGCAGTCCTGGATGTTCCGCGAGAATGGCCGGATCAGTCACATCGTTCAGATTGGTATCCACAATGACATGCCCGTTAAGGGTTACTTTGATATGGCGCCCCACCGCGGATATCTCTTCAGAGTTCCATTCGCCCACTGGTTTCTGAAAGCCTCGCTTTGCAGCCACGATTCTGTATAGCGAGCCATGATACTGCGCCGGGAGCAGGTGAGCATATTCTGGGGAAGAGTCGTCCAGTACCTGGCACTCCATGGCAGTATAGGCGGCATCTCCTTCAAACGGCGCCCGAACACCTACTCCGTTATTGCCTGCCGCAGTAAGCTTGAAGTCGAATCGAAATACATAATCCGAGTATTCTTTGAGAGTAAAAAGGTTTCCACCACCATCGGAAGGAACATCCAGAATTCCATCTTTAGGTACGTAACCGGGGCCGGAGCCGCCAACAAGCTTCCAGCCTTCGAGAGTCTGGCCATCAAATATTTTAG
Source organism: Chthonomonadales bacterium (assembly GCA_038203935.1). Lineage (GTDB taxonomy): Bacteria > Armatimonadota > Chthonomonadetes > Chthonomonadales > Chthonomonadaceae > JANXSG01. Next base: position 2,516 of record JBBRDM010000167.1, read on the forward strand.
TAAAACCGGCGGGTGTAGGCTTATCCTGAGCTTTGGAAAACTGTGCGGCAGCATTCAACAGCAGCAGCGGCAGTATCCAAATAGTGGATTTCCTGAGTGATACAGAGTTCATGTTCAGTCCTGTCCTATGAGGTAGATTTTGCGGAAAAAGTTGTAATACCTGGTTTAAATTTCAAGCCCATTAATTATAAGGCAAAAACGGCAGCCAATTTTCGCTGCAGCTTTATGGCACATACGCATGCGCTGAACGAATATTTCAAAATAGTCCATCACGCTGGCCTCAGTAATATCAATTATCAGATCGAGCGTAATCGACTGTTTTTCTTTATCGATGCGAACATGCGATTTCTGAACCGCATGATTGACTCTATCGTGAATATCATAAGTAGACGGATCCGGGTTCTGGACACGCGTATAGTGGACGTCTGATTTGTCCGCGATAATGACCGCGGCGGTCATATGGTTTATCGGCTCGCCTTCGGGCTCTTCATGATTGCCGATAGCGCCAATGATATAGCCCACTTCATACGGCTGCATTCCCATCTGGTCGAGGAGCTGAAATGCCATTGTCGCCCCAATTTGAGGATGGTAAGCCCGGTGGACGCAATTGCCAATATCGTGCAGATATCCGGCAATCGCAGCAAGTTCTGCGAGCCGCGTTTCGAAGCCAAGTTCCAGGCATATGTTGCGGGCGATCGCTGCCACTAATCCAGCGTGCCTCAGTCCATGCTCAGAATATCCTATGGCAGCCATCTGTTCGTTGGCAGTCTCGATATAGGCTTTCACCTTATGATTTGATCGAACATCCCGGAGGGTAACCGGATTCGCTGTGTTATCATTTGACGGGAGACGTGGTAATTCCTCGGTATGTTTTACTGATATTGGTTCAGATTTATCACTCATCTGTGGTCTGCGCCTCCTGCGTAGTATCCTTTGAGAGATATTTTCTTAAAAAATCATCTCGAAACACCAAAAATCGACCATCTCGAATCGACTGCCTCATGTTCTTCATTAAATTATGGTAGAAAAAGAGATTATGATAAGTGGTGAGACGCGGCCCTAATATTTCATTCGCTTTAAAAAGATGTTTAATGTAAGCCCTGGTATGCCGTGCACATACGCTGCACGCACATTCGTCATCAATCGGGCCAAAATCTTCAGCAAATTTTGCGTTTCTTAAATTTAACACCCCGCAGGATGTAAATACCTGGGCATTTCGCGCGTTTCTAGTCGGAAGAACGCAGTCGAACATATCTACACCGCGCATCACCGCATCTAAAATATCTACTGGCGTACCCACGCCCATGAGATAGCGCGGTTTATCTATTGGCAGTAAATTGGCAGTAAAAGAAATGGTGTCATTCCTTGATAAAGGGTCTTCGCCGACAGCAAGGCCGCCGATTGCGTAACCGGGAAAATCCATTTCAACCAGCGTCTTCGCGCTCTCTTCACGCATCTCCAAATAGGTTCCACCCTGCACTATTCCAAAAAGCGCCTGCGGCCAGCCTCCGGTGGCTAGTCTGTGCGAAGCTTCATAAAAACTCATGCATTGCTCTGCCCATCGATGTGTTCGATCCATTGCTTCACGCGCATATTCCGGAGTACACGGATACGGCGCGCACTCATCGAATGCCATGATGATATCGGCACCTAGGTCACGCTCGATCTTCATCACCGTTTCTGGATTGAATTCGTGATACGAGCCATCTATGTGAGACTGGAATCGAACCCCGTCCGCCCCAATCCGCCGCAGCCCCGTGAGACTGAAAACCTGAAAACCGCCGCTATCAGTGAGCATCGCGCCATTCCACCCGCTGAATCGATGCAGTCCTCCACTCCGCGCAATCAACTCCTCCCCTGGCCTCAGGTGCAGATGATAAGTATTCCCCAGTATCAATCCGAAGCCTATTTCTTCAAGTTCTCCGGGAGTCATCGCTTTAACAGTCGCCTGTGTTCCCACTGGCATAAATACCGGAGTCTCTACATTCGCGTGCGGAAGAGAAAGCTGTCCGCATCGCGCCGAACTTTCTTTTTCCGATGAACGATGCGTAACCTGAAATGCAAGTGGCTTATCAGATGGAGTAATCTGTTGAATGTGAGATAACGATGGTTCGATCATGTAGCAGTTATTATACCAGACTGTGATAATTACCAGAAAGTATCCCTTGTCTCATTTCATCTCCAGTTATTGACAAGGTGACCTTACTTCGATACAATGATGCTTCAATAATGATTCGCTATCCATTACTGCCAATGATAACATCCTCCCTTACATCACTTCTGAAGTGTGGGACGGTAAGTTAATTCTGAGTTTGCAACCAAATACAAGCATCAAACTTCAAACCGAAATCATATACAATCTGACCGTCGAGCACATCGAAGGTCTCGAAATATCTGGCAATGGCAGAATTGAATTTTCAAATGCAGCAACAGAGTGGATTCAAATTAATATTAGCAGATCCGGCAGACTCGTCATTCATGAAAAGTCGAACAGGAACATATTTATGCTTCGGGATCGTGTGCGATTCAAGCGGAATATCTTGAATGTAAAGCGGAATATCTTGAATGTAAAAATGCTGCAGTACACGTCTCAGGCAGCGGCTCAATCATTATGGCCGTGAGTCACAGCCTCACTGCTAATATCAGCTGCTCTGGCTCGATTGAGTACATTGGCAGCCCGGCTGTTATTCAGAAAATATCTGGTTCAGGCAAGATCAAAAAACGCTAAATTCTCTTAATGTGAAGTTTTACACTCCGGCTTGACAAGGCCATTGCTGCTTGTTATAATGTCCATGCATCAAGTATGCATTCTACAATTCTCTAATCAAGTCTCATCTTAATCTCAATTCCAAATTAACCAGCCAAACAGCCTGGTATATGCACTATCAATCTTTTCTGCGCTATGTTTGCGTCAGGAGAATTTTATGCGTCGTATATTATTTCAGTGGCGGGGCCTTCAAGTTTACTCCTACCCCGCCATGCTTTTCCTTGGCCTCGTCTTCGGTGTCATTGGTGGAACCTACGCTTCTGCGCTTCACGGCCAGGATCCTTCTCGTATTTTTATGGCCGAATTGCTTCTATTGCTGCCTGCCCTGGTCGGCGCCAGGCTGCTATTTGTAGCAGCCCATTGGAAAGACTATCGCCATCGCCCGGAGCTTATTCTGAGCAGAGCGAATGGCGGCGCGCATCTCTATGGCGGCCTCATCTTCGCCTTCCTCTGCTCACTGCCACTATTAACTGTGTTAAAGATCTGCATTGGAGCATTTTGGGATACCGCCGCCGTAACCATATTGATCGGAATGATCTTTACTCGCTTTGGCTGCCTTTTGAATGGATGCTGCGCTGGCCGCCCTTCAGAAGATTTTTTTACTCTTAAATTGACCAATATTAAAGGAGTAACTTGCCGCCGCAGACCGACTCAGCTTCTCGAAGCTTTGCTTGGCGCAGCACTTTTAGTGACTTCCCTCTGGTTATGGAATCGGATACCATTCGATGGCGCGCTGTTTCTTTTTAACATAGCCGGGTATGGGTTTGGCAGATACTGGCTCGAACTCACCCGCGAAAATAGCGACCGTATCGGCGCTACGCGGTTGAACCAGGCTATATCTATAGCGATGGTGGCAGTTTCAGCAGGAGCATATCTATACGTTTCCGTATTCGGGTTAGGTCTAGCTGCTGTACATCAGAGTAATATGACCCATCCTGCAAATTCACCTTACCTACTCTTCGCTCCAATCGCAGTGCTCGCGGTTCTCGCGCTATTCCATTCTGTTGGATGTGCCTCATTTGTAGGGATAGACGATGTATCCTACGCTACTGGCGGTTATCCCGCTACAGTTATTGGTGAGACAAATACTAAGCCTAATCTTCCCGCAAATATAGTAACAATAGCTTACTGGAGACTACAGGAACCTTCTTCACCGCCCACCACTACTGCCATCGATTCTATAACCGGAGCACACAACGGGACCTATAAGACAGTCACTCTTCCTCCTCTTCCTGATCCTAATCTCGACCCGGACCATTCTCCAACCACTGCACAGCCGGCTTTATTAAAATTTGGCGCTGCAGGACTTCTTGGTAACCCCCCTGCCGCTCCCACCACCAATACTTCCATCGAAGTCAGCGGAGGATTTGTGGAGGTGCCATCGACCAGCGCGTTTTCCATACCTTCATTTACTCTGGAAGCACTGGTTGATCCGCTATGGGATTTCACCAAGCTGGGTAAATACTACTGTGTGATGGAGTACACCACGATCTTGGCGAATAAGAAACTTGGCATTGCAATATATGCCGGCCCGGAAAATGTGTCGCATTTAAACACACCTTATCGCTGGCAGGTCTGGGTAAGCCATACCAGTGGCGCCACTTCGAAATTTGAACAGGTGATGCAGGTAACAGGACCTGCTAGACCGGTTCCGCTAGTGGAGCCGAATAAAACGAACTATATTGCGGTCACTTGTGATAGTTCAACCATTCAGTTATACTCCACATTCGAAGGCAAACTTTCGGGGATTGATCTAACCCAGTTGAAAAAAGAGACTGTTCAGGCGTTGGATGAACCGACAGCATATGTCCAAAATCCTGGACCGACGGAGTTCCGAATCGGTATGGGCAGAGATAGCTTCGGGCCTTTTGGAACCGCAGCTCCTCTGGAAAGATATCCATTTAACGGGCGCATTCAGGAAGCAGCAATCTATAAAGAAGTACTTACATGGGAACGTATCACATCGCACTTCGCAGCGGCGCTTAAGGAAATATAACAACAAATAAAGGGGTGATAATACTATGGCGAACGCCAATGACTTTTTCAATGAGCTTAAAGGAGCGAACACCCGCCTTGATGGGGTGAATTCGAGAATAGATGACACCAATGTACGTCTCGATGATATCAAGACGAAACTGGACGCCATTAAGGCCGCAACGGACGCAGTAAAATCTGCAGTCGACCAGGTCGATAGTACGCTGCAATGGGGATTCAGCCAACTGATTACAATCGGTAACTATACAAATCAGGCGCTGGCACAAAATGATAAGCAGAATGAGACGATAATATGCATTCTGGAACACATTTCGCAAAACACCTGTCAGCTGCTGGATGAAGCAGTCGTTCAGACTCGTCTGCAAATCGATATGGATAAAAACACTTCGCTCCTCGCAGACCTGTTTGCAGCAACCCATGCTGAAGCGGCTATCACTCGTGAGAGAGAAAAAGCGCTGCTCAGAAAGATTGAGCTCTGCTGTCCGCCAAGAGTGCCTGAGCCTCCCTGTTCCTACTCGCCATGTGACGAGCCTAAACCGATTGGCGAACCACCCAGAGTTGATCCAAATCCACCGCGACAGGGCTAAGGAGAGAATGTGGGACGCGAGCTCCTGGTTGTTGCTATTCTGGTGCTCGTGTCTGACATTATCACGAAAGCACTCGTAACCATGCGCGTCACGGAAGGGCAATCTATGCGCGTCGGAAGATGGTTAAGTATCCGCCATGTGGTGAATAGAGGTCGCAGTCAACAAAGTATTCAGCATCCCCAGATCTCAACATTTATCTTAGCTGCGGCGATGTGCGGACTTTACTATATTGCGAGGCAGGGATATTTCTTTCAAAGGCCCGCTGCACAGGCGGGCCTTGGCGCTGCTATCGGTGGCGCGATTGGGAATCTTTATGATCGTCTTCGGAGCGGATCCGTGATAGATTTTATTGATTTTGGCTGGTGGCCCGTCTTTAATATCGCGGATATCGGCATCACCCTCGGTGCTATCATCTCTCTCATTTTCATGCGCTGAGCCATTTGTTTTTCCACGCTGCCTCTCATAGTGATTTCCGCTTTTCTTAGAACCCTAGTTAGTTATATGCTAACCCGATTGTCTGAACTATGATTTTCCGGATTAATTGATGGACTATGATATCGCCTATTAACCCGGCGTATATTTATTGAATTCATCAAACAAGAAGAGTAACTGAAGCGTTGGAAGAACGATATAAACATTCTAATATTACAGGCAAGATTATTGGATGCGCTATGGAGGTGCATAATATCTTAGGCAACGGTTTCCAGGAGGTGATCTATCAGCGGGCTCTGGCGATTGAGATGGCACAGCAGTCTATTGATTTCATCCGAGAGTTAGACATGGAGATTTTTTACAAAGGGTCAGACATAGGAACCCGGCGTGTCGATTTCTTTGTTAAGGATATTGTGATGGTGGAACTCAAAGCTGTAATACAGCTTGATGACGTTCATCTCGCGCAGGCAATTAATTATTTAGAGGCATACGGTTTGGAGGTTGGACTGCTTATTAACTTTGGAGCTAAAAGCCTTCAATTCAAGAGAGTGATGAGGTATATCTGAACTGCGCCCGATTGTCTGAACTATGATTTATCGGATTGAATGATCGTCTACGATTATCTGATTCCTATCATGACTAATTGAATTTTTTGATAAAGTGAGTCTTATAAATCATAGAATATCTTTAAATCCGATAAATCATAGTTCAGACAATCGGGATCAATGTATTGTAATTACCTCAACGCAGATTTAAGTGGAACGACTTGAAGAGACACTATCCGTAATACACCCCCCAGGCTGTAGAACTCCAATTGGCGATTATCATTTGGCAGAAAACAGGAACTGAATACCAGGCTGCCGAACTCCCCGAATACTTCAATTGAAGTACGATCGAGCAGAATGCGCAGCTGCAGTCGGTTTGTCCCGGTTTGAAGATGTGTGCCAGACTCCAGGACGCTCAACCGATTATCTGCAGCGCGATACTTCACCTCGGCGCCAGCAAACCGGATACCAAATCCAAGAGATTCACGAATATCTACATCCACAGAGATATCGAATGTATCTCCTGTTACTGATTCCAGCGGATTCTCACCTGTTTTTACATCTATATCTTTAATTTTTAAAGGCTTTTCGTAGAGAGTATGAATTTCGCGAACTGGCTGCTTGCATAGTCTGATGCCATCTTCGAAAGTTTTCAGAGTCAGTTCAACAGGAAAAGACATTTGCTGATTGAAAGGCATTCCAGGATACTCACCTCCGCGCATCCAGGCGATTTGGATTCGACGTCCATCCTCTTTTGGAATATCGCTGTAGGTTTGCGCAGCGTAGTAATTTCTGCCGATATCCCCTTTCCGCTTCTCACCTTCAGGATGGAATTGACGACCATCAAACTCTCCAATCTGATACTCTCCGTCCGCCGCCAGCAGCACCCAACGCGTATCACTTTTTACACCATCCAGAGGGAGTTCAAACAGATCCGGGCACTCATAGTATCCGCCAATCCAACTCTCCTGAGCCCATTCCGTCAGGTTAGCGGAGGATAGAATCTCAATCCCATTGTCTCCGTCTTTCTTTACCCACAACACCATAATCCAGCGCTGCGAATGCTCATGCCAGAACACTTTCGGATCGCGATTCTCTTTTTCCAGCGAAGGCACCACCGGATTCTTCTCATATTTTTTCCAGGTTCTGCCACGGTCATTACTATAAGCCATACACTGCACAAACGGCTCTTTTGCTCCCGTATAGAAGGCAAGCATCGTCTTGAAATTTCCCTGCTGAAGGCCGGTCACATTTCGGACATCCACTACAGCGCTTCCCGAATAACAGGTTCCAAACTCATCTGGAGTAAGCGCAATTGCAATCTCCTGCCAGTGCACCAGATCTTTGCTCACCGCATGACCCCAATGCATATCTCCCCATTCGGTGCTGCCGGGATTGTGCTGAAAAAATAGATGATACTCCCCTTTATAGTAAACCAGTCCATTTGGATCGTTCAGCCAGTTCTTTTTGGCGGTAAAATGGAACTGCGGACGGTATTTTTCATTCGTAATTTCGGACATTTTCAATTCCTTCTGACTCAGCGAGGTTTGGGCAGGCAGTATTCTTAAATCCTTGCGAGGCGAAAAACTGTAACCTCACCAGGTATTCAAGCATCAAACTCATAGTGTACACTATCTGTATATTCTTTGTTCTTATTTTCTGCTTACGAACTGCTGCTATTTTATGAAGATCAAGTCATCCCAAAAATCCATTTTGAAATCGAACGCACCCTGGTTATTGCTTCCATGTCTTCTGCTGGGCTCAGTATTTGCCCGAGGTGCCGATCAACCGCTGTCCTCTCAGCAGCAGTTTGATAATTTGATTGTTCCAGCGCTTATTAAGTACTGTTATCAATGCCATAACAGTACAAAAGTGAGCGGCGGTATCAATCTTGAGAGCTACAAAACAGTCCAGGCTCTTCAAAAAGATCAAGAAACATGGCGCAAAGCGATCATGCAGCTGCGATCTCAAAGTATGCCTCCACCAGGAGGCCCGATGATTCCCAACCTCGTTATGCGTGAGAATCTCATCAACTGGCTGCACTCCTCCATCGAATCTGCAGATGTTACGGCGGTTCCTAAAAATCCCGGCAGAGTACTTGTGCATCGCCTCAGCCGATCAGAATATAACAACACCATTCGCGATCTGCTGGGTGTTGACTCCAAACCGGCTGACAAGTTTCCATCGGATGGGAGCGGCGGCGGTGGTTTCGATAATAATGCGGACACTCTGTTCCTCCCGCCGATTCTGATGGAACGCTATCTGGAAGCGGCAGGAGCTATTCTGAATGACGCAAAGCCTGGGCGCATATTTCTGGTTAAGCCAGGAAGAGGAGTTTCCGAGAACAACGCGGCGACAAGAATCCTCAGCCACTTTGCCACACTCGCTTTTCGTCGTCCCGCGACTTCGATAGAGACAGCACGGCTTCTCGGCCTCTATACACAGTCTCGAAATCGCGGAGACAGTTACGAAGAGTCAGTCAAATTTGCGATGAAGGGCATTCTGGTAAATCCCAATTTTCTCTTTCGGATCGAAGCAAATAAACCTGCTTCAGAAGCCTATCCCATCAGCGATTACGAACTCGCAAGCCGCCTCTCCTATTTCCTGTGGTCATCTATGCCGGATGCAGAACTGTTTCGGTATGCGAATAGGAATATGCTGCATCTTCCGGAGGTTCTCGATTCAGAAGTCAAGAGGATGCTGCTGAGCGCTAAATCGCGCGATTTTGCTGAGAGTTTCGCAGGACAGTGGCTTCGCGTTCGAGAACTCTATACGACGGCTCTGCCAGATCCGGGTAAATTTCCAGCATTCACACCCGTTATTCGCGATGCGATGTTCCAGGAGAGCGTCGATTTCTTCCAGTCTCTCCTCACCGACGACGCCAATCTTACGCGAATGCTTGACGCGAACTATACCTTCCTTAACGAGGACCTGGCGAAGTTTTACGGCATTGATGGCATTACAGGCAAAGAGTTCAGGCGTGTCCAGCTCGGAGATAAACGGCGCGGCGGAATTCTGACGCAGGGAGCAGTCCTGACGCTTACCTCTTATCCACAGAGAACCAGCCCGGTGCTCAGAGGAAAGTGGGTTTTGGAGAATATTCTCGGATCACCGCCCCCGCCGCCTCCAATGGTGGTTGCGGTTCTCTCTGAGAATGATGCTCCTGAGAAAGGCGAGACCTTCCGGCAGCGTCTTGAAAAGCATCGCAGCAAACCGGAGTGCGCTTCCTGTCATGCGCGCATGGACCCGATAGGTTTCGGCCTCGAAAACTACGATCCCATAGGCAGATGGCGAACGGAGATC
>JBBRDM010000168.1:0-12037 GCA_038203935.1 Chthonomonadales bacterium
ATCTATAATATTCTTGATTTCTGATATTTTGTTTGCTGGGAACCCGCTCAGCGCGGCGTGCTTCTTGATAATTTCTTCGTTCTCAGCTAGATAGACACAATAGATTTTGTTTTCTGCCACATAGGATTCGACCCATTGAATATTCTGCCCCAGTACTCGCAGTACATCGCATGATTTCTTTGCAATACCCTGCAGCTGTTCGCGATTCGAATCACCTACTTTCGGTATTTCTCTCTCAATAACAAATCTTTTCATCTCTTCCTCGTCTATCTTTCTCAGTGATTTAATTTGAGCGGTACTTCCTATTTTCCGCTCCATCACCTGTGCGGTTGTAACGACGGCGATAGGTCGTTTACTCAAACAGGTTTACCCGACGATTGAAGAAGGATGTCGTGATTCTGCCCATGCTATGAATTATTTCACAGAGTAACTTTCCAAAACTGCTTATTCAGTAATGTAAATTGAAGAAAGAGTATCCGGGCGTTATCATTTCAGTATTTCTACAAATATTTTAATGGAGAGGAAATAATTTGGACAGGGAGGAGCACAACGGACTGAAGAACGAGGAAGTGCTTTTCTACATTACGAGATAAGTGGCCAATGCCTAGTGGAGAATTCAATTTTCCACATTTGCTGGGCAGTCTCGATGCATCCCAGACTAGCTGGTCATTATATCCAAATGATCTGGATCAAGTAATCCTGGGAGTGAATAGTCATGCCATCACTTGATTGTAACTTTTGAGAGAATGGTCCAGCCATCTTGGCGGGGGAGATTGTTGGCGAAACTGATTGAGGGATTGCCGATCCAAGGATCGCGAATTCCCAGCGCAAGTTTATATTGTCCGGGAGCGGCTTTAGCTATTGGCGCTATATGGAACTGAAAATGGCCAGGCAGCCATTTTCGAATATCGACATCTGCCTGATAATTTTCAGTGAACTTACCCTGTGCGTCGATCAGGGCTAGTTCCACAGGCCATGGATAGTAAAAGGGTGCGACGCCGATATTCTCCCCAGATACGATTACATCGAGCGGATCTCCCTGCCGAATCGTATCCGCGTGCCGTATATCAGCAAGCTGAAATTCATATCCCATCCTGCGCACCAGTGATTGACTGGCTTTGATGAAATCAGGGGATTGACTGCGCTCCAGCGCCGGGCAGTACGGTCCAAACCAGGTGAAATGCGCTTTTTCGACCATCTTCAGCGTATGATCGTAGTCTGTTCCCAGCCACTTATGGGCAGCATGCGGAACCATCTCGCCCCCAAGGGCTGCCCGTTTCCAGTTCTCCGCACGCCCACTGCGGCGCATTCCCGGCAAAAATTTCCAATCCTCCGGGCCATCCGTATCCTCAGGAAGCATGTCGTCGAAGAATCCTATCCAGGGCTGTCTTCCCGCATAGTTGGAGGGATAGCGTGTCATGATGATCTTGTGGGGAAATGCCTCGTGAGCGGCCTCAAGAACACGCTGCTGAGTTGCAAGGCTGGCGAATAGCTCCGACCGAGGATAGGTGTGCCACTCCCCCCAGTATCCCAGCAGGCCCATCTCGATAAAGGCGATTCGCGGATTTCCATCGTAGCGGCTTCCCAGAGCCGCGATCAGCCGCTCCATCGCCCGCAGCATACGAGGATCGTCGTAGTCCGGCGCCATTCCACCGCCGTAGTCGCTATAGGGAGTCTGTTTAACCCCTTTCGAGACAAGCCAGCCGGGCAGGCCGGATGGCTGATGAGGATAGTCGATAAAGACTCGAAAGACGATATGTTTACCCTTCGCAAGCGGTGTTTCCCAGGACTTCTTCTCCCACTCATCAAACGCATAGTGGCCTTCGGTCGGCTCCAGATCCTTCCAGGAAACATATTGATAGACCATCGAATAGGGCTGATTGACTGGCCCGGCAGTGGTATACGGACACCAGCCTTTGAGAGGATTGTCGAGCGGGCCAGGCCCGGCAGGCAGAGGAACGACTCGCTGTTGCGCAGATACACCGGCAGCCAGTACAATCAGTATAGCGGCTTGAATGAGAAAAATGATCCTGCTGGAAATGTTCATTGCAGCCGGAATCTGGCCGCAGTAATTCAGCGAACCATCAGATTGGAGTAACCGAATTTTCACGAATAATAACTCCTTTGAGGTCAACTTTAATTAGTGACTGATCCTTTTCTCTGCTGTTCTACAGTATATCCTTTCGCCGCTGCCCGGTTTGCTTCCTGCTGATCTTTATAGTGTTGTTTGATAGAATCGGGAACATGAGGGTCGTTCATTATTGTACTGCTCTGCTGTTGTTGCTGCGCTGGTGTTGGCGGATTTCCCTCGCCGCTCCTGCCGGCACAGCCGGCCGACAGGAACGGGAGCATAATCACGATGCACAGCCTTAGGCAGAAGCAATTGGCTCGATGAGGTTTCATAGTGTCTCCAACAAATGGAAGTGTGACCTCTGAATTAGCGAGTAATACATTCAGTTGATCCATTTTCTGCTTAGTACGGCTGGGTACCCCACTGCTGCATCGATGCCAACGGTGTTCCCGGATAGATATTCTTCGCCCAGAGGATACTGCTCTTATGCATCGCTTTGGTATGGCTGTCTACGAATAGACAGTTTGTTGCCTGCTGGTGGCGATAGCGTGGAAACGTGCCGCAGCCCGGGTAGGATCCAGTCTGACTGGCTTCAGACGAAGTCGGAAAATCGCAGTCCCAGTTCAGGTCGTAATGGGGGCCGTTATGAGCAGCAGAACCATCGTCACCAACAGTTCCCACCCAGTCTGTCCAGTCCCACTCCTGGGCGTCAAACGATAAATAACCCCAGGTTGCATTGTTATTTCCTACTTCGGTCACTTCTATCAGATCGGACGGCCTGGTAATCTGAGCCAGCGCCGCAGGCTGATAGAGGGTGGCCCCGCTTGCCCAATACGCGGTGCCGTCCGGCGATAGATACTGATGGATTGCATAAGTACTCTGGTTTCTGTCGATTTGATCAGGACAGGTGTTGATCCCTCCTACCCCGCTCGCGCTCAGACCCGTTCCCCACAAATTTCCATTTTTGACATAGGGGTATATTGCGCCGAACCAGTTTACGTCGAAAGTAGAACTCGGCGCATAGTGGTCATAGGGATACATTTCATCATAATCCTGAATATAGAGCGCGATGCCAAGCCCGACCTGTTTCAAATTCGAGAGACATGTCGTCTGGCGGGCCTTTTCTCGTGCCTGTGCGAATACAGGAAATAGTATGGCCGCCAGGATAGCAATAATTGCGATAACTACAAGCAGTTCAATAAGTGTAAATCCAGCTAGTTTCTTCATGTACATCAGTCTCCTTTGAACGTGTGTGATTCCGTTTGAACCACGGTTGTGAATGACAGAATGAATAAATTACTGAGCAAAAAGAACTTCAGGCTCTTTTAATAACGAACTCGGGTCGGAAGAAGATCGGATTATAAGCTGTGGCTTGAGGATGCACTGCTGAAGAGGCGCTCCCGGATTCTCCATAGAGTTCAGCAGATATTGCCAAGCTAAGGTGCACATCTGGTCGGTTGGCTGTTTGATCGTAGTAAGCGGACACGAAAGATATTCCGTTTCTTCGATGCCATCACATCCAATCAGAGCAATATCCTGACCGACCTTGATGCCTAGATCACAAAGCGCCCGATAGGCCCCGACAGCCATATCGTCGTTATGGCATAAAATTGCATCGGGCAGAGGCGAACTCTGCAGGCTCTCGCGTACACACTTCCACGCTGATGCAAGCGATACATCTGGAGTGGTGATGAATTTAGGCTGATTTCCTTGCTCCTTCTGCACGGCGCAATAGGCATCATAACGGGGCTCTCCGGGCCACTCTGCTTCGATTTCAGGATGCAGGTAAACGATTTTTGTTCGCCCCATGTCGATGAGATGCCGCATCGCCTCTTCCATACCAGCGTAGAGATCGACGCCTACATAGTTCGTCGCTTCACTCCAGTAGGCACCCATACTGACAAATGGAACTGCTCCTGCGTTTGCAAATTGAGAACGCGCAAACTCACTTCCTGCAGTGGGAGTATCGAAAGCAATTATTCCATCGACACCCAGGCGCAGCGCGCGCGAAAGCGTATTACGCTGGGAAAGGTCTACTTCAACATCCGTAATAGCCAGAGCGAACTCTGACGGAATAACCACTTGCTGCATGCGGCTTACAACATGAGCACGATACCTTGAATATCCCAGGCACATCCAGAATCCTACGATGCCCGTACGGCCAGTCACGAGAGCACGGGCCGCAGCGTTCGGCTGATAACCTATCCGGCGGGCCGCTGCGAGGACACGAATGCGTGTCTCGGCAGCTATTGCTAAATCCGAGTTTCCGCTAAGCACCCGTGATACAGTCGCTCCAGAAACCTGAGCCTGCCTGGCAACATCATCTCGTGTGGGTCGGGACATCATTTCTCCATATGTACACGCGTACAGTACACGCGTACATATTATCATGGCTCTTGTTTTTTGTCAAGAGGACATTCCCAATTATTTTCGTCAAACATGATATGCGGCACTGTGGTATTCGTGTGCGGTACAATCTTAATTCCAACCGACTGATTAAGATATTACTGATTACGATATTTATGTAGGAGTGAAACATTGAGTGCCATATATCGAAGAGAGTTCCTGCAAAATATTTCTTTAGCTGCGCCGCTGTTTCTTTCCACAAGACTGTCTGCAGAATCGACCGCCGCCCTTACGAAAATTCGCGCAGCTCCCTGGCCGGAAGCAGAAGCGCTATTTCATCAGGACCCGCGGTGGCTGGGTGGCGATGGTGTCTATTCGATCGATTTGGGGAATGGGCGTGTGCTGTGGATGTTCGGCGACAGTTTTGTCTCCACCTCCCCAGCCCACAAACGTTCTGAAGCCAGGATCGTCCGGAACAGCATTGCTATCCAGACTGGTTACGATCCGGCCACAGCAACTATGCGTTTTTTCTGGGCACATTCTGGTGTCGCCCCGGATGCTTTTTTCGTTTCCAACTCTCCAAAATGGTTTTGGCCGGCTCATGGAATCCGAATCGGCAGCGCTCTCTTAATATTTCTATCCGAGATGAAGGCGAGCAGCGGGGGATTGGGTTTTGAGGGAAGCGGGTGGAAAGCAATTCTCGTGGATAACCCGGATGCAGATCCAGATGCATGGCATGTTCGATATCTCGAATCTCCCAATCGATTTTCTATGGCTGTTGGTTCCTCTATCCTTGTGGCAGGTGATTTTATTTATGCCTACTCCCATTCCGATGCTGAAAATGGCGGGACACACAACATTTTCCTTGCGCGTTTTCCACTTGATCAAGCAGCAAAGGGAATTCTGACAAATCTGGAATGGTATAACGGAGGCAGCGGATGGGAACTCCAATCGAATATGTCCCACGGTCCGCCTCCGCTCATACCCGATGGGCAGACTGAGTTCAACGTCTACGCATACCCGCCCCACTTTCCATTCCTCGAGGTTCAGACTGAAGGATTCCCCTCGGCAGTTCTATCCTACCGTACTGCAGAATCTCCGCTCGGCAGATGGTATGGTTTGCAGCAGTTCTACAGGCCGCCCGAGGCATCCCGCTCCGATATACAGATATACTCCGCGAAATTACACCCGATGCTGATTCATTCCGGAGCAGATTTTACAGTCTCTTATTCTACGAACAGCTCGAATTTTAACACTCTGGTCCATGATTCTTCGCTGTACTTCCCACGCTTCGTAAAAGCTCACTGGCAATAAATCAACTGAGGAGATTATGATGAGCGCTTCAAATAAAATAGATAGTTCCATTTCCTGCTCTCTTGCCCCCATGGTGTCGGTTCGAAAAGGTGCGTCGGCTGTTGAATTTTATAAGTCGGCGTTTGCTGCGGTTGAGGTGTATCGGGTCGAGGATCCCGATGGAGCTGTCGTCTCCCGATTATCTATCCAGGGAGCTGAGTTTTGGGCTGCTGACGAATCTCAGGAGCATGAAAACTTCAGCCCTGAAACACTGAATGGCGGCACAGTGCGAATGATTCTGACAGTCCCTGATCCAGATGCAGCATTTTCAATGGCGGTTGCAGCGGGCGCTAAAGTAGTTTCTCCGGTAGGAGATGCCTACGGGTGGCGCGTGGGCCGGGTGGTCGATCCATTCGGGCACCATTGGGAGATCGGGCGGCCATTGGAATAATTAATTGATGTTACGCAGGCGAGCAGTTTGCCATGATCTAACTATCCATAGCTTTTATAAGAGTTTTCAGATAGGAACGATACCGAAATGGAATTTCAAATCCACTATCTGAGTATAAAAATCTTTGATCTTGTCTAAGCAATCTGTGCTAATCTGCGTAATCTGTGGATAAAAAATCTGAAGCATTCCCTATAAAAGGTATCTCACATTCTAAAGATTTAAAAGCATTTTATCCACACATTACACAGATTACTCAGATTACATTGTTTCTTTCATGCACGCGGCTATATGATAGAAAGAGTGTAATCTTGATGAACTGCTTGGCTGCGTAACATGAGTAAATAAATTATTCTTAGTATATTGACAGATGTTCCTACAGGGCGTATAATATAAATATGTTATATAACAGAATGGTTATACAATGATTACCTCAGAGCGTCTGGATACAATATTTACCGCTTTCGCTGATCCTACTCGCAGGGCGATCCTTGCTCGGCTGGCAATTGGAGAGGCAACCGTCTTAGAGTTGGCGGAGCCTTTCGCCATGACTCAGCCCGCTATATCCAGACATCTGAAAGTCCTGGTAAAAGCAGGCTTGATTTCACAAAGCCGGGATGCGCAGCGACGTCCATGCAGAATCGAAGTGAAAGCGATTGAAGAAGCTGCTGACTATCTGGACAACTATCGCCGCATGTGGGAGAGCAGCTTTGAGCGTCTTGACGACCTGCTGGAAGAACTAAAAGAGGATGGAATTTAAGTCGCTTTGACTCAGTTTGAAGGAGAAATACCGGTGAATAACACTTTTAATTTAACGACTCCCTCCGATCTGGAGATTGTCGTTACTCGTGATTTCGATGCTTCGCTCAATCTGGTATGGCAGGCCATGACCAAACCGGAGCTGCTTAAACGCTGGCTGACCGGCCCTCCTGGCTGGGAGATGGTAATCTGCGAAAATGACCTGCAGGCCGGCGGTGCATTTCGCCACGTCTGGAGCATAGAAGGCGGGTCGGAAATGTCGATGCACGGGACGTACGACGAGGTTACTCCCATGGTGAGGATGGTGCGATTGGAAAAGTTCGAGTTCGGCGGAGGAGTGCAGATCGGCGAACAGCATGCCACTGCCATACTCAATGAAATTGGCGGGAAGACCAAACTGACGATCACACTTCGTTATGCAAACAAAGAGGCGCGTGATGCTGCATTGGTTTCCGGCATGGAAGATGGTATGGCGGCCAGCTACACGCACCTGGACGACTTGCTTGCGTCCCAATGAAGAATTCAGATTATGGAAATGGCTGGGTAACATCCAACTATTGCAAACCTCGGTCTTCACCTGCAGGTTCTCGTATTGATCCACGCGGCCAATCTAACGAAAATTAGGAAAAAGAAATCATGATTGAAACACCACAAATTATTCAGACATCAGAAATACTGAGCGCTGTCATCCGGCTCAATATACCTCGTGAAGAGATTCGTAACGTTATGGGGCCAGCATTGGAAGAGCTGTATTCTACTATCGCAGCTCAGAGAATTGAATTGGCCGGACCATGGTTCACGCATCATCTGAGAATGATTCCGGACAGATTCGACTTCGAAGTTTGCATTGCGATCAGCACACCAGTAACTGCTTCGGGCCGAGTGGAACCGGGCATTTGCCCCGCTATGAAAGTCGCACGGACGGTCTATCATGGATCATTTGAAGGATTGGGATCCGCGTGGGGCGAATTTGATGATTGGATCGCAGCGAACGGCCATCCGTCGGCCACAGACCTATGGGAGCGCTATCTTGTCGGCCCTGATTCCAGTCCCGAACCTGCCGACTGGCGCACGGAACTTAACCGGCCATTGATGGGTTAATTTTCCAACTCAATTCGAACATGTATCAACCTCTCTCAACGGCTGACAAATGCACTCGTATTTGTCAGACGAAGTTGATGATGATTTTATCCGCATATCGGATTAAAATTTACTATGGGTTTGAGAACGTGTTTCACTGTTAGCGAACTGGTTGTCTGAGAAATACAAAAAACGCAGAAATTTAGTAGGATAAAGTATGAAATCTAATAGTTCAAGTTTAAGATTGAGGATGATAGATGGCTTTCACGCTGTAAAATGCGCGATGACCTTAACTTACTTTCTGCGAACCATTATCAGTGGAATAGCGTTTGTGGGAGCATGTATTCTGTCGATGAGAATTACTGGGTTAGAGCCTTTTGTTGAGAATTTTATGAAAACCCATGAAATGCTTATAATGAAAAATATCTTTGTGAATATCTTTATTTTTACTCTCTTCTCGATATTTGGAAATATATTATTTGCATTTTGCAAAGGTCTTTTCAGCTTGCCGGATGAACCATCTTCAATATTAAATTGAATAAATGTTTGGAGTTTTACAAATTGACTGAGTGCGTTGTGGAGGAGATTGAAGATTGGCACATATAAAGCTGCCTGACGGAGTTCCTGGAATTAATGCGCCGCTGACCGCCTATCCGGCTGTGAGGCAGCCTATGGCCGATCTCGCGAATGCCGTCATGAGCGGCCCCAGTTCATTAACCAGAGGTGAGCGTGAACTTATTGCTGCCTACGTATCTTCTCGGAACGAGTGCCAGTTCTGTACTTTGAGCCATGCATCGGCGGCCAGGCACCTGCTGGACGAAAATAGTGAGATCGTCTATGATGTATTGGCACACGCTGAAACCGCGGATATAAGCGAGAAATTACGCGCTCTGCTCTCCATCGCGGAACTGGTGCGTATTGACGGTAAGATGGTAACAGAAGCCCAGGTAAAACTCGCGCGTGACAATGGCGCCGATGATCAGGCGATTCACGACACAGTGCTTATTGCGGCCATGTTCGGAATGTTCAACCGGTATGTGGATGGACTCGCGGCCTGGACTCCTGATGACCCTGCCGTCTACGAAGAGTCAGGCGCTCGCGTGGCGGCGCAGGGGTACGGTTCAAAAAGATACGATTGAAATCTATCGAATAGTTTACAAACCACACGCGTTTACACATACCGCATTATATGATATGCACCTGGCTGATGGCGAGATGATAGCAGCCGTACATCCAGTCTGATGGATGTTCGCAGGAAGCGCCCGGTTGACAGCCTACATATCAAGAAATCTTTGATCCACTTCAGTCAGACAAATCGGAAGAAGTCATTATTCAAAATTCCAGACTACTTTACCGGAGGCGATATGAATCCGTAGTATCGTCCCATCCAGTAAGCGAGCAGCCAATCCATCGGTTTATCTTCGCGCATACCGTTCAGCCCGATAGTCATTTTATACGGCTCCTGATCCCACATTACCAGCCCCATTTCAGACCTAGGCAGCACATTCTTTATCATTCCATCATCGAGGCCCGGAGTGAGGTCTTTTTCGACATCTTCCCGCATGGAGCTGTCAATTGTCCACTCAATGAGATCGAGAGGCCATTCCCGCAGATGGTTCACCCCTGGCTCAAGCGGAGATGTTTTCCCTGAGAATTTGTTATAGACGAAATCGTAATAGGGGATATTATCCCGGCTGCAGGTCTTATACCAGTTCTGTATACTCTTCTGGTACGACTCCTTCAGCGCCGGATCAATTATGTGGGTCATAAATTGCGGGTAAATATCACCCAAAAGTTCATCGACAATATGGGTATGTTCAGAGGGAGTACTGAAATCGGTGTCCTCCGCATTTTTGGCAAAATGATGATTATCAATCAGGTCGCGGGAAGCCTTCAAATAACGATCATTGCCTGTTTGTTGATAAGCGACTCCCAGATAGGCAAGCATCTCCAGGGAGTTTCCAGGCCGCTCCTCGTTCCAGGTAGGATCGCCATTCAGAGACGCGGGTGACCAGTTCCCCCATCGCGTCGGTTTGCCGTCCATATCTACCAGCAGATAGCCGTGATCGACAATGCCGCCAATCAGAATATCTACCTGTTTTGCAATGCGTTTCTTCTCATCGTCATCAGCAGCGAGATCGTAATAAGTCGAGAAGCCGCACATGTGACCGTCCACTTCATCAGAGCTTGTGTCAATCTTAAAGAGCCATTTTCCATCTTTGCTGGGAAGCCATCGTTTAGTGAGTATTCTCTCTCGCGGATCCGTGCGGTGTGTGTCCGAAATCTGGATAGGTGTGAAGGTTCGGTCGGTCTCGTTCTTCGGGCTGGTTCCCATCGGTATAACCGTTCGAGCGATAAAATGGCTGGTGCTTGTTACTGATTGCAGCAGTTCGAGGGCATGGAAAGCATCCTTGGCGTATTGCTGGGCCTGCGGATCATGTGTAGCTGCGTATCGGAAAGATTCTGCAGCGCAATACATACCTGTGTGCTCGCCATCGTTATCATCGTCTATGATCCAGGTCGAAGAAAGATCTCCCTGCTTATCCAGCATAGTTGGCCCGACCAGTCCTGGAGCACGAATATGCCGCGCGTGAAGAATTGCATCGTAATAGGCTGCCTTCTCCTCAAGCGTCATTTTCTTACTGCGGATTGCATCCACTCCTGAAGCAGTTGCCACCCACCCTGTGCCATCTTTTGCTGCTACGACGTCGCGTGCATCGTCACTTTGAAGCCAGCGCCGGCTGAAACGCAGGCTCCAATTTTTTCCATCCCATCGCACGACACCTAGCTTTGTTGCGACCCAAAGCCGCCCATCCGGCCCCTGAGATATAGCGCGAGCATCCCTGTTTGGGATATGCTGCGCAGAGGATAGCGATGAGACCCTTTTTAATCCTTGATACTCGTCCAGGCCTCCTGTGGAGCCAATCCATAGATTATGATTTGAATCCTCAATAAGTGCGTTGATATTGCTGCTGAGCAATACATCCGGCTTCCCCAGACGCTTCGAAGTCGGATTAGATTGATCGAGTGACTGTACGTACAGTCCACTGGCAGTTCCTATCAGAAGCTGGTTATTATCCGTCGGCATCATGGCGCGAATGA
The DNA here is from genome assembly GCA_038203935.1 of Chthonomonadales bacterium. Lineage (GTDB taxonomy): Bacteria > Armatimonadota > Chthonomonadetes > Chthonomonadales > Chthonomonadaceae > JANXSG01. Next base: position 11,100 of record JBBRDM010000168.1, read on the forward strand.
CGGGATGCCATGAGCCTTTAATTTTCTGAAATCCCTCACCTTCACGCCTCCAGATTCCAAACGGCCCTCCAGCAAATAACGACTCGTTGCCATCTGAACCTAAACGCCCATGAATGGAGCCGATGGGAGTGTTCTGCACAGGTGAGGCTGAAACTTGTCGAGTTGTTGCGCTATACAGCCCATTCCACGCGCCAATCCATATTTTACCTTTCGAATCCGCATACAATGCGTTCACCGGGCCAATTTCGGAGCCTCCAGCCGGAGTTATCCATTTGCCATTTTCCAGATATCGAACACCCGCTCCGGTGCCAGCCCACACTCTCTGCTGAGAATCGAGGGATATCGCACGAACATCGTTTTCCGCCGCAGTCGAAAGTGGATAGGCCTCATGGTAATCCTGCATGTAGGGAATATCCTGAATGGGCTTAACATTCTGAGCCACACAACAGGCAGAGGTCAGATAAACCAGACAGATAAGCAGTCCAGGGCGGAATAATCTAATCAATATTATAAACCTTTCAAACCGGAGAACAAGATGGTTTAGGAGATCCTATTTATTCAAGACAAACTCTGCATACGTATTTCATTTTTTACAGCAGAAAATCCTTGCCAAAACTCAGCAGGTTTTTTTATCAATAAACTTGAAAGAGAAAATATTAGCTTGCAAAGTTACGATATTGTATGCTAGTATTACCCTACAGGTCAGTAGACTATCGTAAGATCTACCAGGTCTCCACAACAATGATGTTCGTATTATCGCTTCAAGATTCAAAAATACTGCTCGGAGGAAGAACCTAATGCCCATCACCAGTGTAGTAACCAATTCACCCCGGAATCAGAAGAGAGAAAAATCAGGATTTACTCTGATCGACCTGCTCGTTGTGATTGCCATAATCGCGATTCTCGCCGCCATACTTTTTCCAGGTTTCGCCCAGGCA
>JBBRDM010000169.1:0-11976 GCA_038203935.1 Chthonomonadales bacterium
TAGTTCGTTGCTTCATGCCTTTTGCTCCTTTTATCTTGTTTAAGTTTAACCTATACGTCACACGCATCATATGCCTTTTGAAGTGCATCAAGCGGATCTCCCAACGGTGAGAACTCCTGGCCAATATATCCGTCAAATGAAGTCTCTGCAATGGCTTTGGCGATGGCCGGATAGTACAGCTCCTGCGTTTCATTCAGCTCGTTACGCCCCGGATTTCCGGCCGTATGGAAATGGCCGATATAGTCGATGTTATCACGGAGCGTTCGGATTATATCGCCCTCCATGATCTGCATGTGATAGATATCATAGAGCAGTTTAACTCGTGGTGAATTGACCGCCTTGCAGACTTCCACGCCCCAAGCTGTACGGTCGCACTGGTAGTCAGGATGGTTAACCTTCGAGTTCAGAAGTTCCAGCACCAACGTAACACCTGCGTCCTCCGCAGATTTCGCCACTCTATTTAGACCCTCAATTGTGATCTCTTTGCCGGCTTCATCCGATATGCCATTCCGATTTCCGCTGAAAACTATCAATGCCGGGATTTCCCATTTAACAGCTAAAGCAAGCTTTTCGTTGATCTCTTTTTCGATCCGGTCATGATTTTCGCGTTTGTTCAGACCGTCTGTTAATGATTGATGGCCACCTTCTGTAATAATCTTAAGACCGCCGTCTTTCACTTTGGGCCAGAGTTCATGCGGGCACATCTCAACCCCTGCATATCCAATACGCGCAGCGTTTGCTATCAGAGAATCCGTTTCCATCTTGCTGCCGAAGCACCACCACGCTAAAGACTGTTTTGTTTTTGACATTTTAATCGTTCCATTTCATTCAGAATTGATCGATTGATCAGTTTGTAAACATCAGCCGGGTCACCGAAGCGGGAGCGATTGTGTATACTCCAGTTCCTGACTTAAATTCTGATTCATTGAGCGGCTTTAAGCCGACCACCTCAGTACTATCGAAAGAGTTATGAGCGTGAATATCTCCATCAGCATAGTTAAGCCCATCTCCTCGGACAGAAGAAAAGTTCTGCCCAAGTCCTTTTATTTCTACACTAAGTGGAGAATCATGATTTACGTTCACCAGGGTAATTGTCAGGGTGTTATCAAGCATAGAGGCAGAGCAGGATACCGCTGGCAGCGATTGTTCACCGTCTTTCATCGTGAAATTAATGGAAGGCGATTCGACATCCGCCTTCATAGAAACGGCTCCCTTATGCGGCTGATACAGATCATAAACGTGATAAGTCGGCGTTTTGATCATCTTATCTTCATCCGTCAATAGCAGAGCCTGCAGAACATTGATAGTCTGAGCGATGTTAGCCATCACGAGCTTATCCGCATGATTATTGAAGATGTTGAGAGTAAGCGCCGCAACCAGTGCATCGCGTACCGTGTTCTGTTGATATAGAAAGGCCGAATTTTTGCCGGGTGTAGGAGGATGCCACGTTCCCCATTCGTCAACCAGCAGTCCAATTTTCCGTTCAGGATCGAACTCGTCCAGGAGCGCTCGCTGCTCAGTGACAAGGGTTTCTATCTTGAGGGACTTCCATAGCAGCTCATACCATTGATCATTGGTATATGACAGATCAGTTCCAGCAGTTCCGCAATAGTAGTGCGCAGACAAACCATGAATGGGAGGATTGAACGGCAGGTATCCTTTCAATATTTTATCGAGAACGCGGCGGGTCCAGTCGAGATCGTTTCCATTCGGTCCGCACGCAATCAGATAGTTGGGTTCCGTACCCCAGTCTCGTAAATACGTAGAGAAACGCCGGTATTCGGTGGCATAGTCCTCCGGAGTGAAGTTTCCCCCGCATCCCCAGTTTTCGTTCCCCACTCCCCAGTATTTCACATCAAAAGGCTGCTTCGATCCATTTGCTGCGCGCTCCTGGGCAAGACTGCTCTCACCAGAGAAATTGCAGTACTCCACCCAGTCTCGCATCTCCTGCGGTGTGCCGGAACCGACGTTGCCGCTGAAGTACGGTGTAGTCCCTACCCGATTACAAAACTCCATGAATTCGTGGGTACCGAAGTGATTATCTTCAATCACATTGCCCCAGTGTATATTGATACGCTGAGGCCGATTCAACACCGGGCCTATTCCATCACGCCAGTGATAATCATCAGCAAAGCAGCCTCCCGGCCATCGAATCACAGGAGCATTTATGGCATGCAGTGCTTCCACTACGTCGTTTCGTATTCCGTTTGTATTAGGAATTTTTGAATCTCGGCCAACCCAGCAGCCCTGATCGATACACGATCCCAGGTGCTCCATAAAGTGGCCGTATATATTGGGGTTGATAGTTCCGATCTGTTGATTCAGCCGAATCTCTATCGAGGCATCAGGCATTCTCTCTTCTCCGTCGAATTTAATATTATCAGGGTGGGATAACGTTAATCGTGGAGCAGATAAATTCCTATGCGAATTTTTATTCGATTCTCCACATATCTAACTTTTCAGAAGGCGGCGGCGATCACCATCACGAAGTGTAAACTCTATCTTGTCCAGATACTCTAATGCCTGCAGTGCAAATTTACGATTCGAATCTGTGAGATCACGGAATTCGCTTACAGATACAGGACCATGTTCCCGAACATACTCGTCGACTAGGGATTTTATTTTATCCACCGTTTCCGTGTGATAAAACTCTTCAGGACTTATTCGTACAAAAACACCCGTGACAGAAGCCTGATTCAATATGGCCAGGACTGCATCGCGGGAAACATTTATTTCGGTACAAACAGCCTCGATAGTGGGAATAAATATTCCGCAGTATCTATAAACTGTTTCGATACGCTGCAGCAGGTTTCGTTGGCGGTCATTCATTTCAGGCGTAAAATCTGCAAGACGAATTGTTAAATCTGTTTCACTAAACTGTTTCTGTAAATTTCTGCTCGCAAGTATCGAAGCAAGAACTTCGTGTCCAACAACCTTACCGATAGCAGTCTCCAGTTGAGTTTTAGGCATACCGTTTCGTTCTGGAAACTTCCCATGATACTCTGCCAGAAGAGATCGAATACGAACTATCAGCGCATCGAGAGCAGGAGCCAGCATATATCGTTCGAACGGCATGAGAACTATTCTGGATTGAGAGGTAAGCGCATCAAGCGCAGATTTTAAATCTCCGTCTGAAATCTTAAGATTCGATTGAATTTCTGATTTTTTCAATCCTGTTGGTGAAGAACATAGCACTGATGTAACCGCATTTTCAGGTGAGTCTTTAGTGTTACTCATTAGATGCTGCAATAATTCACTATCTGTCTTACTCAGCATATCAGCTTCCAACTCCGCGATCTCCCCTCCCCCGATGATTTTCCCGGGATCGCACGACCACACCAGGTACTTATCACTGACAGAACAGACCACAGGCTGATCACATTCGATTCTGGCAAATATAAATCCTAGCTCTGAGGGCTTTTCCACCTCTTCGAAAAAGCTGATCTCACCATTGTTAACCGTGCGCCCGCAATAAATTTTTACTTTTTCGTTCGAAATTTTTATCTGAGAAAATTCAGGAATAATCGAAAATTTTCCAGCAAACGAACGAACCGATTTGACTGATCCAGGCGCTGCGAGCAGGCTAAAACTGTTCAATTCATTGATTTTATCGCCTGTTATCGTAAGAGTTAAATAAGTGGCTGCACTCGTTTCTTTCACTTTTTTGCCATGAAGCAATAAGGTGCTCACTTTGCACGAAACATCCCCTGGCATAATATGTAACGGATCACCAGCCCTTATCGTTCCGGAAACCAGAGCCCCGGCGAGGCTGACGCGATTTTCCGAAATTAATTCCTTCGAATCAACCAATAAGCGCACTGGAAGGACGGGATCTCGACTCTCCGCTCGGCTCACCGCCTGCATGATATACTTTTTAAGCGCCTGAATTCCTTTGCCGCTTTTTACCGACACTCGAATAAACTCCAGTCCAGCTGGTATGCGGCCAATCATGCTTTGTCGGAATTCGGCTTCAATTTTATCGCTTTGTGATTTATCAACCAGATCACATTTTGTGATCGCAGCAAGGCAAATCTTCACCTTTAACAGCTGCAGAATTTCGATATGTGAGTTGAGCTGAGGCAAAATTTCCTCATCCGCGGCGAGCACCAATATCGCCATATCAATTCCTGTGGCATCCGCAATAAACTGATCTCTGTTCTCTTTATAATCTGGCATATCCAACAATTCGATGTTGGTGCCATCAGGGAGCTTGAGGGGAGTATAGGAGCTGGCTTTCGTAGTGTTTGGCTTTTGTGCAGCTCCTTTGGTCTCGAAGCCAGATTTTACCAAGGAAGCAATCAAAGATGTTCGCCCGCAGTTTTTATATCCGAATACACCCAGAATCATCTGTTTCATACGAACATTATACTTCACGAACTCGAACTCGGGATTTTGTACATCTAATTTTCGAACTATCTTGATGCGGCTATTCCCAGGTTCCATTTGACTGTCAACAGAATAAGAAATATAATTGCCGCAGGTTTATCTATGTTTGTTTGGGAGTATCACGATGTTTTATCCATCCATTCATTCGAGCTCGTTTCAGGAATCCTGTAAGAAGTGGATCGAAGAACAAGGTGAAATACTTGCGTTGTTCCGATTTTCACACTCTGCCGGAGATCGTGATTACGAATTCTTCAGTGACTTTTCACTTTTGATCAAACGAATTGAGAATTCTCCACCTAGAACCTGTGTAACGGTTTGGGGCGAACCAGTATTGCCAATGCGCGGGATAGTAAATGATGCTTTCATTTCGAATGCGCTCATTTCAATTCCTGAAGACACAGCCTGGTTAATCGTTAGCCTTGCATTAACTGTAATGAGCAAGATGTCCTGGCATGAACATATGGAAGGAGAGAAATTGGACCATATTAAATCTGAGTTTCCTGATTTTATGAATCAACGAGTCGCTTTTGGTGTGCATCCAAAATGGTCGGAGCATGGCGGCAAGGAAGTGTCTGCACTGGTACCGGAGGCGGATGGTTTGTTAATAGTCGGGATTTACTGAGGTAACACCCGTGCAGGATGAATCTTTGAAAATCGCCTGGAGGATCGAGGAGCGCGGCAGCATATATCAAAATTTAGCATTTGAATCAGAAATTGGTATGATTGCGAAAAAATATCTTGGCTGGCAGGAATAGCTAAATGCTTCAGAAGTTGAGGGTGTATTCAAAAGCTTTCAGAGGTATATGAACTGAGAGAATAGTAAGATTTCTTAGAGTCCCAATGTTTGTTGGAGAGCATGATCAACAGCATTCATAGGCATCAATCCAATAATTTGGATTATTCCTGAATCGATGATTGTTGCTAGATTATCAGCCATAACAACAGAATCGGCAAGTAATCCCGACTGCTGCCCTTCCATCGAGGATAGATTAATCAGAACTCGACTCGGATGCCCGGCTCGAAATAGCTTACTTGTGATCATCGCAACAATAACTTGTGAAAGCCCAGTCTGCAGATTGTCGGATTGTACAACAAGTGCTGGACGAGTTTTCGCAGTTTGAAGATTGGAATTAGAAAAGAGGACCAAAACCACATCGCCTTGTTTAGCGGATAGACTTGGCAGCATCATAATTGTCATAGATATCCATCTCAGGGGAGTTCCAATCATCAGCGAAAGTCGTAAGGCGGCTCAGCAATTCTCATGCTCGTTCCAGATCAATACCTCGTGCTCGAAGGTCGATTTCATTTTCATTCAGAAAAGTAATAATAACCTGTGTATCCTCTTTCAATTCTTCCGAGTGTTCATCCAATTCCACATGACCATTCCTGTAAATACCTGCAATGCTTCTGTATATATTTTCCCCCTTTTTTCCTCGATTTCCGGAGAATTTAGATTTGATAACGTATCAAGGTATTCTTGATATATACTAATAGTTATTCCCTATTTCTATACACCATCCATAACTGACGATGTTATCCGCCGCTCATACAAGTTTGAAAACGTGATGAAAACGTCGCAGCGAAAATATTTGTCTCTGCCTGCAACATTTAGCTTTCTAGATTATTACGATTCATCTGCGCTACAAGAATTCTTATGTCAGATAGCATTTTTCCAGCAACAGCTTGAGAATCAGCTATGTTTTACACTTTATGTTGCAAAAAGTGCGATTGTTCAGTACAGGCATCCTCAACATATTATATCACAACGATATGCACATTAGAAATTCACCCTCACTTCTAAGAACGTTAGGCAATCTGCCTCTCTTTTACTTCCGCAAGAAACTTCGTTACGACTGGATGCCACTGTTCAGCGCTGTATCCGGTGGCTGAAACATGCATTATTGAACCCATCAGTGCAGTTCCATAAAATGCCGTTTGCATGGTCTTACCATTCTCACACAAAAGGGGTCCAGTTGCATTAACAGTCTCGGGCGGAAGATTCTTCCATAGTTCTTTACCGATGACAAGAACACAAGCGGGTTTCAAAGCTGACATGATGTGTTTAAAGGCGAGATGGGCGTTTTGCCACATTTGTTTTGATGGACGTTCTCTCGGCCCCGAACCGACTTGGTCTTGAACATACACATAATGTGCGACCGATTGCCAAAAATCAATTCGTTCTTGTTGATCAGGAATTGATCCTGTAAGAGTTTTTACGGTTTTAGTCCAGAATTGATGCTTTCCAGTACCAATTCCCCAATGCTTTATCAGATCACTCGTCCACGATTTCGGAAGTGGATCTTTTTGATAATCATTGTAATATGACTCGCCTAAAATTAATAGAGATATGCCCCAGTTACTGTCCGATCCATAATTTGACCCTATCCATGGATCAAAATATACTGGATTGTCTGATGTAATTTGTATGCTATTTGCAACACTAGAGTTCGGTTCTTCCAAAACTATGCTTGTACTATTTGGAATTTGCTCTTCTTTTTTTCCACATATCAATTCGATTATGTTTGACGTGCTTACAGGGTTCTTGCATTGAACGAGAGGCCATCTTATGCTTTGACCTTCAACAATAGCACTACCCGCTGTTTTCCACAATTCATCGGAATCAAGTGGCAAAATGCATGCTTTTCGCTGATGTTGATAATCACCGAGCGGTTTTTCTTCAGGATATTTATTAAACTCATATTCACCCTCGACTTCCATTACTAGCTCACGTTTACTGCCTGTGCTAAGAATAATCAAGTCACCGGGCTGCATATTGTAGCAAAAGTCATATAGACATATACCTCCTATCATTGAATTGCTAACATCAGGATATTCCATTTTAATGGCAAGAGAAATGTCCTCTGTGGAAGAATATTTATTGTGTGTGATATTTCCAATTTTTCCCCATCCTATAGCAATTCGACTTTTTTTCTTAAACCATTGCAGTGCATATTCCGGGTTATCATGATGTGTAATCAATCGCCAAACGTTCATTCAATCTCCTTCGTTATAGAAATACATTCAATAATTTAGTATTACTGCTGATTTTTGTAAACTCAAAGGTTTCCACATAAAACGGAAACAGTTTATCGATTTTGACATGAAATCTCAGTGATGGAGAACTTACATCACTACCAAGTAAAGAAACAAGCCCCATGTCTGATTCCGGCAATAAAAGCTTTCTGGGGAATGCGGTAGTAGTGGATGCTGCTATCTGGGGATCGAGCATACTGATGCCAAAACAGATTAGCATTTTTCGTTGGAAGTGTATCGTCCAAAGCACTTCGCCAGCCAAAAGCCTGCCACTGTAACAGATGAGATTATCGTAAATGGCGCCGTTATCTATTTCGTTGTAAATTAATATCGAATTTCAACATTAAGATATGAACTGTGGTGTGGTAGAAGTCGTTCAGAATTCTGTATCTATCTGGTAGGGCTCGACCAAGATTAATGAGATTTTATTGCAAGTAGTAATTACATTATATCCAATGCTGAGCGACGGCTTTATAAATTTAATTCGCATGTAAGCAAAGGACGTAGCGGCATTCAGTCGGCTAATCAAGTTTTGAAGATAACTGAAAAATTTCAGTTTTAATTCATTTTCTGGGCACACCCCATCCAGCACTGCTTAAATCCAAATATAAAAATCCTCTTCACCTCGGTGGTTTATTGTTGATCCTCAATGTATTTTTTGTAATCAGGAATTCCAATAACTAGAATAGCTGTATAATCTACTGGGAAATCTAATTTCAGAGACGCATTCACCATTTTGGAGGTTGTATGAAAGCTGCCGAGCGCACTGTTCGCCCACGCTGGTTCACATTTCGATTAAAATACAATAACATTTCACCTAAACTAAGCAATGGACTGCCGGTTTTGTTCGCTGCGATGATGCTGATTGTGCTGCCGATCATTGCAAATGCTGCGCAGGATAGTGCTAAAACTCCACAAGATTTGCTGGCAGCTCCTGCGGACAAACCGATTCGAGGTATGAGCTGGCCGGCGCTTTCACCAGATGGAAAAACGCTCTGTTTTACCTACATTGGCGATCTGTGGACGGTGCCTGTGAATGGTGGAAACGCTGTTAGAATGACAGTGCACGAAGGGCTGGATGCATACGCTAAATGGTCCCCCGATAGCAAGTGGATCGCGTTCAGCAGCCTTCGCAATGGAAACGCTGACATCTACCTTATGCCTGCAGAAGGCGGCGAGCCTCGACAGGTAACCTTCCACAGTTCCAACGATTGGCTCGACGACTGGTCACCAGACGGCAAGAAACTCCTTTTCTACTCTGCCCGCGATACCAAAATGCCTTCCCTCTACTCAATAGACCTGCATACTCGGGCGCTCAAACGCCTCGCCACAGATGAGGAGGCGCTTACTACGGCAAGCTGGTCTCCCGATGGCGCTACGCTCGCCTACACGCGCGCTGGCCAGCCCTGGTGGAGGCCTAGATATAAAGGCAGCGTCGCTGCCAACATCGTGCTTAAGGATATCACTACAGGCAAGATGAGATTGGCTCTCAAAGGAAATGAGCAGCAGTTCTGGCCGCTCTATGCGCCGGACAGTAAATCCATTTTTGCGGCAACTATGCTCGGCAAATCGGATACTCCCAACCTTTGGCGTATCCCCACCACCGGTGGTGAACCTCATGCGGTGACCCACTACACCACCGATGCAGTTCGATTCCCCACCATAGCACGAAATGGTTCTCTGTTAGCTTATATCTGGAATGGCGATCTATACTCGACTAAGCCAGATGGAACCGCCATTACCAAAATCGATATTTTTGCCCGGTCCGACGATAAAATAAACAATCAGACCAGGCTCACTCTCACCCGGCAGGCATCCCAGATAGCTCTCTCACCAGATGGCAAGACGATTGGCATGGTAGTTTTTGGAGATATCTGGACGATTCCGATTGCAGGAGGTGATGCGAAACGACTGACAGAAGATGCTATCGATCAGAGCGATATCGTCTGGTCGCCGGACGGCACTAAAATAGTCATGGTGGCTGCATCAGGAAAACAGCCCGCTCTTTCCAGCATCGATGTAAAAACGAAAGCGCAGACAGTTCTTGTTTCGGATGATGAAAATATCGACGATCCCACATATTCTCCGGATGGTCGGTGGGTAGCATACGCGAAAGCTGGATCGCATCCAGGACTCTATATTGTTTCCAGCAGCGGCGGCGCGCCTCGAAGACTGGCCGAAGGCAATGGCAACAATAACTTTGGCAATGGCATCATCACGAAAACCTGGTCGCCAGACAGCCGATGGATAGCATTTACCCGGATGGATAGATATCAGAATCGGGATATCTGGGTAGCGCCTTCAATCGGCGGCGCCGCCGTAAACATCACCAGGTATCCCGGTATCAACGTTTTGCCCAAATTCACTCCGGATGGGCGCAATCTGCTTTTCCTTTCCGATAGAAAAGGTCCCCTTCTCCTTTTTGCAGCTCCGCTAGAGAATCAGGATGAAGATGCGGATGATGATAAGGAGGAAGGCGCAAAGCCGAAACCGAAGCCGGATAACAGCAAAAATGTCAAAATTGATTTTGAAGATATCCACCTCAGGGCACGTCAGATAACACCTCCGATAGGCAGCGTAGACGACTTCGATATCACTCCAGACAGCATGCGTCTTATCGTACATATCGGTGGAAACTTCTGGTCCACTACGGTAAAACCTGGCCCAGCGCAGCAGCTAACCGTGGCAGGAGAACCGGCTGTAAATCTTAAAATCACACCGGATGGCACTCGATTCTATTATTTGGGAGCAGGTGGAACGCCTCGCTCCATGAGTATAAGCGGCGGACCGCCAACTCAAATCGCGTTCTCAGCGCCCGTTGTTTATGATCGCAGAGTCATTTATCAGCAGTCTTTCGATGAGTTTTACCGCAGATTTGGGACCGCATTTTATGATTCAAAACTGCATGGGATCGACTGGAAGGCGACACGTATCAAATACGAGCCTCTGCTTCAGGCGGTGGCAACCCCCGAAGAGTTTGCAAATCTGCTTTCTGAGATGGTAGGCGAAGTAAACTCCTCTCACTCTGAGATCAGCCCCGCGCCGCATGGTTCCGGACCTCAGACCGGTAATCTGGGTCTATTCTATGATGACTCTTATGCCGGGCCAGGAATACGGGTAAATGGTGTACTTCCGAAAGGCCCGACAGATAAAGCTTCCACACGAGTGCTGCCAAATGAGTACATACTTTCTGTAGACGGTGTGGATGTGACCTTGAACGAGCTTTTCTACAATACTCTCCAGGATAAGGCGGGTAAAAAAGTGGAGCTGCTTGTGAATGGAAAGCCCTTTAAAGAAGGCGCACGCACCGTCAAAGTTAAGCCTATCTCGATCGCGCAATGGCGTGATCTAGATTATGACGCCATGGTACGAAAAAATCGTGAGCGTGTTGAAAAGCTGTCCGCGGGACGACTGGCTTATATACATATCAGAATCATGGATGAGCCCTCTCTGAACAATTTTGAGCGCGAATTATGGAGCGATGCCATGAATAAAGAAGGGCTTGTTCTCGATATTCGCGGCAATCCAGGGGGAAATACACACGATGCAGTGCTTGAAGCGCTCTCACGGAGGGTATATGGATATACGCAGCCACGTGATGGGCTTCGCCAGACTCAGCCAGATCGAGCCTGGACGAAACCGATAGTGCTGCTGATCGATCAAAACTCCTACAGCGACGCGGAGGTGTTCCCGGCAGGCTTCAGGTCACTTCATCTCGGAAAAATAGTGGGTGTACCCACTCCAGGATATGTTATTGGTACCTATGAAGGCCATCTCCCGGATGGAACGAGCTTTCGAATGCCCACCTGGGGATTTTTTACAGCGGATGGGAAAAACATGGAGAACTCGGGAGTTCTGCCGGATATCACGATTGAAAACAGCCTTGAAGATATCGCGGCAGGGAAAGACCGACAGCTAGAATCTGCTATTCTTACCGTATTGAAGCAGATTCCATTAACACCAAATCCCAGCATCGCGGAGAAATAAACCGCTGATGAAACCTTTATGCTCCTTTTAACAAATGGTTAGCATTAAAAATGCCTCTCTGCTCAACATTCGCAGAGAGGCATTTTTTATAATTTTGATCATTTCGATCTATTTACGGCCAGCTCTTTTTCTCAGCAGCAGACCAGAGCCACCGGCTCCCAACCCCAGCAGCATGGCAACCGTTCCAGGCTCGGGTATAGGCAGCGCTCCGGGCTGAATCAGCGCCGTGTTGATAGCAAAATTATTCACACCTTGCACATCAGATACATGGAAGGTCGCGAACACAATTTCAGCGTTGGTATCTTTGATACCGATAAAAATTGCACTGCCGTCCGCATTGGGATTAGAAACCCCCGATTCGGTAAAAGAGAAGCTGGTTCCATCCGAAAGAAACGCGGTGATAGTCGCATCAAAAGCTCCAAACGTATCCGCATCAATGTTTGCGCCTACGGAATAGAGCGGGCTGGATAATGTCAGAATTCCAATGTCACCCGTTCCATCGGTAGTCGCCGTGTTCCAAAGCAGATGATCGCCAGGAGAAAAATTACCTGCCCATCCATTTCCCTGATC
>JBBRDM010000170.1:0-11874 GCA_038203935.1 Chthonomonadales bacterium
TATCGATTTACCGCAGAAACATCGCTCTACATAATACCGGAACATCAGTATAAGGGTCTTGGTAAAAAGATGCTTGCGCAGCTTATATCCTCTGCTCAGGAAATGAAGCTGCATGCGCTGATCGCACTGATTGATTCAGAGAACACTCCCAGCATACGACTCCATGAAGGATTTGGATTCTCGCAGGTTGGTCGTCTTAGGGAAGTGGGATACAAATTCGATCGGTGGCTGGATTTAGTCCTGATGCAGCTGTTGATCACCTAGAATGCACAGAATTTCTTTTTTCATCCACAGATTATAAACAGATATATAATTGGATGTTTAATTCCATTCACCCCGAAAAAATATACAACATTACTATCGAGAATTCGCGAAAGAGACGAAACAATCTTCTAAGAGCGAACTGACTGGGACTATATGGGTAGAATATCTTTTGAAAATCAATTATAATCTTTTATTATCTCACGATGATCCATTACCACTTATCCATAAGTGGTCTGGAAGTTACGCTTCATTAGTCGCTTACACAATATCCCACAGATGCTTAATGCTTCGTATCTCATTCGAAGGTCAGAAAAAATATTTAGAGATACCCTGTGCTGACGTTCAATATATGAAATGTCCCACAAAATGGAAAAATGTACTGTTTGAAATTGAGAAAAAAGGTACAGAAGAATTAGTTTTGTATGACAAAAGCGAAGGTGTTGAAATTAGATCTGGTCTTATAGGTGCGATCGAGATTTGAGAATATTTTATAAGCTGTGCTATCAATTTTTATTTTATTGTGAAAAGATAACTGATGGAACCGTCAATAAAATCACCTGTTGAACAGGAAGCCGAACGCATATTTGCGGAGAAGCGTATCTGGCATAAAGTCCAATCGAACCTCTCTCTAAAAGAGAAAGTACGAATTCTGCTTAAAATGCAGAAGGACGACTATCCAATATTGAAAAAGAACGGTATTCTGAAATCATGGGAAAAGCCTTGGGATACTATGCCGTAGGCCTTTGATAAATTGAACGATATTATCTAAAATTATTAGGAGTTGAATGATAGATGCCAGAGTATGAAGCGGTGGTTGGAATGGAGTGTCACGCCGAGCTGCTGACCAATACCAAAATGTTTTGTGGCTGCAAAAATGAATTTGGAGGCGAGCCGAACACTCGCTGCTGTCCGGTGTGCCTGGGTATGCCCGGATCACTGCCAGTGATGAATCGGGAAGCGGTGAATCACGTTATTCGCACCTCTCTGGCTCTGAACTGCGAGATAACACGAGATGCCAAATTCGACCGCAAGAACTACTTTTATCCAGATCTGCCGAAAGGATATCAGATAAGCGAGTACGACAAACCGATCGGTGTGAAGGGCTGGCTGGATATTGAAGTTAATGGTGAAGTGAAGCGAATACATATTCGCCGCGTCCATCTCGAAGAAGATACCGGAAAGCTTTTCCATGCAGCTGGTGATGAAAGCTTTGTCGATCTGAACAGGAGCGGTGTGCCGCTCATGGAGATCGTAACCGAGTTCCCGCCAGACATTCATTCAGCGGATGAAGCGCGCGCCTACCTGATGAAGCTGAGATCTATTCTAACTTTTATTGGCGTCTGTGACGGCAAAATGGAAGAAGGCTCCCTGCGGTGCGAACCGAATGTTTCAATTAAGGAGATCGGAACACACGAGCTGGGAACCAAAACCGAAATCAAAAATCTGAACTCTTTCAGGGCGGTACATAAGGGTATAGAATTTGAACTGGAGCGTCAATCACAGCTTACTGAGGCTGGAGAGAAAATTATTCAGGAGACACGCGGCTGGAACGACGCAAAGCAGATTACTTTCTCACAGCGCTCAAAAGAGGGTGAACAGGAGTATCGCTATTTCCCTGAGCCGGACCTTTTACCGCTCGAAATATCGGACGAATGGATAGAGGCCATCCGCAATAACCTGCCGGAACTGCCCGATATTCGAAAAAATCGTATTATGGCGGAATATGGTCTCTCTGCGTACGATGCTGGTTACCTGATAGAAGAGAAAAGTCTTGTGGACTTTTTCGAATCGGTGTCGAAACTGAGTGGAGATGCAAAATCGTCTGCGAACTGGATTATGTCCGACCTGGCGCGGCTGCTAAATACCGAGAACACACCTATTCAGAACTCTCCCATATCCCCCGATCATCTCGCGGAGATGATCACACTTATCAATGAAGGAACCATTAGCGGAAAAATTGCAAAAACACTCTTGGAAGAGATGTTTGCAACCTCGAAAGCTCCTGGCGAGATTGTCGAAGAAAAAGGCTGGAAAACGATCAAAGATACGGGAGCTATAGAAGCTATCGTAGATAAAGTGATGGCCGATAATCCGTCGATTGTATCGGATATCAAAGAGAAAGGCCTTACACAGAAAAGGGGTTTTCTTGTTGGCCAGGTGATGAAAGCTTCCCAGGGAAAAGCAGATCCCAAAGATGTAAACCGGATTCTGGATGATAAATTGAATGGGTAAAATTCCGGTTTCAGCGGGTTATTTGTGCATTACAAACGTTCGTCCAAGGAGATATTAATGTCGGCATATACAGATATGGCAGCACAAAGCCTTCGTGAGGGAGCTAACGCTCTTGTTCGCATTGTAAAATCGACCCCGCCAGATAAGCTCGAGTGGAGTCCTTTGAATGAAGGGCGAACTGTGCTGGATATGGTTCAGGAGTGCGCAGTAATATGTTATTTAGGTCAGGACTCATTTCGTAAGGCTGTTCAGCCGGTAATCGATTTTGAAAAATTCAGTCAGCTGCAAGCCTCTTATGACACTATAGAAAAGGCACTCGAAGCTCTGGAGACGAATACGGAAGCGCTCGCAAAAATATACGAAGCGTTCCCGGAAGAAAGTCTCTCGGTGATGATTCATCTTCCGTTCGGACCAGGGATGACGATATCCTTTGCGAAATTCATGCTGATGCCCGCGCACAACATGGTCTATCACTACGGACAGATCAACTATATCCAGACGCTCTACGGTGATAAAGAGATGCACTAGCTCCCTGGCTGAGATAGGATTCAGAATTGCGAATTAGATTCTTTTCATTAGCATTATTGATATATTTCATTCAGCCGAGTCTAACCTACGCGGCTGGAGATAATGTCAATGATTTGGTGAAAGGATTGAATTCGCCCAAAGTAGAGGTTCGCGCCGATTCCGCTGAAAAGCTTGCCAAGTTAAAAAGCCCTCAGGCGATTTCGGCGCTTATTAAAGCATTCGGTGATTCAGTCGAATCGGTGCGGGCTCAGGCAGTTCGGGCTGCGGCCGCGACTGCGACTGCGACAGCGCATGATGCACCGCTTTTTCAGCGAGAATTGGGCAACAGCAACGCTAAAATTCGTGCCGGAAGCGCCACAATTCTGGGAATCTTGCGCCTTAAATCCTCTGCACCCATGCTTGCGCCATTACTAAAGGATCGCAGCTCTCTGGTTCGAGAAGCAGCGATGGAGGCTCTGGGTGAAATAGGTGATCCCAGTTCGGCTGCACCCATGCGAGAAGGCCTTACAGATACGGATGCGCGAGTACGATGGAAAGCAGTGACTGCTCTCGGTATGCTGAAAGATTCCACGAGCGTACAGCAGATACTCAAAATGCTGGGGGATTCAAACCCACAGGTACAATCAGCGGCGGCAATTTCTCTGGCTCGTATCAAAGATCCTTCGAGCATCCGAGAACTTACAAAAATTGTTAATTATTCGACTGCAAAAGAGTCTTTCGGAGTACAGTTTTTCGCGGCATATGCATTAGGGGCTATTGGAGACCGCCATGCAACGCCGATACTTATACTAGGTCTGAAGAAACAGGATCCATTCATCCGATCTTCGGCAGCAGGATCTCTTGGGGTGCTTAGAGACCGCTCTGCCTGCATTCCGCTCACTCAAACACTGACAGACAAACACAAGCTCGTGAGATGGATATCTGCGCAATCGCTGGGAAATATTGGGGATAAAAGAGCCGTGCCGGCACTGGTTAAAGCCTTAAAAGATCCTAATGAGGATATCCGCGAACAGGCGGCCAAGGCATTGGGGAAAATCCGAGACCGCCGGGCAGTCAAACCATTGATAGCGGTATTCAACGATTCTGATGAAGCAATCCCTAAGGCGGCTGTTCTGGCACTGGGCAGAATTGGAGATACGTCCGCATTGCCTGCCGTGAGGACACTGCTTACCCATCCCGATGCTACCGT
The DNA here is from genome assembly GCA_038203935.1 of Chthonomonadales bacterium. Classification (GTDB taxonomy): domain Bacteria; phylum Armatimonadota; class Chthonomonadetes; order Chthonomonadales; family Chthonomonadaceae; genus JANXSG01. The sequence goes on from JBBRDM010000170.1 coordinate 4,214, forward strand.
CAGATTAGCAGCTAGCGAAGTAATAAATATATTGCTGCCCGCTAACTCCCTGCACCCTTCTGCGAGTAAATAGAGGTAACATTCGCAGATACATGAACAGTATCAACGAAGATATGGAGAACAGTTATGATCCACTGCAAAAAAAGTACACTCAATAACTTTTGCTCGTCAGGATTGATCGTGTGCCTGATTTATGGTTTGAACGGTTCCGCGCATGCCGATAATCGGGCATTGCAGCAGAAACAAAATGTCTACCTACCCTCGTATTCGACTATGGATTTGAAAATTGCGCCCGCCCAGAAAAACTCGGCTCCGGTCGCTCAGGAAAAATTAGCAGACGCCATTATCGCAGATACCATGCAGAAACTTTGGGACCAATCGGACGAACATTTTCATAAAGGGGAATATTCGCATATCATCAACCTGCACCGGATCATGGTGCAGGGCGACCCGGGCAATCTCAAAGCCTATGAGAACAGCGCCTGGCTGCTTTGGAGTACTGATCGAAACGATGAAGCCCTTGCATTTCTGCAGCAAGGTATCAAATCAAATCCAAACAATTTTGATCTCTATGATGAGATTGCTGCCCATTATGCCACCCGTATGCATGACCCGGTCAAGGCCATACCTTACTATCAACAAGCCATACAGTATAAATGCCCCTATTCCACGCTGCATGGATTGGCACACTGCTACGAAAAAACGAACCAATGGGCGAAGGCTGTTAAAACCTGGGAATTTGCCGCAAACTACGCCGATGACCCTTTAGCTCCGAGAAGATTGGACAGAGCACGCGCAGAATTAGCGAAACATGGTGGAAACTAGAAGCTTTTGATAACCTTCACCGCAGGAAAATCGTAACTAAAAGAGTGCAGTATATACTGCACTCTTTTTCGTTTAGCTATAGTGGTATACTTCAGCGTGTAAACTGTTTATTGAACTTAGAGGTGTGCGATGTACTTTAGTCCGTTGAACTCTGTAAATGGTATCCTGGTGAATGTGATTGAGATTTATATCCTGCTTATCATTGTCGAAGCAGTGATTTCAAATTTGATTGCTTTTGGAAACGGAATTTCTGCCAGACATCCCATTGTGCTGTTTATAAGAAAGCTGGTAAATCCGGTGCTCAATCCCGTGAGAAAACTATTACCACCACGCAGCACAGGAGGATGGGATCTCTCGCCGATGATCGTCATAATCCTGCTTCAGTTTATTCGAAATATGCTCTACACTCGCTGAACCACGATGGATAAGTTATGCCTTTAACACCTGATGGCGAAAAGCCAGAATTTTTATCCGATTTCGATTTAGAGTATATTCCACACACTTCCACTGCGAACGAATCCAGTATTACTCCAGCAAGCGAACTCCAAATTCCGCTAAATTCCGAGGAACAGCCTCTCTTACTCCGCATGCTCACCCCGTGGAAGCTGCTGATCGTTCTGGTTATATGTCTTTTGATACATGGGGCTATGAACATCGATAGCAGGGAAGATATCGAGAAAAGTGAATCAGTTGAGCGAGTGATGAAAGCTATCTCCTCTACTAAAGAGGCCTATATCCTTCAAACAAGTCAACTCAAAACTTCCGTTCGCAATTCCAAAAAATCATTTACCTCAAAAGTAATACAAAACAGTTCCATTAAAGCAATTAACCGAGCGATTGAAGACTGCAGAAAATCGACCGCAGTTAAATCTCCCCGAGCGAACGATTGGCGGCGGCTAGGAATAGTTCTTGCTGAGTTTAATCAGCCTAAAGTCCTCGAAAATTTTAGAAAAGCTTCCGCAGTGTCAGAAATCGTTCCTTCGTCTTCAGCTTCCAGGCTGCTCTCCAAAAGAACGGCAGGCTCTATGTTGGGAGGCATCCAGCATCCCATTTCAACCGAGCAGGAAAACCGGTTATGGGATTCGATATATGGCACGAATCCGCCCCCGACTTCTCAAATAGCTCTTTTCTCCAATCAGTTGAAACAGTTTAAATTAGGATGGTTTGAAAAGCTTGCTCTCCATCGTTTATACATTCGAGCAGGTATGCAGCAGGCAGCAGCTCAAGTTCAAACTGCAGCAATGAATGCGGCCGATGCAGAAAGCAAAATATCCACTCTGGACACTTCCATAGCTTTTCTGGGAGTGCTGTTGTGGTTTGGAATCGGGATCAGAAAGTTGCTGGCAAAAAAGAACGAAAGCATCCGAAATTTGCCCGCGATTTATCATAAGTCTCCGCTGATCGATTATCAGACGGGGATGATTGCATTTCTCCTTTATTTTCTCGTGATGACATTTATCGGGCTGCCACTACTGGTATTCAAGCCGCTTTTTTTAACCATGTCTTCTGCCCAGATTCTGCGTACAGAGCTCGCTTTGCAGCTTCTATTATATGTTCCCATCCTTGGCCTAACGCTCGCCGGATTGCGCAAAGTGATAGAAATAAAAACCGGAAAAAATATAACCTGGCAGAAGCTTTTCTACGAACTTGGATTGCGTTGTAATAATTTCTCTGAAGAGGTGGCAGAGGGAGTTCGTGGTTTTATACTCATACTTCCTGTCTTCTTTCTTTCGGCAGCAATATCTCAGCTTCTATTTTCGAAGTACCACACTCCGATTAACCCGGCTCAGCTCGAAATTTTAGGAGTTCAGAACATATGGGACAAAATTACGCTTGTACTTGTGGTCGCGGCAGCTGGCCCAATTGTTGAAGAAGTGATGTTCCGCGGGGTGCTTTTTCAAACACTTCAGAATCGTTTTCATATTATTCCATCCATGCTAATATCGGGAGCTGTATTCGCGCTCGTTCATCCCACACTTCCTGCTGGCTTTTTACCGATATGGTTATTGGGCTCTGGCTTCGCACTGGTATTTACCCGCCGAAATTCATTGATAGCAAATATAGTGATGCACTGCCTGCATAATGGCTTGATCATTGCTGCCGGATTTGCGATGATGGCTCAATAAACACGCTGTTTAAAAATCCTGAGATTAAAAGTGAGTACAGGGTGGATGTTTTTACGGTTTTGAGGGTACGATTAACTCCGAAGGGCGGCAGAAACGCTCTCGATGGAATTACAGATGGCGTGCTTGCAGCAAGAGTATCTGCTCCTCCGGTGGATGGCGCTGCAAATAGAGCGCTGATAGCTCTGCTTTCGGAAAAACTCGCTGTACCCAAATCTCGAATCTCCTTTATTGGTGGGGAAACTTCACGTATTAAAACTATTCGTATTGATGGAATTGACGATTCCGATTTGCACTCGAGAATTTCGAAGGCATTGACTAAATAGCAGATTGTATTTTTTACAGTGATTGGAAAGGAATGATATGCCGCAGGTAAAGGTAGTAGTAACATTGAAGCCATCACTGCTGGATGCTCAGGGGCGTGTGGTACAGGACGCGCTGCATTCGATGGGATATAAGAGCGTTGGTCAGGTACGAATTGGCAAATATATGGAACTGGAGATTGAAGCCGATAGCCCCACCCAAATTGATAGCCAGGTGCGTGAGATGTGTGATCGCCTGCTTTCTAACCCGGTCATAGAAAATTACACCTTTGAGGTAGTGGAATGACAGGTGTTACGATAGCCACTGGCCAGAAGCCCCGTTTTGCAGTCCTCCGTTTTCCCGGGTCGAACTGCGACCAGGATGCCTATCATGTCATTAAAGACGTGATTGGGCGCGAGGTTGAATATGTGTGGCACCAGGATACATCGTTAAAGGGTTTCGATGTTATTATTCTGCCCGGAGGTTTTTCCTATGGAGACTATCTTCGCACCGGTGCTGTGGCCCGGTTTGCTCCCATCATGGAGGCTGTTCGGAAACATACAGAGAGCGGAGGCCTTGTAATTGGAATATGCAATGGTTTTCAGGTATTGTGCGAGGCACACCTACTGCCGGGCGCGCTCATTAGAAACAGCGGATGCAAGTTTCTTTGCAAATATGTCTCACTCCGAGTAGAAAACGTAAATACTCCCTTTACATCGAATTACACTCAAAACCAGATACTTCAAATTCCTATTGCGCACGGCGAAGGCCGGTATGTTTGCGACGAATCGACCCTGCAATCATTAGAAGACAATAAGCAGATTCTATTCCGCTATACGTCTCCAGACGGCACAGCGGATGAATCAGGTAATCCGAATGGATCACTTGATTGTATTGCCGGAATCGCCAACTCGAGCTTTAATGTCATGGGGATGATGCCCCACCCCGAACGCGCAAGTGAAAAAATTCTTGGATCTGCAGACGGCCGAGGCGTGTTCGAATCCCTGGTCACTGCCGCCGAAAGAGTACTTAAATAATAATGTGGAGGAACGCAGATGTACTCCCTGGTTCTGCTGGGAATAGTATGCTCAATGAATTTTTTTAAATCATCTCCTGTGCCGCCACAGACTTTTCCTCTCTGGAAAGATGCAGTTCCAGGGGCGCTTGGCGCCGCCCCAGAAGATATTCCCACTTTAACCGTATTTGTTCCGGATGAGAAGCTTAGGAATGGGTCTGCAGTGGTGGTCTGCCCGGGCGGCGGTTATGGCGGGCTGGCGGATCATGAAGGTAAGCCCATTGCCGAATGGCTCAATACGCTCGGTGTCACTGCCTGCGTTTTAAAATATAGACTGGGTCCAAAATATCATCATCCCGTTATGTGGCAGGATGCAAGCCGGGCTATCCGCACCGTACGTTCGAAAGCCGGAGAATGGCGCCTGGACCCGGAAAGAATCGGCATTATCGGATTTTCTGCTGGAGGCCATCTCTGCTCCACAATGGCCACTCATTTCGATGCGGGTAATCCAGCATCAGCCGATGTCATCGAACAGGCTAGTTCGCGGCCAAACTTTGCGATGCCGATCTACGCTGTAATTACTATGTCCGATCCCTACACGCATCAGGGTTCTCGCCACAACCTGTTGGGCGATAATCCCCCTCAAGAACTAATCGATCTGCTTTCGAACGAAAAACAGGTCACTTCGCAAACTCCTCCCATATTCCTCATGCACACTGCAGATGACGAAGCAGTTCCCGTGGAGAACAGCTTGTTATTTGCGCTCGCTTGCCGGAAGGCGGGAGTGCAGGTGGAACTGCATATCTATGCGCATGGAAGGCATGGTGTGGGGCTTGCTAAAGATGACCCAACACTTTCCGGCTGGACAACACTGGCTGCTGACTGGATGCGTGCGCGTGGATTTCTAAAAGCAAAATAAGTTCTCAATATTCAGATTTCTCATAATAAATAACTCCTCGGTATAATTTTGTCCCTGGTTAGGTTGCAGCTGTGCTTCGTATGATGAAAATTGGAAATGCTGAAAATCAGCAGAAAGATGTGGCAATTATGAAGCGAATTATGAGCGGAAATCTTGGAAGTAAATTGGTAACTCTTATCTCGGTTCTCTTGCTATGTACACTAAATCTAGTTCTGGCATCGTCAAAAGCCTGTTCGGCTCCTTTAGCCTATATTGCTATCTATGATGATGGAAAAGTAGCGGTTCTGGATACTGCTACCGATACTATCATAAATACCATCACCGTAGGAACTAAACCTTATTCGGTGGCTATTACGCCAGATCAAAAATATGCATATGTGCCAAATAACGGCGATAGTACGGTTTCCGTAATTGAACTTGCAACTAGCACAGTGATAAAAACCATTCATGGGACCGGCACGAAACCTACTATGATTGCGATTACACCGGACGGTAAAACAGCCTATGTTACTAACAATGGCGACAGCTATATGTCTATTATTGATACGGCAACCAATACAATAACTGGCTCCGTGAACACGGGATTTCAACCATTCGCAGTAGCAATTACTCCAGACGGAACTCGTGCCTACGTAGCCAACCAGGGTGTATCTTCGGTTTCTGTGATCGACCTCGCCACAAAAACTGTCACACTTAATATCGGAGTGGGAAATAATCCATCTGGAGTTTTTATTTCGGCTGATGGAACGCAGGCCTATATTTGCAGCCCCTCAGATGGAACTGTTGCTATTATTGATCTCGCATCAAATATAGTTACTTCTACTCTGAATCTTGGAGGCCGCCCGTTCGGCATGGTGTTCTCTCCAGATGGTAATCTCGTATATATTGCGAATTTCACATCTCAGAATATTGCAGTGGTCGACACTGCTACTAATGCAGTTCTCACTCTGATTCCCGATACTGGAAATTTGGTTTCACTGCTGGCAATGACGCCTGACGGTTCAAAAATCTATGCAACACATGAATACTCTAACTCAGTTGCAGTGGTAGATACGACCACGAATACGATCATTTCCGTTCTGCCGAGCGGCAACCATCCGATGGGTCTCGCTATTCCTCAAGGTTTACCAATAGCTCATCTGGCCAGGTTTTCTGTTACACCAAACGTATTGAGCGGAGGAAAAACTGGTTCTGCAAAAGTATCGATAGCTGCTCCTTTTACCTCGAATACCACCATAGCTCTAACAAGTTCAAATCCCGCTGTAACTCTACCAGCAAGTGTGACGATACTGGCTGGCCAGACGTTTACGACTTTCAACGTCTCAACCGCCACCGTTCTCACAGATATTTCTGTTATACTATCTGTTAACTTAAATGGCGTTACAAAGCAGTCAGCACTCACAGTCACCGCTAAAAAGCTTTCCTCATTAAGCCTCTCGTCTTCAAAAGTAATTGGCGGGAAATCACCAATAGGTACTGTCCGAATTAGTGGCCCAGCTCCTTCTGGTGGATTTATAGTAACACTTAGTAGTTCAGCAGCGTCCGCAGCCACCGTTCCTGCGTCGGTTACGATTCCCGAAGGTGCAGTTTCAGCCTCATTCACAATAACTACAACTCCCGTATCATCCGCAGCTAACGCATCCATTTCAGCCTCATTTGGCGATACGGATAAAAGCTCTGTGCTCACCATTATTCCTCCCGCACTTTCTTCACTAACTATCAAATTCACTTCTTTAATGGGCGGCGCAGGAGATATAGGAACAGTTAAACTTACCGGAATTGCGCCTGATGGAGGGGTGGATATTGTCTTGAACAGTTCTGCTCCAGAGATCGTCGGGGTTCCATCCGGTGTTAACGTCCCTGTCGGCGCACTATCCACGACCTTCCCTATCACGACAGTTCCAGTAGGCTCAGATATCACTGTTGGGATCCACGCAATACTTGACGGAATAAATAAAGCTTCAAATCTCAAGGTCAAAGCCCCCGTCCTCTCGTCTTTAACAATCAGTCCTACTTCGGTAAAAGGAGGAGTGCAAAACAGTACAGGCACTATTACTCTGACGGGCAACGCACCTGAAGGCGATCTCATTGTGTCACTTTCTAGCAGCGACATATCGGCAGCCATGGTGCCCAGTACCATAACTGTACTTGCAGGAACTAAGACAGCTGCGTTTACTATTACTAGTGTTGCCGTAACAATTCAGAAAAAGCCGGTAATTACAGCAACTACTGGAGTTGTAAACCGGACTGCGACACTCACAGTGCATCCTTAGGTGTATCGGCAGTCTTGTTAAATGGGTAAAAATTATACAGGAAATCGAAAGCACAATCAATAATCGTGTAGTGAACTGAAATCACTACATTCCGATGATGGGAGAATAATACATGCCTGAAGTAAACCTTGGCCAGTTTCTTGCTGGACGATTGCGTTCCTCTGCGAAAGACCTATACAACGCTGCAAAAAAAATGCCGGAAG
>JBBRDM010000171.1:0-11846 GCA_038203935.1 Chthonomonadales bacterium
GAAAGCCATTCTACGTTGCATTTGATTCTCCTTCACTTACGTAAATAAAGATGCAGTGCTAGACGAAGATTTCTGCTTAACAAAAGAGGAAGAGATGCTGATGAACTTTGTTAAGCGCATAACCTCTCGCGGGTAGTTTAACACAGGTTAAATCAATTGTCAATAGGAAATCTATAGCATATTTTTAGATACTTCCCGAAAGCAACAAAGTCGATTGGTGGAGATATTTTGAGATGGAATTAATATGTTGCCGCCATAGGTACTCCGTGCGAAAACAAATTGAATTTAGCAGGCGAAGATATTTAATAAAAATGTAAAAAAATGGTAAGAATTTCTGCAAAGAAAACCGATAATTGAAAATAACTGCATACTTGATTGTATGGCGGAGAGGCTTCCATCCATCTCTCCCTCGGTTTACTGCTCCTGCATAGCTCAGATCTATCCTTTTTACTCACGAGACTGCTTCCTTCTGGGAGACTTACCAACATGCCCGATCAGGCCCATGGCCTCCGCGCCCTTGCGGACATAACACGACGTGAGTTGGAAGACCTTCCCCGCAGCAAGGATTCAAATCCTGCGCCGGCTCGTGATCGGTCCACAGAATTTGATGGCAGCTCATCGGGCACATTATATCCTGACACTGATAATGTGGAATCCAGAATTGCAGTGGCTGATCCTTTAGATATTGTTAACGATAAAGCGAATACGAATGCTGTTACGCACCCCAAACATGCGCGAGTAATAGCTATTACAAGCGGCAAAGGCGGAGTTGGCAAAACAAGTATCTCCACTAATCTCGCCCTCATGATGGCAAAGAGCGGTCAGCGCGTTGTCGTGCTCGATGCAGATCTGGGACTTGCAAATCTGCACATCATGCTTGGAGTGAACCCAAAATATCATCTTCAGCATGTGATATCTGGTGAAAAAACGCTTCAGGAAGTGCTTTACGAATGCCCTGGTGGAATAAAGATAGTGGGAGGCGGCTCCGGCATCTGCGAGCTTGCAGATATTGAGGTTTCGAAGCGCGAAGCCTTCCTTTCTGATCTGAACACACTGGACAGCATGGCAGATGTAATTCTGCTGGATACTGGCGCCGGCCTATCGCGAAATGTAATCTCATTTCTTTGTGCCGCAGAGGAAGTGGTGGTGCTCTCTACTCCGGAGCCTACATCCCTTATGGATGCCTATGCGACCATAAAAGTGGTATCTCGAGAATCACCCGATGTTCGATTAGGCCTGATAGTCAACATGGCAAGAACCGAAGAAGAATCTCGAGCTACAAAAGACCGGATGATAAAGATTACCAAGCAGTATCTGCATATCGATCTCGATTTCCTTGGTTCCATTCCATTCGATGTTGTTGTGCCACAGGCTGTCCGTGCTCAAAAACCTTTTACCGTCACGAATCCAAACGCACCAGCCACCCGCGCGGTGGAGCAGATTGCGCAGCATATGGGATACCAGTCTCAGATACCTTCTGGAGGCGGCATTTCAGGTTTCCTTAACCGAATGCAGAATTTCGGACGTCGATTAACCGTCGCCGGCCATAAATAAATCGTGATGACTGCAGCAGCTGATTCATGGAAAAATCAAATTACAACACCAACTTATCATTTTATCTATGAATTGAAATATTCATGGAACAGAACTCATGTTTTGCGTGTTGAATTGAACATCCAAGAATTTCTGTTCTGAGGACAGTATAGTGAAATCGATTACGTTCCAACTGCCTACCATACTTGGGTCATTCTCGGCGATGCTGGTAGCATTTCTCAGCTTAATGAACGGTACTAGCCCTACCACCTGCCTTATTAAAGCAGCTGCGGCATTTGTGGTCTTCTCGGGGCTCGGACTGATTTTACGCTACGCTCTGGCAGATTCGATGCTGCAGGAATCGAGCGGCTCATCAAAATCGTCAGCTGCAAAGGAATGGGGCAGCAGTTCTCATTCTGGGCCAAAAAATTTAGATGTAATCGTTCCTGGAACATCAGTAGCCGATCTGCTGGGTGACGATAGCAGAGACATGAATGGAGGGGATTCAGGGTTCGATGACGAACTTCATCACGAAGCAGCTTAGCCTTCCGTGAAATAAATACCTCCGCTGTTTGGGATCACTGAGATGCGAATACATCCAGAAAAGATTGATATACCCGTAAAGTATATCAAAATACGGCAGGCTTATCTTGAACCAGCCCCGGTCCGCAGTTAAGCCGCAAGAAGCTGCCTTCAGGTACTGCAGTGCACCCGCGTAATTCGCTGGCTGCCTGCCTCCCTAGGGCAAGGGGAGAGTGGATATGATGATAGCAATTGAGATTCAAGATTCTTGGCGTAGATACAAACTCTACAACGATAAGCATGCTCGGGACCAGCTGATTCAACATTTTGCCTATTTGGTTAAAATTACAGCGGGAAGAGTAATCAGTAATCTGCCCCCGAGCCTCGAACGAGAAGATCTCATCAGCGCAGGGGTAATCGGTCTGATTAAAGCGGTCGATCAGTTCGACACGACACGTCAGGTTAAATTCGAGACATATGCCATCGCATTGATTCGTGGGGCAATTCTAGAGATGCTCCGTGAAGATGATTGGGTGCCTCGATCAATTCGTGAACGTGTTAAAATGCTTGAAAGAGCTTATATGGCGTTGGAAGTAAATCTGGGCCGCCCCGCTACAGAGGAAGAAGTAGCCAGGTCGCTTGAGATGGAGCCAGACGATTTTCACAAGCTTTTGCTGGAGACAGGCAGAACTTCACTTCTTTCCCTCGAAGATATTCTGGTTGGCAGCGAAGGCAACGAAAAGCTGCATCTTGTAGATGTGATTCATGATGACGGCGTTACGCCGACCGGCGAAGCTGAGCTGCATGAACGCCGAAGAATGCTAGGCAAAGCGATCGACAGGCTGCCAGAGCGTGAACGTCTTGTTATCGCCCTGTACTACTATGAAGGCATGACCTTTAAAGAGATCGGCAAAATCATGATAATTTCCGAATCGAGGGTGTACCAGCTGCATACTCAGGCGGTAATTCGACTGCATGGTTATCTTCAGCGAGATACGGAGCTTTTTAGATAAAGCCAGGTTGTTAGCGACTGAATTAATGAAATGCTGTACCGAAAATATCTCTATTCTCTATGGCTGGAAAGAATATCATTTTAAATGACATCCTGTAACAGGTCTATTATTAACACTGTAACTCGCCGCTCCCATCTCTATCGAGTACAAATATATGTCCATTCAAACCGGGGATTTCCGTCTATCCTTTGAGCGTGTAACGGCATCCGATTCCATTCATAGAGTGGAGCGAGAAACACACGCCAGGGATTTCGGAAAAAAGAAAAAAGAACATAGACAAGACGACGATTCGCCAGATCCTGAGTTTGAAACGCCTGAGGATGTAGTGGAAGTGGCTGGTCATGATTCTAAAGATTCGCACATAAAAAAGGAAGCAGAATTGACCGCTTATGCGAATCAAGCAGCAAACGCAGCAATTCAGCCAGTAAAAAACCCGCCCATAGTGTCTGCAGACAGCGCTGAACGTCGGATCGATATCAAAGTATAGCGAAGGAATCGAATATGATACTCTTTCAAGCTGCGGTGCTGGCTTTAACCATACTCCTGTTGACCGTAGACTGGTTCAGATTCCTACAGGCTAAAAGTGAGCTGAATGCGAAAGCTGCAGAAACCCCTGTAATAAATGAAATCAAAGCGCTGCATAAAAGCATCAAGCAGTTACTCATCGATATTGAAGAGAGTGCCGACCGAGCGGACTCGCGACTGGAGAAAAAATGTGGAGAAGCCCGCAATCTGGTTCAGTCGCTTGAGCTGAAACTCGCATCGTTGAATGCTGCTCCTATGCCAACTGCGGTTGTTGCAGCAGAGCCTGCACCTGTAGAGTCCCCTTTATTCCCGACCCTTCATAGCAATGAAACCTCGAATGAACGTGCAGAATATCTGCGCTCACAGCCATTCGAAATGTCTCAGTTTATGGCCGGCAATTCCCATCGAACCCGAAACCGTAGAGTCTTCGATATGGCGGATGCAGGCAGCGACCGGCAGCAAATTGCCCGTACAACTGGTATGTCTGAAGGTGAAGTAGAGACTCTTCTAGGTCTTCGTATCCGCACCCATGACAACAAGTAGGAATACTGCATCCGGCTATATCTCCGTTTGATGTGCGTCATGCATCCGTTTAATCCGCTTTTTGCCCTCATCGTTATATCTGGCTGCTCCTATGTCTTTAAATCGCTTTTGCAGTAAACTGGATTATTTCACTTCCCAGAGTTATCGGGTATCATATTCGATATTCTAAGCAATATTTTTTCATGCCTAAACTTATTTCAGGGAGAGCAGAACCTCTTGACATCGACTATAATCAACCGAAATTTCGGTATTCCCACTCTGTGCGGCGCGGTGCTATCACTTACATTGCTTTCTGGATGTCAGGGTCACAAAATCATTGCGAGAGTTAAGAATGCTACCATCACAGAAGAGGAGTATATTAAACGGGTTCAGCGGGTATCCGCGCAGATGTTTCCTCAAAACGCTCAAATCGACGCTGGTGGAATCACCGTTGTCAGCATGGTAAAAGAGCTTCTCACCTCAGAGATGACTGCCGAAAAAAAATATACCCCCTCCGATCAATCTGTAGCGCAGTTCGAAGCATTCTATAAGAGAAGCCATCCTGAGATTGCGGAAGCTCTTCAATCCGGAGTGCTGCAGGAAGAAGACCTGGCGCGCAGTATCAAAATTCAGATGGAAGAATTTGCCATAGGGACCGATGGCGCTCACGCCGAAGATAAAGATATTCAAGCGGCATATGATGAGCAAAAGGAACAGCTGAAAATTCCGGAATTCGTGACAGTGCGTTTGCTGGAAGCGCCAGATAAGGTTACCGCGCAGCAGGCGCTTGATCAGCTGAAAAAAAATGCTGACTTTAAGACGGTAGCCGTTCAGCTTCTCCACATGCCTGCGCAGGCAGCCGCGATTGCAGATAAGGGACAGACACTTCCCGAAAAAGGGATTATTCCTGAGCTGCGCACAGCGCTCAGCCTCTTAAACCCCGGGCAGTACACAGATAAACCTGTAGAAGTTCATCCTCCAAGTCGATCTGGCGGAGCCCCTCAAACTCTTTTTGTGATCGGACAGGTAGTGCGTAAGACAAAAGAGTACATGCCGACCAAAGAAGAGATACGGCCAGTGCTGGAACAAATCGCACTTGGCAAGACGCATCCCGACTGGAAACAGCATCAGCAGCAAGCTCTCGCGGACTACACACGCACTCTGCTAAGTAATTCTCAAGTACAAATCAATATCGAGCGTTATCAGGGACTGTTAAAAACTTATGTAGCCCCAATGGCCGAAGGCCATACTGCAACTGCTCCCGGCGGCACCCTCTCCTCCCCGGAATCTCCGCAGCAGTCGGCTCCTGCCAGTCCGCCTCAATCGAGCCCGGCTCCAGCGCCGCAATAGGAGGCGGTCCTCTCGTGATCACTCTTATCGGTTTGGGGCCAGGTGATATAAATTCTCTCTCGCGGGGCGCTGAAAACGCCCTGCGCGAAGGATCTGCTAAAATGCAGGATGGAACCGGCATTCTCACGTTACGTACTATTCACCATCCTGTTGTTTCCACGTTAGATCATTGGAATATCCACTATAATAACTTCGATCATTTCTATGAAACAGAAAAAGACTTCTCCTCGGTCTACTCTCGAATATCCAGCCAAATAATTGCCGGTGCGCTTACCGCCAATCCGGATGGTTCTTTAAAAAGCATATACTATGCAGTTCCTGGTCATCCCCTCTTCGCTGAAGAATCAGTGCGATTGATTATAGATATGGCCGCTGACCGTTCTGTCCCAGTACACATTGTCAGTTCAGGCAGCTTCGTAGAAGCGTCGCTTACAGCATTGCGGGCGAATCTCACCGAGGGCTGCGATATTCGAGATGCACTTACTCTTCCTCTGGATCACAGCATAGACGATAATGGTAACTGCATCTCGTCATTTCCCGATCCTTCTCGTAATCTGCTTCTATATCAAATCTACGATGCAGCATCTGCATCCCATGCAAAACTTAGCCTCATGCAGATTTATCCCGACAGCCACGAAATTGCCGTCATCCGTTGGGCGGGTGTCGCGGGAAAAGAAGAAATTGAAAAAATCCCCCTCTTTCGCCTGGATCGAGTCAGAGTGGATCATTTAACTTCGGCCTACATTCCTGCCCTTCCCTCTGAATCTCGACGCCCGGATTTCCAGAGCCTTGTGGGAATCATGGAGCGGCTGCGCGCGCCAAATGGCTGTCCCTGGGATAGAGAACAGACGCATGAAACCCTCAAGCGCTATTTTATTGAAGAGACTTACGAGGTCATCGAAGCGATCGATGCGGGAGATACAGACCACCTTTGTGAAGAGCTGGGAGATGCGCTGCTGCAAGTAGTCTTCCATGCGCAGCTGGCATCTGAAGCGGATGATTTCGATATACTCGATATTACTGAAAAAATCGTGAAGAAACTGATACATCGGCATCCGCATGTTTTTGGAACCGTTGAAGTTGAAGACAGTGAAGAAGTGCTGCGCAACTGGGAAGCAATTAAAAAACGAGAGAAATCGTCTGATCACAGAAAATCGATTCTCGATGGTGTACCAAAAGGACTTCCGGCGCTCATGCATGCGATGGAGATTAGCAAACGTGTCGCTAAAGTTGGTTTTGAGTGGAAAGACTTTTCTGGTGTAATGGAAAAACTGGAAGAAGAGTTAGCAGAGCTGAAAATCGAACTGGAGGACACTGCTGGAAAATCCACAGCAATTTTTTCTGAATTAGGAGACCTGTTTTTTACTTTAGTTCAAGTAGCTAGATGGCAAAAAATAGATCCTGAAGATGCGCTCAGATCGATGTTAACACGATTCACAAACAGATTCCGATATATTGAAATGAAATCAGAAGAGTCAGGCGCATCGCTGCAGTCGCTGACTCTTGAACAGATGGATCGATATTGGGATGAGGCAAAAGCTCTGGGCAAGTAAGAGTTTATGTGAATACCGCCATAAAAATTATTTTAGTTTTTGAAATGGAGAGTCTTTTTGCGACAGCATATTTGATTAAGCTCTCTGAATTCACAAAATACTCTAAATAGTAAGCGTTAAACTTCATAAATTGATTCCGTCCCCATATCTGTGTTACAATAGTTCGGCTGGGCAGTATAACGATTGAATCATACTGTCAGTCGGAAAGCGCATTCAAAAAAATGACCGATGATAAGCTCCCCTGGAAGGTACGCCTGCTTCCATACCTTGTACTGCTTTGTATGCTCGCTTTTTGGGAACTGCTTGCTATCCGTCATATATATCCTGAATCTTCATTTCCCTCACCTCTCTCTGTAGCTGCAGGATTCAAGGAAGAGATTCAATCTAACCGCCTGCAAAACGATCTTATCGCCTCCCTTTTTCGTGTCAGCATTGGTTTTACACTCGCCGTAATAATCGGGATTCCAATTGGGCTTGTGCTCGGCTTAAAGCTAAATACGCGCACCGCATTTATGCCGGCCATCAATTTTTTTCGAAACTTATCTCCGCTTGCCTGGATTCCCTTTGCTATTCTCTGGTTTGGAATCGGAGACAAGCCGGCAATTTTTTTGATCTTTCTATCCTCGATCTTTCCGATTATCATTGGAACCGTCGCGGCAGTCGCCAATATCCCGGCCGTCTATTTCCGCGCAGCAAACGAGTATGGAATTCGCGGAATAGCTCTTCTGACCCAGGTAACGCTTCCGGCCATTATGCCCCAGATCATCACAAATCTGCGTGTCACCGCAGGATTAGCCTGGCTGGTGGTTGTAGCTGCAGAAATGATCGCGGGGAAAGATGGACTGGGATGGGCGATATCGGACGACCGTAACGGATTACGGCTGGACCTCATTGTAGTGGAAATGATTGTGATTGGCTCGATAGGTGTGGTGCTGGACAGGCTAATTATGCGCCTGACTCGAATCCCAAGCGTCAGGTGGGGCTATGAGCGATAAACCGCTAATTCTGCATAAAATTAGCAGGAGTTTCGGGCCGGTGATGGCCATTGAAGAGATTAGCCTGGAGGTCCACCGTCACGAATTTATTGCTGTGGTGGGGCCGTCCGGATGCGGAAAATCAACCCTGCTAAATATTCTATCCGGTGCGGACTCACCTTCCACCGGATCGCTTGCACGTGAAGGTGATGTACGCATGATCTATCAGGAAGGCGGCCTGTTTCCCTGGCTGACCGTTTCTGAAAACATCGAACTTGGGCTCAGGCAGTTTAAAGATATCAATGAGCGCAGCGCACATCTTGAAGAGCTGCTGACTTTAATTCAGCTGAAAGAGTTTGCCCGGCACTATCCTCATAAACTCTCAGGAGGCATGCGCCAAAGGGTGGAACTCGCAAGAGCGCTGGCTGGCACAGTAGATCTGCTGCTGATGGATGAGCCCTTCTCTGCCCTCGACTATCTTTCCAGGCTCCGCATGCGACAGGAACTGGCACGTGTGCTGAAAGAACGCCCGAGAACGGTAGTATTTGTGACCCACGATATCGAAGAAGCGGTTCAGCTGGCGGATCGAGTGGTAATCTTGTCCGAGCGTCCGGCTCGGATCCGATGTGAATTAAAAATTTCGCTGCCACGGCCGCGCAGCCTGACGCATCCAGAAGTCGTTGCAGCAGTCCATCATATAATCGAAGAGATGGGACTGGAAAATAACTCCGTTTCAAACTAATCCCAACCCTAGTTGCTCGTTCCTCACGGCATAGGGATCAGTCAGACTCGTTGAATTTACGGGTAATACATGAGATCTCGCCTTAGGGATCAGTCAGACTCGTTGAATTTACGGGTAATACATGAGATCTCGCCTTGATGTACTTGAAACCGAACAATAATTTGGTTTTTCCACCTTTTAGTTACCCCCTCTCCCTCGAGATTGCGAGCATCTGGGAGAGTGGGGCAGGGGGTGAAGTTGAAACTCCCGCGAGCTTGCAAGCATCTGGGAGAGGTCCGGGGTGCGGTGCATTCGCCCCTCTTCCGCGAGGAACGAGGGATGCGTAGGGCAGATGCTCCGTTGTCTGCCGATCAAGAGGTGAGGTTGAAGATCCCTCGGTGAGTGGCCATAATTGTAATCGCTTGCCGATGAATTAAGAGGTTGGGTCCGACGCATATATCAATGCAGCCGTTTTAATACGTATCCGTAAAAATACTCGAATTAATAGAAGCAGGTATATCTACTACTTAACCTGTATATGTACATAAGGTAATCTTCAATATATGCAATTAGTTTTGCCTGACTGTCTTTTCGCACAGCTTCCATTCCGAGTTATAATTCTATCAGCTGCTGATTTTGACTGAAAGAGAGTAATGATGCGCGGTGAACGGATTGAAAAACCGAACAGCAGATCCAAGATAGTTCACTACGCCGGCATCACCCTCATTATTTTGGGTATTTTCATCAACTGGAAAGCCAGCAAACATCTGGGAATCGATTTTGCCTATATCTACGGAATAGGCCGATCACTGATTACCGGCCAGAATGTCTACGATCGTGATTGGCAGAACTACGCTTTTCCAAATTTATATCACTCGTTCCCCCCAAATGGTGTTTTCTATCCGCCATCCACTGGATTTGTAGGACTTCCTTTTGCAATTCTATCTTATGAAATTGGACAGAAACTTTGGTTTGTAGTGATGATGGCTGTCATGCTGTATGGAATCTGGAGTTTTCTGGACTGTTATGGTCAGAGACTTTCCACTGCGAAACGGAGTGTGCTGCTCGGGTTGATCTGCTGCTCCTCGTGCATGAGGTGGGGATTCTATGCGCTGCAGGCAGCCCCGATGTTAGTGGGCTTGCTGGGTTTATTCATGGCAGCGATTCGAAAGCAGAACAGAATTCAGCTTGCACTTATAGCCGGAATTGTCATCTGCCTGAAGTTCACTGTAAGCCTTCCCTTTCTTGGATTGGCGCTGCTCGACAGGCGGTTCAAGCTCATTGGATTTGCTCTCGGTCTCTGCATACTGCTGAATGTGTCCGGCTTTATACGAATGGGCGGCACAGCTGCGCTCAACAGTTACAAAGTGAATATGGCGCGTCTCGATACCCCGCATACTGTAGACTATCCCAGTCCCTGGGATTCGACTACCATTGAGCGAACCGACTGGCCCTACCTTCTAAACGGCATTAGTGAAAACCTTCCCAGGTCTAAAACGATCAGCGCTGTTCTGACAATGGTAAGCCTCGGGTGGCTCGGACGTGAATGGTGGAGGTCGAGAGGGCTTACGAGAGAATCTGATCTATTTGCAGCATTTCTGGGGCCACTGATGTGTCTTGATCTGCTCTGCGTGTATCATCATCACTACGATTCCGCCCTGCTGCTCATCCCAATTCTGCTCTATCTCTTTTCCGCGAAGCTAAAAAATCTGCCGGGCGTTCGAGCATTCACTATCCCCTTGTCGATTTTCTTAGCATTCTACACTGTGCATCAGCTGGAAGTTCTCGTAAGTCATTTTATCGGGCATGAATCTGCACTGATTTTAAAAATGATTGGGAGTTCGCTGATCACAATAGGCTTTATCTCTTCACTGTTTATACTCAAACGATATTTGGATGATCGACTTATGATTCCCATCTACGACACTGCAGTCGTACAAGACAGCAGAAGCGTCGTAAAGAGCGCCAGCGATGCCTGATATCCCGAAACTCCTCATTCTAATTTGCTCAATCGATAGAATTTCCGTTTCCGAATTGCAGCAGCACAGCGAACTGAAATAGTGATAATTTTTTGTAACTATTTCAGTTCAAAACCTCGTTCGTTCAACTGTTCCCGAAGTCTGTCACGGCCGCTTAAAGAATCAGCAGATGCCACTCTTTTGGCAGAGTGTTCGGACCAGTTTCCATGCACTTTCATATTCTGTTCCTCATAAAATTGAGTCATAATACTATTATAAGCCTCAATCTCCGGCTTGATGGTTTTATCATATTTTTCAAGATGTGTAACCGCACTCTGAGGTAAACGTGGCTTAATCGCGCTGGGTTTTTCCTCGTCCGGCCAACCCACGGCAATCCCGAAAAGAGCGATCACTCTTTGCGGAAGATCCAGCAGTGCTGCCAGTTCGATCGGCTTATTCCGCACTGCTCCTACATAGCATATTCCCATTCCCATCGCCTCTGCAGCAGTCGCGGCATTCTGTCCTGCTATGGATGCGTCTATGGCGGACATCACGAACATCTCCATATAGTCGAGCCCCTCTGCACTCTTCTCTACTTCCTGAGAGATACCTTTCAATCGAGCTAAATCCGCGCAAAAAACCAGAAATAAAGGCGCTTCGCGAATAAAATTTTGATTTCCACAAAAAGCGGCTGCCTCGGCTTTATGCTCTACATCCTTTAAAGCAATTACGCTCCATGTCTGTAGATTGGACGAAGTTGCTGCGCTCTGAGCTGCTGAAATCAAGATATTTAGTGTATCATCCGGCAGAGCGCGCGGCAGAAATTTACGCACACAGCGATGCTGCATCTGCGATTTCCATATATCACTCCCGGGAAAATCTTCCGTTGGCAATCCTGGGGCATGCCCCCGATAACGCGCGTGAAGCAGTTGTGAGGCAGTCAAACTATCAGTATTCTGAGCCATCCTTAATATCCTCGATGTAATCTTTTTGGCGTTTTCCCCTGAGATCGATCCATTCCAGCCGGTTGACGGCTGCCCTCCAAAAATGCTATTATAAAGTGAAAAATGCAATCTTTTACAAAAGACGATTATACACGCATCGAGGATACTTTTAGCATATTTTACATAGGTTTCTGTTCATATATATTGCAATTCAACACTATGCAATTAGGT
>JBBRDM010000172.1:0-11839 GCA_038203935.1 Chthonomonadales bacterium
TTTAAAGGGCATATTTGATCCTGCGCGGCATGCATACTCCCACTCAGTGTCCGTTGGAAGGCGATACTTTTTTCCGGTTTTTGAAGAGAGCCATCGACAGAACATCGTTGCGGAAAGATAGCTGACATTGATTGCGGGAAATCCGTGATGTCCCCATCCGAGGTCGGGGAGAATATAAGATTTGCTGGGTCTGGCAATGGCATCTGCGTCATATTCAGTCTGGTCGTAGGCAACGGATGGCTTCCCGCTGGCGATAAATGCATCGAACTGTTCCCAGGTGGTCTCAGTGTTTGCAATCCAGAAGGATTTGATCGGAATAGATTTGGATGCCGTTTTCAAAATGCCGGCAGGAACCCCAATCATTTCTATTTTTACTGCTGCGCCCGGGAGTTCCTCAGAGTAAGATTTCGGGGCATTGGTAACCGCCTGCACAACTGCCGCATTTTTCGAAACTACTTTTTTAAGCGGCTTCGCCTGCTTTGCGATGGCAGGTAGAATAGAGATCGGTATCAACAATGCGATAAGTGCGGCTCTGCGGCTATTTTTCTCATTAAATATATGTTTTGTACCATTGAAATTCAACTTGGAACTCATCACTATGCTCAAATTCCTTTCACAACCCTTTTTTATTGCTATTTTCTGGTTTTCAACATCCGGAATTCACGCGCAGGCCGAAACTTTGAATAGGTATCAGTATACCCAGTATCACATGGGAGTGGATGTCCGCATCACGTTATATGCTCCAAATGCAGAATTGGCGGAGCGGGCATCGCATGCTGCCTTTGAGCGATTTGCAGAACTGGATACGATCATGAGCGACTATCGGCCGAACAGTGAACTCATGCTGCTCTGTACCAAGGCAGTCAGATCGGCAGTTCCTGTCAGCCGGGACCTCTTCGTCGTTCTGATGCGCTCACAGGAATTGGCCAGGCTGAGTGATGGAGCATTCGACATTACCTGCGGCCCATTAGTAAGTCTGTGGCGAAAAGCGCGTAAAACGCATCTACTCCCTTCTGCCTCCAATATTGAAAATGCAAGAGCAAGTACCGGATGGCGGCACATTGCGATCGATACCGCCAAGCGCACTGTTCGACTGGAGCTATCTGGTATGAAGCTGGACCTGGGAGGAATCGCCAAGGGCTACGCAGATGACTGTGCGCAAAAAGTTCTGAAACAGCTGGGAATTCACTGTGCAATGGTGGAGGCAGGCGGGGATATAGTAGTATCCGATTCGCCGCCCGGACAAATTGGCTGGAAAATACTCATTCCAAATCATGAGGTCGATTCAAAGCCGTCGCTGCAGTATTTCTCTCATGCTGCTATATCAACATCCGGTGATACCGAGCAGTTTGTAGATATCGGTGGGAAAAGATATTCACATATCGTCGATCCTCGAACCGGACAGGCACTCACCGATAGAGTTGAGGTAACTATAATCGCTCCGGATGGATTAACTTCAGATGGACTTTCGACCGCGGTGAGCGTACTTGGTAAAAAATCAGGATTGAATCTTCTCAAAAGATATCCCGGCACTAAAGGTTATGTTCTACAGCAACCCCTTCACCTGGATGCTCAACCCTCACGTACAGGGGATAAATAGATCGGATTTTACCCATTTCCAGGGCATAAAATGAACATCTCCTCGTAGCGTGTGATACTGAATCGCATTTGACACTCCTGAGCGGAACGAGTATACGGGAAGAGGTTTTGAAGGATTCGCACTTCGCGTGAGGCATGAGTATAGTGATTAGGACCTCGAGTGAGGCATGAGTATCTGATAGAGAATAGTGTGTATTATATTCCCCCTTCTCCTGTTTTTGGGAGAAGGGGTCAGGGGATGAGGGCAAATAGAATTTTCCTGCTTTTGGGAGAAGGGTACAACAGGATGAGAGCAGTGCTGGAGGGAGATACATTATCCCTTGCAGCAGAGACATTTATTTCGGACCCAGCTTTTTCAATCCCGAACCAGTCACCAGAAAATCGTCTTCCAGCCGTACCCCAATGCTTTCCGAAGGAATATAGAGCCCTGGTTCGACGGTGATTACAGCACCATTGGGAAGCGGTGTGTCCCTCTCACCGACATCGTGAACATCCAGCCCCAGATGATGGCTGAGGCCATGCGGCATAAAGACATCCATCGTACGCTCGTTGCCCCCGGTATCTTTCGCCCTTAGGGGAGATGCCCTGAGAAATTCTTTACAGCGTTCACTCATCACCATCAGCGAATCTATTCCCGGCTTAAAATCTGCGATAACCCGGTGGTATGCCTGTTCTACCAGATCATAAATTTGATGCTGACGAGCAGACTGATTCCCTCCGACGCAGTAGGTTCGGGTGAGATCACCACAGTAGTGTCCATATTTTGCCCCAATATCCACCACCACCATGTCGCCCTGTTTCAAAATTGAGTTGTTATCTTCGTAGTGCAGCACCGTTCCATTAATTCCGGCACCCACTATCATTCCAAAGGCATTATGCGCCCCTCGGCTTCGAAATGCTTCGAAGATACCCGCTTCAATCTCATATTCATATTTGCCCGCTTCGTGTTCGATTAACTTCCGAGCGACCTTATGTCCTTCAAGCGTAATGGCTATCGCCGCTTCGATGCGAGAAATTTCTGATTCGGACTTTATAGCGCGCATTGTCCCTAAAACTTGGCCAATATCCTGGAACTGCACCACCGGAGCTCGCTCCGAAATCGCCTGCATAAAATAGTAATCAACAGTCTGTTTAGCATGTGCCCCATAAGGAGTTATCGTCGCGCAGCTCGAATTCTGTGAAAGCCAAGCGGCAGCAGCTCCGTAGAATCCCCCGCTATCCGTAACCGCTTCTATACCAGTCAGCTTCTGAGTTTCTTCTCCCGGTCCAAGTTTACCGCCTGTCCAGGTCTCTCTGGCAGCATCGCGAGAAGGAAGGAATAGAATCTCTTTGACCTCTGATTTTAACGTTCTGACACCCAATGCCGCATTCACTCCCTGGGGCAGAAGCGCGAGAAATGCCCCCGGAGTATCTACTCCAGTGAGATAGAAGAAGCTGCTGTACTGGGTGTATTGCGCTCCGGCACGAAATCCCGAATCGTCCTCATCCGCTCCTCGCAGCAGAATGACTTTATCAGGAAAAGCGCTGCGAAGTTTATCGCGCCGAGTTTTGAACTCTTGAGGAGTAAAGCCATCAAGCGGCGGGGGAGGATTTTGAGAAAATAATTTGTTTTCAGGAGTATTGGTGTCGGGCGGAGGGATGGTCATAGATATTCCTTTTGATTCAAAACTTGATTCTAATAAAATCCGGTTTGCGGTCGTTATCGACTGCAAACCGGTTATTCCAATCTATTCAACCCCTCTGGGCTTTGAGAGAGGGTCAATTCCGCACAGCATCATTCCCTGGCCTCGCGATTCATGCGTTTTGATAGTAGGAGTATCTTCCGCATCCAGCATCTGTATGAGCAGTGTGGTTCGAGCTTCGCTGCTAACATTTATCCCGGAACCGTGAATAGTGAGGTAACTGAAGAAGAGTGCATCCCCTGCTTCAGCCTCGCAGGGAACGGCTGAGGAGACCGGATAGTCGGAGAATGGCAGATGCCAGCCGCCTTCCGAGCTGTGTTCCAGCTGCCCAAGTTTGTAGCTGCCCGGGACTACCCGCACACATCCCTTCTCGATGGGGGCATCATCAAAATGAAGGATGACGGCGATCATGCTGTGATTGTCGAACGGGAAGTACGGAGCGTCCTGGTGCATGGGAAACGGGGACCCTTTTTCGGGCGGCTTGATAAACATTTTGGTGTGGTGGAGCTGTACGTTCTGGGTTCCGATGATGTCGGCTGCAGCGGAAGTCACCCTATCGTCTACCAGCAGCTTAGTGAAAGCGGCTGAAAAGAACTGTACATTGTGGCAATGGAAAATCTTAGTATCCTTAGCACCCGGCACTCCTTCTTTTGCGCTGCCCCAGGTAGCGTCCATATTCTCGTGAACCCCGAGACGCTGCGAAAGATCGTGCGTCTCTTTACGATAATACGCAGCCTCTTCCTTCGTAAGCAGCCCTTTTACAAGCACATATCCGTTCTCTTTATAAAAAGCTTTTTGTTCGTCTGTGAGCATCTCGAGTTCCTTAATATGGAGCCTTGACTCCATCGTTCATGATGCTCTATTATAGCTTTTCCAGAAAGGGTAGTCAAGCCGGAATCGACCTCCTGATTTACCCATCAGCTGGACGGGCAAATTGAATCGATTCATACATTGATTAGGTCAGAGGAAAACTTATGGCAGAGGCTGGATTACATCCAGAAGGAGATCGACTGAATATACCGGATGCCGAAGTTTACTGGTATCCGGCGGCCTTCTCTGCGGCGGAAGCAGAAGCTTATTACGACGCCCTCTCCACCGCCATCGCCTGGAAGCAGGTGGATATAAAGCTCTATGGGAAAGTGATAAAAACTCCTCGCCTCACCGCGTGGTATGGCGATCCGGGAATGACATATACTTATTCTGGAATAACACTGGAGCCGGCGATTTGGACAGAGGATTTGCTGCGGATACGTGAGCGCGTGGAGCTCGTGGCGGGGGTAAGTTTCAATTCCGTGCTGCTCAACTTCTATCGGAACGAGCGGGACAGCATGGGATGGCACAGCGATGACGAGCAGGAGTTGGGAATTAATCCGATTATCGCCTCCGTGAGCTTCGGAGCGAGCCGAATGTTTCAATTCAAGCACAAAACCAGGCCTGAACTGCGCGCCGGGGTAGAGCTTACGAGCGGTGGGATGCTGCTGATGCAGGGAACCACGCAGCATTTCTGGAAACACCAGATTCCGAAATCCACCAGGCCGCACACAGGCCGGATAAACTTAACCTTTCGGATAGTCCGGTAAGGGCACAATGAAAGCGAGAATATTTAGGGGAGATGTGATTTCACTTCCCGTAAAGGAAAGGGGCAAGCGATTCAGCAATTTCGACTGCGCTGGGTAGACGGAGGTCGTGCAAAACGCGTGAAGAGTTCGAATCATAACTGGCTAATCGCTTTTATCGCTTTATTACTTTACTCATAAGAACGATGGTCATGATGATCCCTGGAACGAATATGATGGCTGCGATCGGTAACATTTGGCGGCTCATATGTGTGGCAAAGAACAGTCCCCACCCAATTCCAGCACATAACATTACTGCAATAATCACCATTGTGATTGGCGATGATTTCATTCGGACAGTTCCTTATCTGCAGGTGAATTTGTGAGTGAGTTATTTACAAGTACACTTGCATCCAACGCTTTTGATAATTTTTCACCAGAGTATTGATTGTATGTCTCGAGAAATTTACTAGCATCGAATTTTTGATTTCCTGATACTTCAGTTGTGAACTTTGATAATCCCATCCCTTTTATCGAGAGATAATACGGTTTCTGGCATATATGTGATAGTGCTTTTATAAGCAGTCCACCTTCTTCAGCAGGTGGGTCATATGTGTTCAAGACATACATGGTTCCATCATTTGTTACTGCATAAAGTTTTCGTACATAGTATTCGGTAGTATTTGGTGCATGATAAAAACTGCCAAAAAAACAATCGATCGTATCTATCAAGAGTTTGATCTCTGGTTTTCGGTATGGGTAGACTACAAGCTCGGAAGTTTTAGAATCAATTTTTAACATGGGTGGACAATTGAGCGTCAGTCGGATTAGTTTGATCTTCCATAGAATTAACCCGATCGTAACTCCACATGTAACTACTATGTAGGTTGGGTAATGCGAGGCAAATCCCGCGTAGAATAGCGCGAGATAAAATATATTTACACAACAAATACCAATTACGGCTGCACCTCGACTAAGACGCATAGTAATATCATCATTGATTTGTAGGAATTCTAACATAGTGTTAGATGCTTTAAGCTCTTCTTGTATTTCTTTGTAATTAATCAACAGGGCATTCATCGTTACTACCTACAGCTATCGACATATCAAGTCCAACCCGTACTTATTCCAGACAGCCTCATGCAATCAACTCGGATATCGTTCAATTTTAACTCACTGCCCACTTTTCCAACTGAAGTCTACGACTATCACAGTCGTTTGGTTCTTCACTATCAAGAGCTTTCATTCCTGCTCGTGTTTTGACGGGTTTTCAGATATCCGATTTCCGTTTCCACTTCGAAAATTTGAGATCGCAGTCGACGAGCAGCCAATTGCGATCCATTGTCTGTAACGTGCTTCTCACGACCTTCCACCTGATTAATCGTGGTTAGAGTTGTCGAATCAATACCCTTAACAATACGATAGAATCTGGAAAAGGGGCTGGGATTAGGCGGGTATTACCCCTGAACTGCAAGCACCTGAATCTCTATCGCCGGTTCGTAGATTCGGGTGGTGGAATCGGAGGCGGCAGCGGTGAAGCTGAATACGAGCGTGTAGAACCCAGGCGATAGGGACGCTGTATCCAGCAATAGCCAGATTCGAGGCGCTGCCTGCGCTCCAGAATCATATCCTGTGGCGGGCAGGCCGATAAATCCTATTACTCCTGCACCATTGGAGTTATAAAGCGTCGCTGCAGGCGTTGGCGAAGATGCAATCGTCATCGTCCCTGAACTCAGAGTCTCCTGCCCGTATACCGGACGTTTTTCTCCCTGCCGTAAAGTCACATATCCATCCGGCATTAGCCAGTCCCTCCCGTACGTGAAGTGGTATCACCTATCGAAACAGGTACACCCAAAACAACGGATTTATCACTATTTGCAGATGCAGCCGATTCACTCGTTCCAATGATCTTTGCCGTCAAATCATTCAGCGCAGTCTCTTGCACGCTGTCTCCTGCAGCCGATTCTCTCGCCAGCACCAGATTGCCGCCAAACACGGGCAGGCCATATCCCTGAAATATCAGCCGGTTCAACGAGCCCATTCCAAGCCTAATTAACGATGCCATTTTTCTAACTCCTGATGGTAGGCGAAACCGAATTGTCCAATGTAAACGCATGTACTGCAGTAACTCCATCTGCAGCATACAGGGTGAGTGTCATACCCGACAATGCCCATTTGCCAAATCCCTGTGCACGAGCAGCATTCAGGCAGTCGCCGATAGACTGTGCAGTGTTGGATATTGGTACAGGCTGTGCAAAATCGATTAACCCTTTTTCGAAAGGAGATGGATTGATCTCTTCAACTGCGTAAAGCGGAGCAACGGTGCCCGTATCCCAACGCACTTCCCCCAGAAATGCATCAGGAAAAGCTATCGCTGCTCCATAAACTCCGCTGCCGGTTCCTCTCTCGGCGACTCCTGCCGTTATTCGGCTTCCATTCAGCGATCCATCCGAGTTCACTAATTGAAATCCTACGGTCGCCAATCCGCCATTCGCCAGCCCAAATGCAGCCGTCTTGAAACGCGTATATGCCAATGTAGTTCCTCCTCCTTAGAGTGATAGCGTGGATGGTTAGAAACTCACCTTGTTTGTACATTAGCCAATCTGGCTATGTTAGAATCAATCCCGACACAATGAACGTAATTGTCTACCACCCATCGCCCGCTCCCTAAATTGTAAACAGTGCTGTGTTTACCGCAGCAGACGCCGCAATATGGCTGGCCGTACTCGGGTGCGTGCCATCACTTGTGTTCAGGAATGCGGTGATGCCATCGTTTTTCCATTTTCCGGAATCGCGGGCTGTTTCACAGATATCCGCAACCTCAAAATAGGTTATGAGCGGTGATGGATTCATCCGAATCCAGTTATTTAGAGCAACCCGAACGCTCTCATTCGCCGACACAGTCTGGTTTGCAGTCGTCGCCCAGTTGTCTGTCGAAGTGGTGCGCGGCGTTATCGTGCTCTGATACACTTTCATTCCGCGCTGAATGAGCGCATTCCAAATCGTGATAAGATCTGTCTGAATCTGCAGCAGAGTTCTTCCTGTAAAGAAGTCGTTGGTGCCGTACTCAACTATGGCATGGGTACATCCCGCCAGCAGCCGCATTCGCAGGGGATGATTTGCCTGTACGGCAAATGTCTGTGCTGTTTCGGCGGGCCTTGCTATTCGCATATATCCAAACTGGCTGTTCAGCGCGCGTTCTGCCCAACCCCGATCGAAGATATTGGTTCCTTCCCCTTCTCCTGTCATGATGCTGTCACCCAGCATCGCAACCAATGGTACACTTCTCGGATTTGTGGTTCCCAGTATTGCCATCGGGCAGGAGGAGTACGCTAGAACAGAACTTACTGCTGTATTTACCCTGGTATAATCCACTCCTGCAGTGTAGCCTTCGCCAGCAACCGCAGTAGTGATGGCTGGGCCAGTCGGCCACTTCTTGCCGGCGGCTACCTGCGGGCATGTTCGAGTCCAAAAATCCTGGCCAGCCACAATATCGATTCCTACCGGGTCGGATATCGCCAGACCACCCGGCTGTATCGTCACACTGCTTGCCCCTTGAAACGTGAGCGGATAGACCGTTCCTGCCGGATATTCGATAGAGGCAGTATAAGTGACCGTATCTGTGGTGGGCACATCCCCTGTCTGGTTACCGAAAACACACTGAATATCCGCAGCGTTCATGGTAACAACGTGCTTTTTACGATAAGTTCCGAGCGTATCTATTCCATTGGACAGGGTGATATTCTGCCGATTCAAATAGCAGTGTCCCAAAGAGGCGACTATTGGTTTTTGCAGCACCGATCCTCCCACGAATCTCTGATTCAAGGCGGATTTTAAGCCGCTGATATCTACAATTTGTGTCGGCACATAGACTGCTCCCATATTCAGTTTTCTCCTCAAAAGCGCTGTAACTTATCTATCCGATATTCTCCACATAGTGCGAACAAACTATCTCTTCATCTTTCAGCCGGGGAAGAGGCGCGCCATCCTCCACCACAGGCTCTTCCTCGGCCCAGTTCGCAATCGATCGAATCTTCAGTTTTGCCCCCTGGCGGCCATCCACAAATACCGTCACCACGCGCGTCACTCCTCTTTCGCCTATCCATTCCACTCTTCGCATCATCCGTTCGAAAGCATCCAGCGCTCTTCTCGTCCCGCGTACCGTATAGCATCGACTTTCTGCTAAATCACCTGCCTCTTCCAGACCGCCCTCCTGCTCCATCAACGCATCAAAATCTATCCTCATTTCGCCCTGTCCTTTACTGCTTCAGCCGATTGATTGCCTCTTCCACGCTGCGCCATTCCTCTGCTAATCTTGGCCATACTCCACGAATTGCTGGATCATTCTGAAACCTTTTCCAAGCCGCTTGAATTCCTGGCTGCTTGAAACATCTCTCCGCATCATAACGCAGTCTGTTCAGCGCATCAAGAAGATCCGGCACTCCCGTCAGCCTGCTCCATAAACTTTTCAGCATTCCTAATCTCCTTACCAGGCATCCATTGTTCCTGGGGTACCGTCCGCTGCCGTATTAGAAAATGGAGCCAGTGAAACAGTCTGAGTCAATGGGGATGCGATCCCTGCCCTCAGTGCCTTCGCCGCTTCCAGGCACCTGCTGCTGCGCGTTGTAAAATCCTGGCGAAGCTGACCCTGAGCCGTTTTCACTGCATCTTGTGTATACTCCGCAGCTCTCGATTCCAGCAGTTCTGCAGCCGCTGCATGAATATCGTTGCCGTTTTGCACCAGAAGAAATAGTATCTCGCTGTCTGTCCTAGTTCTGTCTCCACCTGTCTGGTTCAGCCCTGTTGGATCGGTATCTGCTGCATAGAACCGCACACCTCCCACCAGTGTACTCAAATCGTAACTATAGGCAACTCCTGCCATTGGAATCTCCCTTCTCTATACTCCTGACCACCACTCCGACCATATCTGATGCGCTTTCCAGGGCTGTCTTTCTCCTGGCACATAGGGGGATATCACTCTGGCGCAGTTCGGCAGCTCACGCGACAACTCTAGAAAACTGATCTGCTTTTTAGCTTCATCTTCTCTGCAGATTCTGCCCTGCCCCAGCATCGGCATCCATTCCCACGCGACTCGTTCCGTGTCAAACACAATCACTTTGCCGCCGCTGCTCATCAGCTCCCAGTTCCCCGATATCGGGCTTAGCACCATCACAGCCGCATAGTCCACAAGCTGCCTCCTTTTTACATCGCGATTAAAAATTTTGCCCTCATCCCCCCTGACCCCCTTCTCCCAAAAACAGGAGAAGGGGGAATTTAACCTCACCCCGGCCCTCTCCCAGATGCTCGTTCCTCGCGGGAGAGGGAGTGGATTCATCCTGCCAGAACTCTCTCCCAAAAACAGGAGAAGGTGTAAGTTCCTGTTAATAATTTAAGCCCATACACCGAGCCTGATGCGACTGAAGATGGGCTTCGCAAATCCAGACATGGGTTTTAACCCAGAGTAATACTATGGGCTTCGCAGCTTCATCTCGGCGGACCAAAGGGAATGCGGTCCGGTGCCTGTTCGCGCAGAAAGTAGACACTTGCCACATCCACCTTATATCCATGTTTGTCGTTCAGCGCATCCACTGTAGCCCCAAGCCGAGTTTTGCCCAGCGTATCCTCAAATAGACTTAAGTTCATATCCTGGCATTTGATCAGGTCGGAGAAAGTGATATTCGCCTGTATCGATCGATAACCGGGCCGGGCCGGCGGCATTCTATCCAGCATGGGCCGCACAATCTTAAGCCAGTCGATCTCATCATTGGAATGCAGATGGCGGGCGCTGCGCATCTTACCCGCATAAGTCGTGAAGTTTTTATCGTGCCGATAGCGTACATCAATCTGCACTGCACCAGCAGCCTGCTCATTACTCCGGAGGCGTTTCATGCATTTCGAAAATAGCCGCAGCAATATCTCCCGAGTGCCCTGCTCCGTCCGATAATCGGGCGGCAGAACGTGGGAATGCCCCACGGTTTTCGCCACTTCCGGCAGATAGGCCCCGTAATCGGCAATCTTGCTGCCGCGCAGCATATACCACCAGCGCTCGCCTACCACACTGCCCCAGGCGCGCCTCAGGTCGGAACGCGAGGCTTCCCAGAGCGCCTGAACCGTGGTAATTTTATGTTTTTCGAGGCGGGCATACATATTCGTGGCAATTCCAGGCAGATCCATCAGGTGGAGTTTAAACAGCGCCTCGGGCATATTCGTAGAATCGAGGGTCGTGAGCCCATCCGGCTTCTGCATCTCGGAGGCCACTTTGGCAAGGAATATATTTGGAGCAATCCCGATGGAACAACGCATCGTTGAGCCTACATCCTGCCGTATTCTCGCTTTCAGCTGCTTTGCAATCTGAATTTCACCTTCAGGAGAAGCATGCATGCGCCCCACTCCGCACGCCATTTCATCCACCGAAAGCGTTTTGACCTCCACAAAAAGGTCATTCAGAACACCGAGGATGCGGTGGTGATATTCCGTGTATAGATGCGGGCGCGCTTCTACCACAGCGATATCCGGACAGATTCGTTTGGCAGTCTTTACTCCCGTTCCGGTCTTCACACCGAGCGCCTTCGCTTCATAAGAGCAGGCAATGGCACAGGTACT
Source organism: Chthonomonadales bacterium (assembly GCA_038203935.1). Taxonomy (GTDB): domain Bacteria; phylum Armatimonadota; class Chthonomonadetes; order Chthonomonadales; family Chthonomonadaceae; genus JANXSG01. Next base: position 11,441 of record JBBRDM010000172.1, read on the forward strand.
CTCGGTAATCAGCGGCGACACAATCATTGGCCGCCCCCGAAGCGAAGGGTTCTCCTGCTGCTCCACGCTCGCAAAGAATGAGTTCATATCAATAAATAGTGATCTGCTGGACATATCGTAACACCTGATAACATGCTGTTTTAGGATTTCAATATCAGTCCATTTCAGCCCTATAAGACCGGGGTAAAATCAAATATTTTAACCCCAGTTTAAAACTCGGATATGGAATTGCGAAGCCCATATTATTGCTCTAGGTTAAAACCCATATCTGGAATTGCGAAGCCCATCTCCAGACGCCTCAGGCTCGGTGCATGGGCTGGGATTCTTAAAGTGAATTTCCTCTTCTCCTAAAAACAGGAGAAGAGGATCGTAGAAATAAAATCCGATCCTCCCCACTCT
>JBBRDM010000173.1:0-11798 GCA_038203935.1 Chthonomonadales bacterium
ACACAAGAAAAGGGAATGGCATGTCCTTCATGCAGGATCGTCTGGAGTGGCACTACCTTCCGATGAGCGAATCGCAATATGTTCAGGCTTGTGCAGAGGTCTGCAAGGTATGAGAAATATTCTATGCAAAGAGCTCATAAAATCTGCTGTAAATCCTGAGTTTGTTTTTCTCAGCGGCGACCTGGGGTTTGGCGCGCTCGAACCTCTGCGCGAAGCTGCCGGTCCAAGGTTTATCAATGCAGGAGTAGCCGAGCAAAATATGGTCTCGGTTGCCGCAGGCATGGCTCAGTCCGGCCTGAAACCCTGGGTCTACAGCATCTCCCCGTTTATCTATGCACGGCCGTTCGAACAGATTAGAAACGATGTGTGTTTCCATGATCTTCCTGTAAAACTGCTGGGGAATGGAGGCGGCTACGCCTACGGTTCAATGGGATGTACGCATCATGCACTCGAAGATTATGGCGCACTGCTTACGCTGCCCAACATGCATGTCTTTATTCCGGCTTTCGCATCCGATGTACCTCCGCTCATTAGTAAGTTATCGGATTTCGCACATCCCGCCTATCTTCGCCTCGGCAGATGCGAACTGCCTGCTGGTTTCGAACTGCCGCCATATGCTGCATGGCGCAAACTCCTGGGTGGTGGCGGCCCCGTAATGCTGATTGCGGGACCTCTTACAGGGGATATTTTAAATTCAGTGCGTGAGATGCACTATGACAAGAGGCCGAACCTTTGGGCGCTTTCCGAACTTCCTATCAAGCCAGAATCAATACCATCTCAATTCCTTGAAGAGTTGGAGCAGGCTGGAGAACTGGTGGCAGTAGAGGAGCATGCGGCTCATGGTGGTGTTGGCCAGTCCCTACTGTATATTCTCGCGTTAATGGGCGTGCGCATTCCTCGATTTACCCATCGATGCGCAAAGGGATATCTATCAGGCAAATATGGTTCTCAGCAGTTCCATCGAAAAGAGTGCGGCCTCGATGCCGACAGCATTTTGCGACTGCTCGAAGAACGACATGAATAGGTGGGATCACCAAATATCCAAACTTCAAGGTCCCATACTGGTACTAGGAGGAAGTGGATTCGTTGGGGCAAATTTGTTCAGCAAACTGTTGAAAGAACGACAGGATGTCGTCGCCACGGCAACGCATCTGCCGGCATGGCGACTGGAAGGAAGCCCTGGAGAAAATGTGCGTGCAGTCGATCTGCTCGTTGAGAATAACTTAATAAATCTCCTGGAAGAGCTGCGACCGCGCACTGTTTTTAACTGCGTTGCCTATGGCGCCTACTCCTTTGAGCAGGATAGCAATTTAATATATCAGACCAATTTCAATCTGACTGCCCGTCTTCTGCAGCTTCTTGAAAAATATAAGATCGCGTGTTACATTCATTCTGGCAGCTCCTCAGAGTATGGCGATAACGCATCCGCTCCTCTTGAAACCACACTTCCCTCGCCTAACAGCGACTATGCCGTATCGAAAGCTGCCGCTGCAAACCTGATCAATTATTATGGGACAAAGAGAGGTTTCCCCTGTGTAAATCTCCGACTGTACTCTGTCTATGGCCCGCTTGAAGATTCTTCCCGTTTGATACCCGCTATCATTCAGGAGGGATACAAAGGCACCCTTCCGCCATTCGTCCGCCCCGAAATTTCCCGTGATTTTGTGTATATTGATGATGTCTGTGAGGCATTTATAGATGCAGCTCTCAACTTAGTTCCGGACGACTACGGGGCTTCTTTCAATATTGGAAGTGGATGCAAAACGACTATTGGTGAAGCCGCTGAATGTGCCAGAGAACTCTTCAATATAACCGATCCACCGGTATACACGATGCCTGATAGAAAATGGGATGTCGCTGAGTGGTACGCAAATGCAGACAGGGCAAAAGTCAGGCTCGGCTGGTGTGCCAAAACAGAGTTCCGCAAGGGACTCGAACTGACTGCGAATTGGTATCGCAGCCTCGAAAACCGGGAGAGATATCACGCCTCCTCAAAAAAATTCGGCCTGGATACGAAACATTCCGTAACCGCGATAGTAGCCTGCTACAAAGATAATCAGGCAATTCCAATTATGCACGAACGGCTGGCAGCTATCTTTCAGAAACTCAAAATTGAATACGAAATTATCTTTGTGAACGATAACAGCCCGGATGATTCGGAAGAAGATATTCGAGCGATCTCTCGGCGAGACAGGCGAGTCATTGGGATCTCACATTCGCGCAATTTTGGCTCACAGTCGGCTTTCCGCAGTGGCATGGAAATATCGTCGAAAAATGCCTGTGTGCTGCTGGATGGGGATTTACAGGATCCGCCTGAGCTTATCGAGCAGTTTGTCGAGCAGTGGCGCGCTGGCTACGACGTTGTATATGGCCGGCGGGTGAAACGGGAAGCTCCGCTGCATATGCAGTTCGCTTATAAGCTGTTCTACAGAGTTTTTGACAAATTTTCTTATCTATCCATTCCCCATGATGCAGGCGATTTTTCGCTGATGGATAAGCGTGTTGTCGAATGCGTTCTCCAGTTTCCTGAACGTGATCTATTTCTTCGGGGAATCAGAGCCTTCGTCGGATTCAAACAGACTGGTGTCGATTATATACGGCCGGAGCGGATGTTCGGCCATACCACCAACAATTTTGCACGAAACATCGGGTGGGCTAAGAAAGGGCTGCTATCCTTCAGCAACACGCCGCTCTCGATGCTCAGCTATTTTGGAACCTTTCTGCTTGGCGCTGCGGTTCTGCTGAGCATCATTCAGATTATTGCACGCCTGCTATTCCCCCACCTCGTTCAGCAGGGAATCACGACGATACTGCTTTGCATTCTATTTTTTGGATCTATCAATCTGTTCGCAGTCGGGCTGATCGGGGAGTATATTGCCAAAATCTTTGAGGAAGTGAAACAGCGTCCGCACTTTATCCGGCGGAATATTATAAAGGATGGGGAAATACGGTCGGCCGCCCATGAATGGAAGCAGCCTTGAGCCATACTCATCTGAGGAAAACCTGTACGCCTTCTCTGCCCCGTCCAAATAGAGTTGAAAGTGAAGAGGAGCGCTGGAAGCCCCCTATTTTCACAGCGGGTAATGCCCGCAGTTCTGCAGCCGTACTTCGGCGTTTTTTTGATCTCCAGGCGGGCTCAATATGGCGGGATCTGACAGTAATCCTTTCCACCGCTTCAGGTACCGTACTGGATGTGGGCTGCGGAGCGCAGCCATATCGAAACCTATTGCCTGCTGCAGCCACTTATATTGGTATCGATACGACAGAAGCAAAGTCTAATTTCGGGTATGAAATTCCGGATACCCGCTACTTCGAAGGTACAGAATGGCCAGTCGAAAATGCATCCATAGATCTCATTCTCTGCACGGAAACCTTAGAACATATTCTGCGGCCCGATGCATTTCTTATGGAAGCTCGGCGATGCCTTAAACCAGACGGGCATATTGTTCTCACTGTCCCCTTTGCAGCTCGTTGGCACTATATTCCCTACGACTACTGGCGTTACACTCCCTCCGGGTTAAAAAGTCTGCTGACCGAAGCAGGGTTTACCGAAATTGCCATTTATGCCAGGGGAGGAGAGATCACTGTCGCCTGTTACAAATGCATGGCGCTGATCATTCCTCTCCTACTGCCTCAATGCAAAAGCAGCATTCAAAAGTGGAGTTTGCGACTTCTTGGCTTGCTATTACTGCCGATTCTCATCGTTCTTGCTGTTGCAGGAAACTTATCTCTGATGGGGCAAGGTGGAGATGACTGCCTGGGATATACTGCAGTCGCCTGCCTGGATATCGAGTGCGCAGCATGATACTGGAGATGCTAAAGCGATGCTGCCCTGTTTGTGGCTCCACGGATGATACAAAAATTTATGCGGAAGCCGACTTCGATCCCGAAAAATGGGACAGCTTCGCGTTCGCCTCTCGAAAACTGCCTGAGTATATGCACTACAGGCTGATCACCTGCCCAGATTGTGATCTGCTCTATGCAAATCCGATTCCTCCATTGGAGTCGCTTGCTGCTGCGTATCACGATGCGGCATTTGACAGCAGAGAAGAAGCAGGTCATGCGGCCAAAACATATGGTAATATTTTATCGGAAATCACTCCGCGTCTGGAACATAGGGATGGTGCGCTGGATATTGGAACAGGGGATGGGGCATTCCTGCGAGAGCTGATAAATGCAGGTTTTACCAATGTACAGGGTGTAGAGCCGTCTATGGCACCTATTGAAATGGCAGCTCCCGATATTAAGCCGCTGATTCGGCACGGCCTGTTCCAACACGAAGACTACGCGCTGGAAAGCCTGCAGATTGTGACCTGTTTTCAGACTATTGAACACCTGTACGATCCTATGCAAATGTGCTGTGATGTTTTCAAAATTCTCAAGCCAGGTGGAGTGATATTTCTGATATGCCACAATAGTTCGGGGCTTTCAGTGAAACTCCTCGGCATGAAATCACCCATATTCGACATCGAGCATCTTCAGCTTTTCTCACCCGACAGCGCTAAAAATATGCTGGAGCGAGCAGGCTATCAAAATGTGGTGGTGAAGTCGCTTAAAAACACGTACCCGCTAAAGTACTGGGCGAAACTATTTCCATTGCCGATTAGAATTAAACGGTTTCTCTTGAAGAAACTCGATTCCTCAACTTTAGGTGCGCTGCCGATCTCTTTGTCGGTAGGAAATCTTGTGGTAATTGGAAGCAAACCTACCTGATGAGCGCAGAACCGGAACCCACCCATCCCTCATCCCTATCAATCAACCTCCTGATTGCGCTGATTGTTATTTTATATTTTTTTCTCAGACTCTGGCATCTTCCAAACTATCTCATCAATGATAAATTTGATGAAGGAGTCTATCTTTCTTTGATGCAGGGCGTCGCAGCGGGAAAGGGGCAGCTCTACCGGGACTATATTTTGTGCCATCCTCCCGGAGTGATATGGTTGGGCGGCTGGCTGTGGACTAAACTGCATGGCAGTTTGACGATGCTGCGTTTGATATATATCGGAGTTTGCTCCCTCGCGCTCATTCCATTTTGGCTGATAGCACGTAAACTCTTTGGCGATAAAACGGCGCTGCTGGCAATCAGTTTTTATGCACTCTCTCCAGGATTTGCGAACTGGCTGGGCAGAGAGATATTTCTCGACCCCCTCTTAAATATACCGCTGCTGGCAGTTCTCAGTGCAATAATTCTGATCAAAAAGCAGACATCAATCCTATCGCTCAGCCTCGGGGTGATTATGGGGCTGAGTTATCTTATTAAAGAAACCGCGCTCCCTGCAGCCCTTGCTATCTGCATTGCACAGTTCATCGTGAGCAGAGACCACTACACACGCCAGCTGCACGGAGAAGAGACTGGCTCGTTTAACCGATGGAGCTGGCTGTGGTTTGGCGCTGGAACAATAGCTGGATTTCTCTGTATTATTCTACCTCTTTCACATATCCCTCACTTCGGATACTACACATTTGGACTGAACGCTCAGGATACCAGAAACTGGACTAAGCATCTCTATGAACTTCAGAATGGCTTTTATGCACTTCCATTTCCGCTCACAATCGGAATAATAGGAATTGCGATATGGGTAAGAAGAGTTCGTCCCGCGAATGAAAGATTTTTGGGCATATTTGCCGTCGCCGTGATAGCAATGATGTTTTTTATTCCGAAAATGTTCTACTGGAGATATCTGCTGCCGGCCCTGCCGATCTGTTGTATGAGCGCCGCAGATTGGCTCATCAATTTTTTTGAGAAAGTACGTCGTCGTAAAGCGAGAAGGGCAGCTTTCGCATCCGTGATCTTACTCGGCGCGGTTCATCTTTTTTCTCTCGTACTTTACCATACCCATGAGATGGTGACACCCCCGGAATACGATACCGCACTCGCGATTTTAAAAAACCAGCAGGGCTCTCTGCTAACTCTCGACCCGCTCTGGGCCGCAGCATCCGGGCATCCGCTCACACCCAATGTACAGCAGCTCATTAAGGCTACTATTCACGCTTCAGTCCCTAATTCGCAGTACGAAACCGTCTTGAACGAGTGTGGCAATGTCCTGCTGGATAAAGAGGCAATACGCTGGCTTCCGATGAATGTACAGGATGAAATCCGAGTTCGATTCCACTCTGTTTTCCGATTTAAAAAACCTGGCGACAGCCATTATTTGGAGATACTGGTAAAACCGGAATAGTGACCGCGATACATCGTATGGATATTTACTATGAGCGCTATACTCTTTCAATCCCTGCTATCAGCGACTTATAGACCGATACATCACGATCGGCCAGCAAACTCTGTATGAGATTCGTCGGCTTTCCGATTCTCGCGCCCTATTTTGCCCGGGCTGCAAGCAGCTCGTAACGCTTAAAGCTGGCGCTCAGCGAATTCATCACTTTGCGCATCTCCCTGGAAATATCTGCTCGAATCCTCAAACCGAACCGGAAACAATGGAGCATCGCAATGGAAAGCTGCTCATCGCTGCCTGGATGCGTGAAAAATTGCCGGGAGCAGAAATAATTATGGAAGCTGCCATACCCGAAACCAACCAGCGAGCAGATATTCTGGCAACTGGAGAATTTGGCCGGGTGGTAATTGAATATCAGTGTGCCAATCTATCTGCAAAAGAGTGGGTTCGGCGGCATCAACTCTATCGGGAAAACGATATTAAAGATCTCTGGATTTTAGGCGGTTCTCGGCTTAATCTTGTCTGCACCGCAGACCCATTCTTCTGGCAGTTCAATACGTATGAACTGGAAAGAACTTTGAATAGTACGGGTGCGCTGCTTTTATTTTTTCAGTCCGAACAAGGAGATTTCGAGCCAGGAATTCTCATTCGGTTTCGGCCAGACCGGGAAATTGAATCAGGGAAGTTAAGAGGGAAGATTTCGCAGCGCATACTCACAGATCTCGATTTTCCATGGAGTATCTTCGAATGGTTAAAAAAAGAAAATCTTGATGCAGTCACACTAAATTTGAATATTAAGCACAATAGCATTCTCGCTAAAGAACCGGAACTCGGTCTATCCGCAGAAAACCAGGTATGGGAATGGCTCGCATCGCGGTACCACGCCAGTGAAAAAACATTGCCGGAGTTTTTCGGTCAGCACACGGAGATTTCGTCTGCGTTTGGCTGCAGTGAAAAAGCATGGCAGGCTGCAATCTACTACCGGTTCATCCATCAGAGAGTGGGTGAGCGCTGGTGGCTCTCGGAAGTGGAGACGTGGGCTCGTGCGCATTTGCCGATAGCGCCTTCCCAAAACTTAAAGCATCTGAAATCAGCGCTGTCTGCATTTCAGGAAACGCTCGGCGCAGCAGGAATGTTATCGCTGCCAAGAGGAAGTGGCAGAGTCAATGCGCAGATATTAGGGGATATCACCACGCTGCATTCGCTTCCAGATCGTGTTGAAATAGAAAGACTGGCGCGTTTCCGGAGAACATTGGGAAAAGATCGGTCATAAATTTAAATTTGTCACCGATTCTTGTTAAATATCCTGAGGCAGTTCCATAAGTCTAAAACATACTAAAAATACTCAGTTTCAACCTTCCCTCCTTCCCTGCATACGACAACGATAAAAGCAGTTTGCATTAGAGAAAGAAAGCGTCAAGAGATCGTATCTGCCCCCTCTCACGCGAGGAACGAGCATCTGGGAGAGGGCCGGGGTGCGGTTAATTTCCCCCTTCTCCTGTTTTTGGGAGAAGGGGAGCAGGGGGATGAGGGCAATTGTAGTCAGGGTGAGGTGCATTTGCTCTCCCTCCCGCGAGGAACGAGCGACGCTGTAGGGCAGATGCTCCGTCGTCTGCCGATAAATATAAAATCGGGGTGAGGTGCACTTGCTCCCTCCCTCCTTGTACGGGGAATCAGTTAAGGGGTTTAGAAAGCAAAAATGAGCAAGATGGGTAGGAATACCGTAAATTATTACTGAGTGCGTGCGATGCGGTCGAGCTGCTGCTGTGCTGCGTACGCAACATCGGGATCACTGCTTTTTTGCAGCTGCTGCAGGGTAGGACGACCTTCTATGGAACCCATATCACCAAGCACGACCGCCACCCATTTTTGTACCACAGGATTAGGATTTAATGCTGCTTTTTGAAGTGCGGGAAGTGCTTCAGAGCCCTGTAGTGTGAGAGACTGAGCGGCATAGTAAGCCTCAGGCCCGCCTTTCTGGATGGTAATGATCAAAGCGTCCGTGGCTGCCGGCCCGATAGCGCTCAGAGCGTCCCTGGCAGCAGTATTGACCTCTCCTGCTGTATCGCTTAATGCGGAAATGAGTGGAGCCACTGCCGCTCGATTATCTTTAAAACCCAAGGCCGTGGCGGCTGCAACACGAATTTGTATGTTGGATGCATGCAGGGTTTCGATGAGAGCTGCATTAGTTTCGGGTGCATTCAACGGCTGCAAAGCTTTCGCTGCTCCCAGCTGAATATTCTCAATGGGGCTTTTCAGCGCAGTTATCAAAGCGGTGACAACTGGCTCAGCATACGGCCCATCTACTGTAGGTCTGCCTGCCAGGGAAAGACTGGTAATCGCAGAGGATCTCAAGTTATTGTCATCATCATTGAGCGCTTTGATCAAGGTGGCGATTGCTGTGGCGCTGCCAATTCGGCCAAGTCCTGCTGCAGCCTGGGATCTCGCCTCACTGTCATCATCAGTATTGTTGATCGCTTCAGTCAGCGCGTCTTCGCAGGAGGGAGCGGCTATGAGGGCGAGCGATCCTACCGATATTCTGCGCACCTGAGCAGTGTCACTGTGCATTGCCGTTTTAAGCGCGACAACTGCATTGGGGTCCCCAATCTTACCAAGGGCGGCTGCGGCGCCTCCCCGAACTCCTTCATCTTTATCCTGCAGCTGCGCTGTCAGAAGAGGAAGGCTTTCTGTATTGGCTCCGTTCTTTACAAATATCTGTGAGCCCAGCACAGTTCCGCCATTATTTCTGGCGCCGCCTTCTGCTTTCATGAGTGCAATGATGGCAGCGACAACCCCCGGTTTAGGTCCGACTCCGTTCGCTGAATCGCTTAATGCGGCGATAGTGCCTTTTTGAACATTAGCATCCCCGTCTTTTAACCCGGCAACGAGTTCTTTTATGCTGGCCGGGGAATTCGCGCCGATAGCCTGTAAAGTCTGAACTATAGTGTCTTGTACCGGCTTGTCAGGATCTTTTAAAAATGCTATGCACTGTTTTACAGCCTTGTCATTACCCAGCTCTTTTAATGCCCGGGCTGCCTTGATACGGGTGGCAGCAGGTTCCCCGGTAATGGCATCCATGAACTGTTCATCTTTGATCAACTCTGCAGCAGATGCTTTTTCCAGCTCAGGATTACCGCTGGCCATTCCATCCACAAGGCTCCGCATATGCCTGCTATGACCAATGGCAAGCCCGACCACTAGCAGAACAATCACGCCAAATATAAGATAGTTAAGGTACTTTCGCACCAGATTCATTTAAATTTCTCCCTGAAACAACAAGTTGTGCACCCTTTATATCATTCGCTGGCTATGTAAATACCTGCCTGAATGAGTAATATTTCCTTAAATGCCTTGAATTGAATGAAGAAATGTGAAAGCGATGAATATTGAGGCGAGAACGAGCGCTGCTGCCCACATTTTCCACCGCCGAAAATACATCGACTGCAGCAGTATCAGCATTCCAAAAATACCTCCGGTCATCAGGGCATGCTGCACCGCGCGCTCATGCGTAATATGTGTCTGGCTTCCCAGAGATGCGCCCAATACTGTGCACATTACAATGGAGATAAATCCACACGCCGCACGCTCTCCCATCCCAATATCTGAAGCGATTGAAATCAGAAGCAGCATCAGTGATAATAAACCGGAAGAAGCTGCAGCGGATGGCACCAGCATGGCACTCTGCGCAGACAAAATCTGGTTCCCTCCCATAGCCACTGCCGCTATTGGCAGAAGCGTGCACACAAACAACGGAATAAACCAGATACCTATCTGTGCAAAACGCGGGCGAGCCTTTAGCACAGTCAGGGAGACGGGCAGTTCAACCATGCCTGCATCCGTTTTTATACGGGCAGTTTCACGAAAATCTCCCGTTGCAAAAGCGCGTTCCGAGTCTACTGTGAAAGTAATTTTCTGCCTCGAACTGTCGAAATGAGCAGGAAAAGCCTCAATCCAGTTTGCGCTGCAGCTAACGCTTCCATTCGTATTCCCCTGAATACCCACTACTTTCGCCTGCACCTTGAGCGAGCGTACATCCCCTTTTCGAACTGGGCCAAAATCCAGCTTCTCGGTATCCAGCTGCAGTTTCGCCTGCACCACTTTTCGTCCGAGATGCGCAAATTTACCACCACGAATATTCGCTTTTTTTCCGGCCTCTTTCTGAACATCAGCATTCAGATCCACTACAACAGTGCCGCCGGGTGAGTGCCGTCCATTTTTTTGTTCAGAAGGCGCAAAAGACGGTATAGTTTCGTTTTCTTCGCCGGAAAAATCAGGCAGTCGAGGTTTTTCTCGAACTACGATCTCTTCTAAATCCTGTCTTGAAGCAATATGCAGGAGATCATCCCTGAACTCGCTTGCAGACCTATATCGATCTCTTTTATCTCGGCTGAGCGATTTGCTGACACACGCCTGCAGCTCAGAATCAGGATTTATAAGATAGACATTTAACGGGGTTGAGGAAGCGGTTTCCAGCACTCTTTTCCAGGCAAAGGGATCTTTTACTTTGGAAACATTGAACGGCCGCTGGCCTGTGAGCATTTCGTAGAGAGTGACACCCACCGCCCAAATATCCGACTGGTTATCCGATCGATCTTCTTCAGCGAAATCTTCTGGCGCCATGTAGGCATAAGTGCCGGCGCCTCCCGCGTAGGCATTGGTAGATAGAATCTCCGCCAGGCCGAAATCAACCAGTTTCACATCGCCATCAGAATTAATAAGTATATTCGCCGGTTTGATATCGCGGTGAACTGTCTGCTGATTATGCGCGAATTGGAGTGCATCCAGCACTTGCGCAGCTATAGTCAGAGCCGTTTTTAGCGGTAATGTGCCTTCTTTGCGCAAAATAGATTGCAGATTTTGGCCGCGAATATACTCCATATCGATGACTATTTTGCCATCTATCCGATCCACACCATTCACACGTACAATATTCGGATGGCGCAGTCTATCCATTACGCGGGCTTCTTCTAAAAATCTCGGCAGATCGCCCGCCTGTACATCGACTTCTTTAAGGGCAACCTGCTTATTCAGCAGGGTGTCTTTTGCAAGATATACTATCCCGGATACGCCGTGTCCCAGTACATCCAGCCGCTCATATTTTCCGAGCATTCCTAAAGGCATTTTGTTCTTCTTCGCTTACAGTGGCAGTCAGTGGGCAGCCGTAGATTTAACGGCCTGATTTTGAATCAAGGCTGGAATTTTGAGGATGCGGTTAGAATCTATTACAAAAATATTCCCAAGTGAATCGACAGCGATATCCGTGGGAGCTTTTAACGCACCCTTCCCGATATCCGTCATTGTCTCCGTGCCTGCAGTGTTATACTTCTTGATTACTCTATCTTTATCGTTTATAAGATAGATGTTCCCACTGGCATCCTGGGTAATTTTAGTATCTGTCGATTTAGGCGCTTTAGCACCGCTATTTTTCGTGGAGGGAAATGGTATTCCGCGAATAAGACTGATATTTTTTTTCGGATCTATCCGAATCGCCTGTCCGGAATTCTCGACGACAATTAGATTATCCGAAGCATCCACCAGAATAGGCATCCGCTTAACTTCCTCAGGAATAAATGCTGCAGCAGGACCATACGTGATAGGCTGATCAGTCGGCTTAGATATGGGAAT
>JBBRDM010000174.1:0-11764 GCA_038203935.1 Chthonomonadales bacterium
TACGGCAGCCTGCTCTATGCAAAACGAAACGCGCCCAACGATCCAGATCAGTTTATGATGGAGCGTTTCGGTCCGGAATGGGGAAAACTCATTACGCGTGCGATGGGCTGGGCGCTGCTGTTGATTTCGATCTTTGTGAGCTTGTGGGCAGGTCGATTCTCGGTCGAATCCTGGACCAAACTCCTCGAATTTACCCACTGGACGCCATTCCATATCAACGATCCTGTATTCGGCAACGATATCGGTTTCTACGTTTTCCGTTTGCCCCTGCTTCGCCTGACCGCAAATTTTCTCACCGGAACACTGTTTATAACGCTGCTTGCAGTGGTGATGCTGAATATAGCTACGCAGGCCATTCAGACCTGGGCAGGGCTGCCGAACATCAAAAGATCAGTGCGAGCGCAGCTAATGATACTGTTTGCCGCACTGGCTGCTGTTCAGGCATTTTCGACGCGGCTCGACTCCTACGATCTGCTTTTTGCCGATAACGGCGTCTTCTCCGGCGCTGGCTACGTGGATGACCACTTACGAAAATTCGCGTTTACAGTTCAGATTATCTGCCTGCTGTTCACTGCGATTGCCTGCCTTATTTCGGCATTTACCAGAGGAGGCGGAGTTCCCGGTGACTCGCATCGCCCATATCTCCTGCCATTTACGGGAGTAGTTCTGTGGGCAGCAGCAAATCTGATATTGGGAATCGCGGCGCCGGCCTTCTCTCAGAAATTCTCCGTAGAGCCGAACCAACTGGCGATGGAGCAGGAGTATATCAAGCGAAATATCGACTTCACTCGCAAAGGGTTCGGTTTGGAAAAAGTGCAGAGCCTTGCCGACTTCCCTGCGGATGAAAGCCTGGACGCGAAGGGGCTCCACGATAATATCGATACGCTGGAGAACGTCCGGCTGTGGGACTACCAGTATCTCGGCCAGGTCTATAATCAAGTTCAGACGGTTCAGAACTACTATAAGTTCAAGCAGGATGTTACCGATGGCAGCGTAGCCGATAATATTGATATCGACCGATATATGGTGGGCGGGAAACTCCGGCAGGTTATGCTTGCAGCCAGGGAGATGGACTCCAGCAGTCTTCCCGCTGCCGCGCAGGCCTGGCAGATTCAGCGGCTCAGCTACACACATGGCTATGGGCTGGTCATGAGCCCTGTCAATCGTATTGTGCAGGGTGGACCGGACTACTTCATTCAGGGATTTCCGCCCACCGCTTCAAAAGAAGCATCCAATATACAGGTTAGTCAGCCGGATATCTACTACGGCCAGTTGGAGCATGACTACGTATTTGTAGATACCGCCCAGCCCGAGTTCGACTACCCCACTTCCGAGACAGATGGAAACGCATCCCATGCGGCTACACAGGGCCACTATACTACCTATACCGGCAGCGGCGGCATTCGGATAGGAGATTCTCTGCTGGAGAAAATGGCTTTCAGCCTCCGGTTATCCGATGCTAATATTCTGCTCGCCAAAGGCTTCACCGATAAAACTCGTGTGCTGTTTCGCCGCGATATAAGAGACCGGGTACAGACAGCAGCGCCGTTTGTACAGCAGGATGGTGATCCTTACATGGTAGTGCGGGATGATGGCCGTCTGGTCTGGATGATAGATTGCTACACGATGTCGGACAAATATCCCTACTCGACACCGCGTGTCATCTCCGTGAATCCGGTGATGGAAATCGCACCAAACTACATTAGAAACTCTATCAAAGCTACTGTCGATGCTTACGATGGCAAGATCAACTTCTATCAAATCGATTCGGACGATCCCATTGCGAATACCTATGGTAAGATTTTCCCCGGGCTTCTGAAACCTATTTCGGAAATGCCAAAAGATCTGAAGGCGCATATGCGCTATCCGGAGGATCTCTTCCGTCTGCAGCGTTCTGTCTATGCTTCGTATCATGTGGACGATCCGCGTACCTTCTTCCTGAAATCCGATGCATGGACAATTCCCAACGAACCTAATGTAGATGCGGCGGCAGGCGGGGCTCAGAAGCAGTTTGAACCATACTACGTCGTAATGCGCCTTCCGGATACTAATGATAAATCCGCTGGCCAGCGGCCATCGGAAGAGTTTGTACTGATGACTCCACTCGCCCCGGTGAATGGTGAAAATAAGAATATACTAGGCTGGATGAGCGCCCGTTGCGATGGAGATCATTATGGGGAGCTGATACTCTACCGTTTCCCTCAGAAAGTCTCGGTGAACGGGCCTTCCCAGATGATGTCTCTCATCAATTCGGATCCGGCCATTTCGAAAGAGCTGTCTCTGCTTCGAACAGGCGGCTCCGATGCCAAATTCGGTAATATGCTCGTGATTCCAGTAGAAAACTCACTTCTTTATATTGCACCACTCTACATCTACTCTACCAGTTCCGGCTCTAATCTGCCGCAGCTTCAGAAGGTGGTCGTGGGATTTGGTGAGCGCAATGTCCGGGCTGCCATGGATGATACACTGGATAAAGCGCTCACACGCCTGTTCGAAGGCTATGAAAACAAGAGCGTGAAAGAGAGCGGAACGCCTGCTCCGCCTGGCGCTGCACCCTCTCCAAATACTGCACCGACTTCGAAACTGCCTCCTGCGCTGCGTGAGATGATTCGTAAGGCTGGCAAGCAGTACGACGCTGCCCAGACCAAGCTGAAAAATGGAGATTTCGCAGGTTACGGCGCTGCGATAAAAGAGCTGGAATCCTCCATCAAAGCCCTCCGAACAGAAGCCGGAGACCGATAGGGTAGTTCTTATCTGCCCCTCTCTTAATGAGGAACGAGCATTTGTGAAAGGGTTGGTGAGGTGCATTTGCCCCTCTCTTAGTGAGGAACGAGCGGCCAGGAGAGGGGTTGTGGTGAGGTTAATTTCCCCTTCTCCTGTTTTTGGGAGAAGGGGTCAGGGGATGAGGGCGATAAGAATTTGAATCTCATTCTATATATTGGTTTTGCTCAGAAAGATGAGTGGGAGCACTGGGCAGGAACATATTCCCAGCATGCGCTGCGCTTCGAAATGGCCGCCAGTGGAATTCCCTGTCTCGTGATTCCTTATACCCTGGCTTCATCTGAGTTTATAGGACGGCTAAATCCTAGTGCCGTTGTGATGAGTGGATTTGCGCGCTCGTTCCAGGATTACGAAGTGCGGAGCTTCGACAGCGTCGTCTCGTGGGTCAAGCAGACGGATGTGCCTACACTCGCACTCTGCGGAAGCCATCAGCTGCTTGGGTTCGCCTACAATCAAGATTTAAATAGATGCGATAAATTGATTGATGAACCGATGCGTTACCTGTATCCACATGAGCCAGTTTTGAATCCGGATTATCATCCGGAATACTATATGGAGCGAGGATTCTTCACTCTTGATCTATCGGAATATGGCCGAACAGATCCTCTTCTACAGGGACTTAAAGAAAATTCGCATGTCTTTGAATCGCACTACTGCGAGATTAAATCGCTGCCATCAGAATTTGACCTGCTAGCTTCCACGAAGGAATGCCGCATTCAGGCTATAAAGCATAAAAATAAAAAACTGTACGGAGTTCAGTTTCACCCCGAAGACTATCGGCTTGAACCGGAAATATTCTCTAACGGTAAATCGCTTCTGGAAAATTTCTTCACTCTTGCATTAGATCGCTGACATCTTAATTTTGCAGTATTTATTATATCTGCGCCTACAGGATAAACGTATTGACATGCCCGCCTGCCTCCGAAATGGAAAAAATAGTGGACGAGGATAACACCCCTATCACAAGAAGCGGCGGGGGAGCGCTTCGGCGGCTCATCGGTTTCGATATTCCGGATATAGTCTGGTACAACTGGAGATGTGATGCTGTTGCCGGGCTGTATGCGGGAGCATATCAGGGATGTATCTGGACATTCGCACTCCAGCTCGCCCGCGGCAAACTGCACGCAACTGGCTTTCAGATCGGACTCGCAACTGCCGCGCAGGCGATTGGGTATATTTTTGCCCTGATATGGGCACGACAGATGGAAGGCAGATCAAAACTGCCATTCGTCACGATCACCTGGACGCTCGCAAGAGGCAGCTTTTTACTGACTCCTTTACTTGTGCAGGGGCAGATGAGCCGACTGATGTTCGTGTCCATTTTATGCGCCGCCCCGATCATCTTTTCCATCTCTACTCCGGCATATACTTCCATTATGAAGGATATCTACCCGGACCATCTTCGCGGCAGACTGATGAGCTATGTGCGTATTGGTATGTATGCTACTATGCTGCTTTCCGCGCGGCTGATGGGGATTTGGCAGGAGCAATATCATCTTGATTATCGGATGATGTGCGCTATTGGGGGTGTATTTGGTGTCGGTACGGCAATCGCATTTGGCCGCCTGCACCTTCCCCAGCACCGCCATGATACCGAACCTCCGCCAATTAATGATTTTATTCGCCAGACCTTTCTGATAGTCGTTCATAACCCTGGCTACCGATGGTTTACTATCAGCGTCTTTGTATCCGGCTTCGGAAACCTGGTTGCGAATACGCTTTATCCCATCTACCAGGTAGATCATTTTAAGATCACACCCACTCAGATCGCTACTATGCAGAATATCAGCGGGCTACTCTCCATGATCAGTCTTTTCTTCTGGGGGCAAGTGCTGGACAGA
Source organism: Chthonomonadales bacterium (assembly GCA_038203935.1). Lineage (GTDB taxonomy): Bacteria > Armatimonadota > Chthonomonadetes > Chthonomonadales > Chthonomonadaceae > JANXSG01. The sequence continues at coordinate 4,623 of JBBRDM010000174.1, forward strand.
TATGGATCTCTGGCAGCAGTTTTAGTAGCGGCAACCACCCTCTGTCTTCAGCCGCTCTGTTATGCCTTCGGTCCCTCGATTGGATGGCTATACCTGGGTGCTGGAGTTGCTGGGGCGGTTGGTACCGGCATAGATTTGGGATATCTAAACACCACTCTCATGTATGCTGAACCAGGAAGAGCCGCACAGTATCAGGCGCTACACTCTACATTTTTTGGCCTTCGAGGAACGATTGCACCACTCCTTGCTGCGCCGATGCTGCTGGCGTTGAATAGAAATTTCACGGCTGCATTCTGCCTGTCTATGGCGATTATGGTGGTGGGTGCAATATTTCAGGCGATGTCGTTCCGATACAATATGCAGCGAGGTGCAGTATAAAGTAGTTTCGTTCGCTCTGTTCGAATAGGCGCTGCAGTTCGAAACTAATACATTAGTTCTGATATATTCATTTCGGTGCGTCCTTTTCAGTTTTAGATTTCGTAAATCAAGACTGGTTCATTAGTGCCGTGGCATAAAAAAATACTTCCCACTCAGATATCTGAGTGGGAAGTAATTATAAATCACCCGGCGAAAGCAGATTATGCGCGGACTACTTCTCCACCGCGTTTTTCTGCACGTTTCCGCAGATTGATGTCCAGAATTCGCTTCCGAAGCCGAATATTCTTGGGAGTTACCTCTACCAATTCATCCGGGCCAATATATTCTATTGCCCTGTCCAGCGACATCTCAACCGGTGTAGAAAGCCGTACGCTCATATCGCTGTTGGAAGATCGCATATTTGAAAGCTGCTTCATCTTGCAGATATTCACATCGAGATCGGTATCTCGCACGTGCTTACCAACTATCATGCCTTCGTATACTTCCACGCCCGGGCCGAGGAAGAGTACTCCGCGTTCCTCAGCATTGGAAATTCCGAATGGGTTGGTAGTTCCGCTTTCAGTCGCAACCAGCGATCCAGTTTTGGCGCCGCCGATTTCGCCGGCAAACGGTTTATAGGAATCAAAAAGTGTATTGATAACTCCTGTCCCGCGTGTCGCTGTCAAAAAGTCGTTTCGGAAACCAAGCAGCCCACGGGTAGGAACCAGATAACTGAAGAACACGCTTCCCTTAGCAAGCTTCATGTCGAGCATCTCACCGCGCCGCTGGCCCATCTGCTCCACAACCACTCCCTGATGTTCTTCGGCTACTTCGATCTCCACTCGCTCATATGGCTCCTGTTTCTTTCCATCATCATCCTGATGGAAAATTACTTCCGGCTGAGCGACCTGCAGCTCATAACCTTCACGCCGCATTGTCTCGATAAGAATGGCCAGGTGCAATTCGCCTCTGCCGCTTACCATGTAAGTATCGGGGCTTTCGGTCTCTTCCACTCGAAGGCTGACATTGGTTTCGAGTTCTTTATAAAGCCGTTCTCTAAGTTTGCGGCTAGTGCTCCAGGTGCCTTCTCTGCCGGCGAGCGGGCTGGTATTGACTCCAAAAGCCATTCTCAGGGTGGGCTCATCTACTCGGACAGTAGCTACCGCGATAGGCATTTCTCGGCTGGCGATTGTCTCGCCGATACCCACGTCTGAAAGACCGGATACGATACATATTTCTCCGGCTGAGACCTCTTCCTGCTCCACCTTTTTAAGGCCTTCATAGACGAAGGTGTTCACGATTTTACCTGCGCGGATATCCCCATCCCGGTTGATCATGGCGATGTTCTCGCCAGGATGAATTTTACCCGCGTGTATTCTGCCAATTCCAAATCGGCCGCGATACTCATCGTAATCGATACTGGATACCAGCATTTGAAGCGGAGCATCGACATCCCCGGTGGGAGCAGGCAGCTTGGAAATAATAGTTTCGAACAATGGCCGCAGATCGGAGCCCGGCTTTTCTAAGTCCATCGTCGCGATTCCCTGGCGCGCACAGGTATAAACCACGGTGAAATCCAGCTGCTCTTCATTCGCGCCAAGTTCCACGAACAGATCAAACGTCTGATCGACGACCCAGTCGGGCCGGGCATCCGCACGATCGATCTTATTGACTACGACGATTGCTTTATGACCCAGTGCAAGCGCCTTTGAAGTCACAAACCGTGTCTGCGGCATGGGGCCATCGACTGCATCTACCAGAAGCAGGACGCCATCGACCATACCCATGACTCGCTCGACTTCACCACCGAAATCGGCGTGACCTGGCGTATCTACAATATTTATTTTAACACCGGCGTACTGTACAGCCGTGTTTTTGCTTACAATGGTAATTCCGCGCTCTCGTTCCAGATCATTCGAGTCCATAACTCGCTCTGCAATTTCCTGGTTGGCGCGATAGACATTTCCCTGCCGCAGCAGGCCATCTACAAGTGTGGTTTTTCCGTGATCGACGTGTGCAATGATCGCAACGTTCCGAATATTTTGCTGGTTGTGCTCGCTCATCTTTATCCTTTAATTACTTCTTCTTGCGCTCCGCTCCTATGCAAAGTAAAGAAAGGATGAGCGCAGACATTAAAAAAGCGCGGCCATTTTGCCGCGCAGGTGAAGGTTTCCCGTTGATACCCGTCGCTAAAGACCATCCTATTATACCACACTTATTCAATAATTCCTGATTTCTGACAGGAGCAGTCAATTCAAAGATTTTGCAGCAAATTTGATATAGCATGTAGATCGAGATATTGTAATCATTGTAGCTATAGCAGGCATATAATGCATGATTTGAATTTGCGCTCAAAAATTTACCCTGCATTAATCTTCAGAAAAATTCAGAGTGATGGTTTTTAAAATCATAATCAGTTATACGCAGGGATATCCATAGGCTAAGTTGAAAAATAACTCAGGAGAACATAATGATTATTAATCTTGGTGAGGAAACACTGCGCTCAGGAGAAAAGCTGAAAATCGTCTGCGTGAACGCGCCGGAATCGGAATTTTCAGATCAGATAAGGCCATTCTTAGGGCACAAAGGTCCAAACTACTCTGGACATGTTGTCTCCGCACTGGCAGGTAAATGTGACGATTTGGAAACGCGCTTCTATATTGGTCTGATCGATGGCGAGATGATGGCAAATATTATGACCTGCGAAGCGAAAGGAGCGGGAATCCTCGGACATGTGCATACCCGGGAAGACCAGCGTCGCAAAGGCATATGTGCCCATGTTATGCGCCACCAGATGAATGATTTTAAAGCTAGAGACGGCAAAATTCTTCTGCTGGGGACTGGATATAAAAGCACCGCTTATAATATCTATGAGTCTTTTGGATTCAAAGACTGGACTCCACATCTTCCTGGATTGATGCGCTATGAAAGTCCTGACTATGCACAATTCGTGAGGGAGTATTTTACGGCGGATTCTGCCGTACCAAAAAAAGCGATGTGGAAACACTGGCCGCTGGCTGCATTTTTAAGCTCCGTTCCGAGTGATGTCTATTTAAGAAGTATCCATTTCAATGTTTGGGGGGTTGGGCTGCTCGAAGGTCCCTACTGCCGTTTCCAATTTGAAAATCGGGAAGATTCTGCCGCGGCAGTGCTTGAATCTAAGTCCGGTTATGTTACCGCTGTCGCTACTCGGATTCCAGACAGCAGATGGCAGGGTAAAGTCGATCTGCTGGATATATTTTCACATCAATCCGTTACTGCAAAGCAGATTTCAGCTCTTCTGGAAAGTCTGGAAGTGCCTGATAAGCCTGTTCAGTGCTATGCCGACCCGCGTGATATCTCAAAAATTGAGGCGTTAGAAATGTCCGGCTTCAAGAAAGCTGCGGTTCTTCCAGATCAATTTTGCGAATCGGGCAAATGGCACGATGCCCTTCTTTTCGCCAAACCAGCAGGATAGGTTTCGAGCTGCTATTAAGAGAACTCGGGAACATCGCAATAGACTGGAACGTCTGTTAAAAATGATGCTTTGGATGATAAATACACCTGTAAAATACATTTTGCAGGCTGATAAAAGGAGCGGAAAATGAGCAAAAATTCTAACGAAATGGGAAGTAATCTCGTATTCTTTTTGATTGGCGCCGGAATAGGAGCAGGTGTGGCGTTGTTATATGCTCCTCGTGAAGGCGAACATACTAGAAAAATGATTGGTGAGAAAGCTATGGTTGCGCGGGATAAGGCAGCCGAAGTAACAGAAAATGTAACGAACGTCGCAAAAGAAAAATGGACCGGCGTTAAAGACAGCGTGAGTGAGATGGTTAGTAATGCTCCGAAATTAGGGCAGAACGACTCGAATCACGCTATTCCATCAAAAGAGCCGGCATCCTCGTCTTCGGAAATTTAGTTTGTTGATGCGTGAAAAAGGGACAGGCTCCAGCCTGTCCCTTTTTTTGCATTTCTCCCTTAAAGCTTTATAGCTTTTGAGATCGACTGCTCTCTTACCTCGTCAGCGCTCACTTCCTGGCCTCGGAGTTCTGAAAGATAGATGCCTTCAGAAATCAGCATCGTATTAAGCGCTATTTCTGCAGATGGCAGTACATCGATTTTCCCCTGCAAAGCAGATATCCAATGCTGCTGAGAACTGCTGTAGATCTCCTCTTCGCCTCGAAGTTTTTTCCAGCGATATCTCGCTGCTTTCAGATCTACAGCAGAGTCCAGATCTAAATCACCAATGCTTCGATGATAACTGAACGGATGCATCCGAATTCCGCCAGTCGATCCTACGATGCTTGACCCTTCAAATCCATCCAGCTGTATTGCCCAAGCTTCGATAATATCCAGCGTGATACCTCCGCCGAGCCGCACAAATCCGACCCCCATCTCTTCCACGCTAAAGCCGGATTCCTCTTTACGCTTCGGATCTACTTCAATTTCCTGATAGGTTTTCCCGGTAATCCGCTCGACGGCAGGGTTCCCAAGGAGATAGAGCAGTTCCGAGATATGATAAACTCCCATATCATAGAGTGCGCCTCCCCCAGAGTTTTCTTTCTGGACGAATGGAGGATTTCCGTAGCCATCTACATAGGGCCTGCCTCTGCGTCGAAATCCCGTCGAGCGTGCATGATAGATATGTCCCAGGCCGCCAGATGCAATGATCTCTTTTGCGGCGCGAGTTTCATTGGAATAGAGGCCAGCCAGCTGGATGTGCAGCTTTTTACCAGTTTGGCGCGAGGTTCTCAGCATGGTTTCAGCGTCACGGAAAGTGCCTGCCATCGGCTTTTCACAGTAGGCATGCCTGCCAGATTCGAGCACCGCCACTGTTGCCGGCATGTGCAGGTTGTTGTGCACACAGATATCGACCGCATCGAGATCGTCTCTTTTTAGCATCTCCTGGGCGGTGTAATAGACATTTGGGATTGAAAACTTCGCGGCTGTGGTATCTGCCGCAGAGGGTTTAATATCGGCACAGGCAATCACATTGGCTCCCGATATTTCGGAGTAATTTTCCAGGTGCTGCTGCGCGATTTGGCCGCACCCAATGAGACCGATTCGTATTGGTTCTGTTGTTGACATTTTTTATTCCTTATTCGTTTCTATAAAATTTGTTCAGGTGATATTTTCAAATCTGAATAGGCGCTGGGCTTGCGCCGGAAGTGCATTATACACGGATTGAGCAATATCTACTCGAGGGTAAAAACTCTTAAGCCACGGCCGCGAATAGATAAGTGCAATATTGGGTCGAGCATGATCGGAGTGGTTCGGAGTGCCTCTGTGCCACATGCGCATATCACGGAGAAGGAGGGAACCGGCAGGCATAAGCACTGTCTCAGAATGCATTTTGGGTGCCATTTCGTGCATCGGCTGGCCGCCAGGCATCATATGCGAACCACCTGGCCATATTTCCAGGGGGCCATTTTGAGGGGTGAAATCGACGAGGGGTATATTCAATGCCAGGCATGCCGGCGGCAGACCGACAGGGACTTCGGGGAAAAGATTAAATGTATCGGAATGCACAGATTGATATTCAGAACCAGGCAGAGGAGTGTCTGAAGCAAGGTAGTTACAGGTCAGATCCTCACCAAGCAGGTTCTCCGCGATTGGGATAATTAGTGGATTGGTGATAAGTTCTGGACGGCAAAAAGGCTCCGCGAATGGAAGATGCATCTGATATCTATACGCGCCGCGATTGGGATCGGAGTCTTCAATATACCGTTCTAAAAGCTTGAGGAAATCCTGATGCAGCGTTTCGATAAGACTTTCAGGAAGTACTCGTTCAAATAAAACATACCCCTCTGTTCTAATAAAGCTGCAAGCTGTCTGAAGGCTGCTTTCTGATAGAATGCCACTTTTTCGCTCATCCGGGCTGAGTTCCAAATACTTTCCTCCGATCTGCTAAGTGCAAAAAATGCAGTCATGGGAGATAATTATTCCTGCCGGGGTTCAATACCTGCTGAAATCAAGGTGGTATATGCCATTATAAATTAGTAATTTACGGAGTAGCCGAGGAATTTAATGCCGCCCATTGATCTCAAAACCCAGTATAAAAACCTGTATAAACCATCACCTGAGATTTTTTCTGTGGTATTTGTGCCAATGTTCAAGTTTCTTATGATAGACGGTTCCGGCGACCCTAACGAATCCTCGGAATATTCTAAATGTGTAGACACGTTATTTTCTACAGCCTATATTTTAAAATTCAAGTTAAAAGCACAAACTCCCTCGCTGGACTACGTGGTAATGCCGTTAGAATCACTCTGGTGGGCCGAGGATATGTCTGCATTTCCAGAGGGCGAAAGAAGTCAGTGGCAGTGGACAGTGATGATTATGGTCCCAGAAAGTGTAACCGAACAGCAATTTGAAGAATCACGAAAGGAAGCAAAGGAAAGAAAAAAAATGCTTCCGTTCGACCGCATGAGACTATCGGCATTTGAGGAGGGGAACGCCATTCAGACCATGCACCACGGCCCTTATTCCGAGGAGACAGAGTTACTGCAAAGAATGAGTACAGCGATGCGTGAACTGGGCTTAAAACCAGCTGGAAACCATCACGAAATTTACCTTAATGATCCAAGAACGACCGCCCCGGATAAGCTTAGAACTGTCCTTCGTCATGCTGTAGAGTAAAAAGTGTTTCATGAACAGGCAGCAATCAGCTTGTCACTTTGTATGGGATTTGCATAGGCTTCCTGTAGAGTTAGCGACCCTATACCAATCTCTCGAACGTTTTGATGAAAGGGAAAGAATATGTCCGTTTTAAAACATTTAAGATCTGTTTTATCATGCTTTTT
>JBBRDM010000175.1:0-11740 GCA_038203935.1 Chthonomonadales bacterium
GGTGAAACACTCACTGGATTTATGACCGATGAATGCCCCTATTGTAAAGGCCGGGGGAATTTACCTTCCGCAGAGAGTGTCAGCATAGTGGTGGAGCGTGAACTGCGCCGATTGGTGAACGACCCGAAAGCCAATAAAAAGGATTCCTTCCTGCTGACGTGCCACCCTGAAGTGGCCGAGCTGATTATCGGGCCGGAAGGTGCCACGATTGAAGAGATTGAACGAGAGCTGCAAAAGGCTGTCTACGTCCGTGGTGACGAAGACGCGCACATCGAAAAATTCAGTATAGATCCTTCCGATATGTCTGAAATGGATAAGTCTATGCTGAACTATCGCCGCTCACAGGTCGTAGAGTGCAGAATAACCAAATCGCTTTTGAAAGAGCCGACGCGCTGTATCGGATGGGCTGGCGGTTACCTGCTCGACCTGGAAGAGAGTAATAAATTTATCGGCCAAAAAGTGAAAGTGACTATCACCGATGTAAGAAGATCATTTGCTGCCGGCCAGATCGTTCCGGGAACCAACCGGCCAATGAGCGTGTAGCTTCCTGCAATCTCTTACTTTTAAACATAAATTGTTCAGTAAACTATTTTTAGGTATACCTAAAAATAGTTTACTGAAACCTTGACTTATTAATCACTAAATGATACACTTACACTAGATGAAAAAAAATATTTACGATCCTGAAGTAAGGATAATATAAATTATGTCTGTAAAAGAGGTTCTGCTAAAAGTTCCGGCTACCTGCCGGCCAACTTCAAAAGATCGCGAAAAGCACGAGCTGACTGAGAGTATCGAAGAGTATACCGAGGGGATTTTCAGACTCCAGGAAGAGATCGAGGTAGTCAGCACTGGCGATATAGCAAAATATATGGGTGTGGCGCCTGCTTCGGTGACGACAATGCTCAAGCGATTAGTCGAGATTGGGCTTGTAGAGCATATTCCCTATCAAGGTGTTCGGCTGACTAACAAAGGCGAGCAGCTCTCGATCGCTCTGCTGCGAAAACATCGTCTGGTGGAGCGGCTGCTGGTCGATTTTCTGGAACTGCCCTGGGAAGATGTGCATGATCTTGCCTGCAAATTAGAACACTATATTAGTGAGGATGTCGCCTCAAGAATATCTAAAGCGATGGGCCACCCAAGTACATGCCCGCACGGAAACCCGATCGATGTGACGGTTGGTGATGGATCCAAGCGCCTTTCCGAATGCACTCAAGGTGAAGAACTGACCGTCGCTAAAATTACTGATGAGCGGCTGGAGTTCCTGACTTACATTATGGAGATCGGGCTGCTGCCGAATACACCAATTTCCGTGAGCAGCAGAACACCTTTTGGCGACGTTTTATCGTTATCCGTACAGGGAATTGAGGGAACGGTTGCAATTGGCAGAGATGTAGCAAATAGTGTTTGGGTTCTCGGAAGAGGCTAGTCATCTTTCGAAATGAAACTTAGAAGCACTATTAGCGTCCAATCATGGAACACACACAATGATTGAGCTTTGATTTGAAGCGAAATTCATGAGCAGGCAATACCGGGAGAGATCGTGCGAAAACCTAACACAACCGACCATAACTCTACGGATTTGGAAATGCAGAACGAACCGATGATTACTGCACCAAAAGGAGTCACTCTTGCCGATTTAAAGCCGGGCGAGTGTGGAACAATTATCCGTTTGCTCGGCAATAATCAGGGGCGGCTGCGCCTGCTGGAGATGGGGCTGACTCCCGGGACACATGTCAAAGTCGTTCGTGCGGCTGCCTTTGGAGGCCCGCTGGATATTGAAGTGCGTGCCTACAAACTTTCACTTCGACGAGAAGAAGCGGCAAGCGTGTGGCTGGGTATAGCGGATATGTGATCGCTTCTATCGCACTGTGCAGGCCTTTTAGATCACTGTAAGAATTGGCAGAGAAAGACCTGGGAATTGTTAGATTGTATATTATTAGTTTCAGATAGGCACAATAGGCAATGATAACCCCACTCGCTATAACAGGCAGCACTGCCGCAAGCGAGAAATCTACGAAAAACCTGACCGTCGCCCTGGTAGGAAATCCTAACTCGGGTAAAACTACACTTTTTAATGCTCTCACCGGGATGCGCCAAAAAGTTGGAAACTACGCCGGGGTCACCGTGGAGAAAAAAGAGGGTCGTGTCCATCTCCCCGGCGGCGGTAATGCGCGCCTCCTGGATCTTCCAGGTCTCTACTCGCTCACTCCCCATTCTCCTGATGAGCAGATTGCTCGCGAAATCCTCATGGGCATTCAGCCCGATACTCCAAAACCGGACGTCATTCTCAATGTAGTGGATGCATCCAACTTAGAACGCAACCTGTACATGACAAGCCAACTCCTTGATTTAGGTGTGCCTATCGTGATTGCGCTGACGATGACGGACTCTTCGCTCAAAGAGGGAGTATTGGTGTGCCCCGGGGTATTGGAAAATGCGATAGGAGTTCCGGTTCGCTCTGTGGTAGCTTCGCGGAAACAGGGGCTGGATGAGCTGTTATTGGCAGTTGAGTATGCTGCGGTTGCTCCCGCTGCGGATGCTGCCTGGAAAGTTCCAGATCAGATTGTTCAGCAGATCGACGCTCTTCAGCATGCGCTCGAAGAGGAGCATCATCTGGAACCTCGTACTGCTTTTTCTGAGGCCGTATCCTTGTTGATGCAGGAGTCGGAACATATTCCGATGCACCATTTGCCGGAGTCGGTGAAGTCACTGGTTCGGACAACACAAGAGCATCTCGCGGCAGAAGATATCGACTTTGCCACTACCGCCATTGATGCGCGCTACCGCTGGATCGCACATATTACGGAAGGTGTGAATCAGCCGACAAATCGGCAGCGCGTGCATCCGCTATCGACTAATGAGCGTGTCGACAGGGTGGTGATGCATCCATTCTGGGGATATGTTATCTTCTTCGCGATCATGACGGTGATGTTTCAATCTATTTTTTCCTGGGTGCAGGGCCCGATGGATTGGATGAAAAACGGCATGGACTACCTTGGAGGAGTGCTGGTTCGACATATGCCGGCCGGAGATCTCCGTGCTTTGCTGAAAGATGGAGTTCTTGGAGGCGTCGGAAACACCCTGGTTTTTCTGCCGCAGATATTACTGCTGTTCTTTTTTGTCAGCCTGCTGGAAGATACCGGCTATATGTCGCGGGCAGCCTTTTTGATGGATAAACTAATGAGCAAAGTTGGACTGCACGGCAAGGCATTTATCCCGCTGCTGTCCTCATTTGCCTGTGCGATTCCCGGAATTATGGCAACGCGAACTATTGGCGACCGCAAAGCCCGTCTCATCACCATTCTGGTTGCGCCGCTGATGTCCTGCTCGGCAAGGCTGCCGGTCTATTTTCTCATGACGGGCGCCTTCATTCCCAATAAACGTGTTCTGGGAATTGGCAGCCATACCTTGCTCACTTTACCAGGCGTCACTTTCATTGCGATGTATTTCATGGGAATGGTTGCTGCTTTCCTGATTGCCTGGCTCTTCCACCGGACTCTGCTCAAGGGAGTTTCTCCCACCTTTCTGATGGAGCTGCCACCTTATCGCGTGCCCAGTCTGAAAACTGCATTCATCCAGATGATCGAGCGCGCCGGCCTGTTTCTAAAGAGGGCTGGAACAGTGATTGCGGCGGTTTCAGTAGTGTTGTGGGCTTTATCCACCTATCCGAAACATCTAGATATGCCAAAAGATGCGCAGCTCGCGCACTCTTTTGTGGGGCAGATTGGACACGGAATTGAACCCGTAATAAGGCCGCTGGGCTTCGACTGGAAGATGGGCATCGGAATAGTCTCTTCTTTTATTGCGCGCGAGGTGTTTGTTACGGCGATGGGAACCGTATATAATGTAGACGATCCCGAGGACAGCGGACAGGTAAATCTGCGTAAGAAACTACAGGACGACATCGATCCACGAACCGGAAAGCATGTCTATTCAGATTTGGTGGCGGTCTGTCTGATGGTATACTATGTGTTGGCGATGCAGTGCATGTCAACAGTAGCGGTAGTCCGCCGTGAAACAAACGGCTGGAAATGGCCGCTTTTCCAGGTGGGATATATGACCGTTCTGGCGTGGATGGTAACGTTCGTTATCTATCAGGGCGGCAGGATGCTGGGATGGGGATAACCTGCTTTAATCGCGTTTCTATGATTATGGTGCGTTCTGTTACGTGTGTTGAGTTTAGTAATTGAGGTGAGTTAAGATGATTCAACAATTGATAGTGGCAGTAATAGTGGCTGCAGCAGGAATATACGTTGTTCGCTATGTTGTCCAGTCGGTGAAAGGTATTCTTACAGCCAACTCCAAAACTGGCTGCGCCACAGGCTGCGGCAAGTGTGAATATTCTGCAAAATCTTCGGATTTCCCTAAAAGCGATCTCATATCGCTCAGTGATATTCGAGTACTCCGTCCTTCAAATTCTGGATCACCTAAAAAGAGTGATTGATTTTCGTTAGTTAGCATCTCGAATGATCTTGATGGAAATGCCTCCCGAACAAATCGAATTACGCCGTTGTATCTTATTTCTCGTATTTGCGCTTCCAGTGCCAGCTCGCTTCTCCGGAGATGATCGGGCGAATATCATCAGGCAGGACTGCGGCGAACTCAGGGCTGATCTCGTTTCTTGGCCATTCACGAAGCATTGGGGGGGTATAGCCCGAGACAATTATCACGCGCTCTTTATCGCTTCGAATCTCGGTGGTGCTGTGAATCAGTGATTCCGGGAATAGCAGCACATCCCCTGCGTCTGCGACTATCTGCGTGATGAGGCTCTCATTCTGCTGTGCTGCCTCAATCATCTCCTGCTCCCGCCACTGCATCTTGTGACTTCCTGGAATCACGGCCGTTCCTCCATCGTCCTGACCTACATCCGTCAGAAACGCCAGCGTCTTTACGAAGATACAATGGAAATGATTGTTTTCGATATAAGTTCCCCAGCCGTGCCGTGTTCCCGTATGAAAACCAACCGGAATCGACTTCCGCCGCTCAAGTTCAGCAGGATCGGCATCGGGGTTCCTGCAATTGATGATTGCTTCCGACTCCTCCAGCCGTACTGCGCCGCCTACCAGCTCTTCTGCGCAGGCAGTCAATTGCGGATGGACAGCGTACGCAAGCAGCGCCGGGTCGTATTCTACCAGATGCCCGAAAAGTTGGTAGTGACTTCCATGCTTATTTGTATAGACCCGTTTTGCTTCCAGGTCCGGGTCGGCCTGCATACGATAAAGAGCATCCTTCGCTCCAGTAATTTCCTCCCGTGTAAGAACACCCTTTAACAGCACATAGCCAAGAGCATCTAGCTGAAAACGCTGTGAAAGTGTCAACGCTGTACTCATCTCAATCTCCTCGCATCAGTCTGCAATTCTACACTCAACTTAGAAATAAATAGCCTGCAACCAAAAAATAGTATTCCAATTCTGCAGCCTGCAGTAAACAAAAGTTATGCAAAATTACAGAATTTGATCACTTGCCAGATAGTATAGATTATCGACAAGGCTATCAACAATTCGTGTATTCATTCAGATCAGCTCGCAGGAAAAAATATTTAGACTATGTATACCATTTAAAGATCATATCAAATTGAAGGTGATTTAATCATTTCCTCAAAAACTGGATGAATACACCACTCATTACGGAACTGGGAATACTCGTCCGAAGCTCTCTCAATACTTGAAGCAGTTCCATTTTTTACCGCTCGGATTAGGAGATTTTTTGGCGTATGTTCGAGGTCGACAAATTCGAGCATATCCACTGAGTAACCTTTGCTCTCCAGTAATAATCCCCGCACGCTGTCTGTAATCAGTGAGGAAAGCCGCTCTCGGATCAAACCATGCTTCAATAGCGGGCGCATGCGTGGGTTGTCGATCTGGCTGAGCAGCTCATGCTGGCAGCAGGGGACGGCAAGAATAACTTTCGCTTCACGGCGGACCGCATCTGCGAGTGCATCATCAGTAGCCGTGTCACAGGCATGCAGGCAGACCACCATATCTGCAGGTTCCGTATTTGCAAAGTCTCGGATCGTTCCCTGCTGGAAAGTCAATCCGGAGTAATCCAAATCCTTCGCTGTTTTGCTGCAAAACTCCACGACATCCGATTTCAAATCTAGGCCGACTATTTTCACCTCGCGTTTTTTAATTGCAGTAAAGTAGTGGTAGAGCGCGAAGGTTAGATAGGCCTTCCCGCAGCCGAAATCGATAATTCGGAGAGCAGCCGTACTGTCTATCTCAGAACTCACGTCAGCAACCATCTCCAGGAATCGGTTGATCTGTCGAAACTTATCCCATTTCTGCGCGATCACCTTCCCAGTACTGCTCATCACGCCAAGCTTTATCAAGAAATCACATGGGACATTGTCCGGCAGAATATACTGTTTAGTGCGATCATGATTAAGTGGAATAAGGTCAAATTTGCTAGCATTGATATCATTTTTTGATGCCGTCAAGCCGCGCAGAATCAGCGAACCATCTTTCTGTTTCTGAAGCTGTATCTCCTGATCTGCAGCAGTAATCAGACAGTTACGAAAGGTCTCTGAGAATAGACGAAGCAGCTCTTCTGCTGCCTCTTCGCTCCTTAAGTTGACATGAGTCATCTTCTTCGCGGAGCGGTGTGAAAACTGCCAGTTTCTTTCCCCTCGAATAAGAACGGCTCGCACATCTATTCGCTCGACGGCCTCTTCATCCTTTTTGCTCTGCGGATTCCCACTCAGCACCGCTCGGGAAACAACTCCACTGGTAAAAAGCGGGTCCATCAGCGGAGAGCACTCATCAATTGTAACTTTCCTGGCCGGAATTTTCATAAAAGCCGGCCCTGAATATCTTCAACAGTCACTGGCTGCTTAAATGGCAGTCCCAGATGATTACAGGCCGCTCTTGTAACCATGCGCCCACGCGTGGTACGGTTCAAAAATCCCAGCTGCAGCAGATAGGGTTCATACAGATCTTCGATAGTATCTCTCTCCTCGCCCAGCATAGCAGCCAGGGTCTCCAAACCTACCGGTCCGCCTTCAAATTTTTCTACAATAGCCGCGATAAATCTACGGTCGAACTGATCCAAACCGATATGATCGATTTCCAGCATTGCCAGCGAATCTGCAGCAACCTGCGGAGTGATCACACCATTAGCACGTACCTGTGCAAAGTCCCGCACGCGTTTAAGCAGGCGGTTTGCAACTCTAGGCGTCCCGCGCGATCTTCGGGCGATCTCGAGAGAACCCTCGGGTTCAATCGGGACGTCTAAAATCTCCGCAGATCTTCGCACGATGGTGTCCAGTTCTTCAATTTTATAAAGTTCAAATCCATGCTGTATGCCGAACCGATCTCGAAGAGGCGCAGACAGCAGTCCAGCGCGCGTAGTCGCGCCCACCAGAGTAAAATGCGGCAGATCTAATCTTAATGTACGCGCACTCGGACCACGACCGATGATAATATCCAGTTTGAAATCTTCCATTGCCGGATAGAGAATTTCTTCAATGGTTCGGTTCAGGCGGTGAATCTCATCAATGAACAGGACACTGTGTTTCTCAAGACTTGTAAGAATCGCCGCTAAATCGCCAGCCTTCTCGATAGCCGGCCCGCCAGTAATCCGAATAGGCGCGTCCATCTCATTAGCAAGGATATTAGAGAGCGTGGTTTTCCCCAGACCAGGCGGGCCATGCAGCAGCACGTGGTCTAAAGCTTCATTGCGCCCTTGTGCGGCTTCGATAGCAATGGAAAGATTCTCTTTAATTTTTGGCTGGCCGATGAGTTCACGCAGCCTTCGCGGGCGCAGTGAGAGTTCATTTCCATCATCCGCGATTGTACCCGGCACCAGAATATGAGCTTCCGATTCCTCGGATGGTTCTTGAGAAGAATGCATATCAAACGACCCTTTCCAATATATTTTACACTAAAATATCTATTTCGCATTGTAGCACAGAAGTCGTATTATGTCTACTATATCGCAGCCCAAATCACAAACTATTTGTCTCCATGTGGATAGATATTGCTTACTATGAGTTATCGAAATCTGGTAATTGCGGGAGTATATTATCACTGCAAGCAGCGGATTGATAAAAACTTAATTCATTTGGCTGTCGTGCTGCCGGGAAATAGCGTATAATGAAATATAGTTTCTATGGATAAACCATCGGGACTAATCAATCAGCAATAGTTAACATTATTTTCCTGGAGAATTTCAGCATGCATTCCAGATCAGTTATTAAAGTATCTTTTCTGCTCGTTTGTTTAGCCGTTCCGATGCAGAGTTTTGCTGCGGGCAGTATTCAGTGGGGGCGTTCGATCAATTCGGCGATGGCGGATGCAAAAAAGTCGAATCGGCTGGTAATGCTGGAATTCTACACAGATTGGTGCGGATACTGTAAGAAGCTGGAAGCAACAAGTTACCAGGATCCAAAAGTCGTGGGGCTTACTAATCAATTAATCCCTGTAAAATTGAATGCTGAAAAAGAGGGTCTACAGCAGGCTCGCCAGTATAAAGTAAGTGGATTTCCTACTATAGTTTTTGTGAATTCCGAAGGGTTGGAAGAAGATAGAATAGGCGGTTACCTTCCGCCGGATCCATTTCGGCAGGAACTTGGGCGAATAATTAAAAACCACCGAGATTTTCCGATTCTGGAGGCTAAATTCAAAGCAAATCCTTCCGACACAAAATCTGGAGTGCTGCTATTAAAACAGTATGCGAAACGAAGAAATATAAGCAGAGCTTCTGCGGTACTTGATAAGCTGGTAAAAGCAGATCCCAACAATTCTCAGGGCAAACTGTTTGAAGGCTTTACTCAAGTAGCTATTCTTAATGCGGAAAAAGGCTCCGCAGCAAAAGCGACACCCGGCTTCAGATCGGCGCTTCGCTATGCAAAACTGCCGGAAGAAAAAGCGGTGGGGCACTTAAATCTTGCTTTCTGCGACTTATCTTCAAATCGGATCGAGGATGCGAAAAGCCAGTTAAAGGCAGTTTGCTCCACTCCTAATGCACCCGCTGCTGCAGTATCCAGGGCTCAATCGGTTCTCGATCAGCTGAACCGGGGAGGAATTCGTTAATAGGATTGCTCACTTCAATTAAAATCACCTCTTATTCCAGTCGGATTAAGAGGTGATTTCATGTGTACAACTTCGCTTTAAGTACTACTTTCGAAGAGCCTGCAGATGATACGGAATGCCTGGAAGTTTAATCGACCACAGCTCTTCCCCGGAATCTCTGTCCAACTCCACCGCACGACGGCCATTACAGTCCCCGACGAGAACCCGCTTATCATCGAGAATATTCACGCTTTTTCCAAAACTGATATTTTCGGCTGTCCAAATTCTTTTACCAGTTTCGAGATCCAGCTCGGTTACCTGATCGGTACCAGAGATGCAAACCAGCAGTGTTCCACGTTTGTAATCAATTAGCGGAGCATGGCATTTAGGAAAGTAAGACCAGCTTCGTTCGATGTAACACTCTTCGTTACCAGTAAATTTTAAGATGGCGATCATACCCGGTACGTACATGGAAACGAGCATCGTTTCGCCTTCGACAATCCACTCGGCCCAGTTCACATGGAATAGTTCACGCTGTATTTTAATGGGAATAAGGCGATGATCTGGAAACTGCTTACTTACTTTGCGTACTTCTGCGCTTGGATTTATCCGATGTACATCCTGCATGGCAATACGGCGATGGATTTTGCCATTCCATCCAGCTTCCTGTATCTCCTCGATCCCAGTGGAGCTGAGCAGTACGCGCGAATTATCTGCGTTTGGAAATGCGCTGTGAAGATCGGTGAACTGAGGGAGTGATACATGCTGAATCACATTTCCACGGATGTCCGTTTCGTAAGCGCCAAACACATCACAAATCACAAATGTGTCGTTTTCAGTCTGCTTGATTGTTCGGAGCCCGCGGGCAAATGCTTTACCGGCCCAGCCCTGATGCTGAATTAGATCTTCTACCACTTTTTTATCAAGACACTGTGGAAGTGTGAACAGCGGTGTGCAGGTCTCATTATCTCGATCTATCATAAAAAGAGTTCTGCCCAGCTGCGATTTTGGCTTTCGCAGCCTATCTTCCCACCACTCTTTCCGATAGAACTCATATTTTTTGGTCTCAGCCCATTCATTGCGATCTATTGTAACCAGGTACTTCATTGAAACTCCCATATACGACCCGCCCTAACTTCAAAAAAAATCGGTTGACTATTCTTCTTAATTGTGAGTCGGAATTGGCTTCATTATCTTTGAATTATCAGTCTAATTCTATTTAAACATTAAGTTTGAAGTCAGATATTAAAAAATTCCGTCTATTTTTAACAGGGAGAACAGTATCCCTTATACCTCATAGTATGCAAAAGTTGTGCCAAAATCATCACAGGATTATAAAATTCACAATAATCATAAGTAAAAGAAAAACTCTATCGTATTCCAGTAGTATTCGTACTCGTGAGTATTAACCATCTTGACATAGTTGCGGGAGCAGAGTACATAAGTCTCAGCAGGGTTTTTCTCAGATAAATAGAAAATATGAGAAACCTGTGCTCTCATGGAATGGAGGCGAAAATGACTGAGGAGAATAAAGTCTTAATTTGTCGATGGTTTGAAGAGGTCTGGAATAAAGGCCGTTCGGAAACGATTGATGAGCTAATGGATGAAAACTGCATGGAGCATGGACTATCGAATGCATCCGGAAATTTGGATTTGAGTAAAGATGGTTTCAAAAAATACCATGAAACTTTCAAGCAGTCATTCTCGGATATTCAAGTAGAGGTGGAGGATATTATCGCAGAAGGAGACAAGGTGGCAGCTCGATGTTCGGTAAGCGGGTATCATACCGGGGACAGCCTGGGGATTGCACCCTGTCAGAAAAATATTAACATAACCGGTATAACAATCATTCGCGTGATAAACGGTAAGATTGTCGAAGGCTGGAACAACTACGATTTCATGGCGCTTTTCCAGCAGATCAGCTCTGTTTAATCATTCATGGATTGTATTTGAGACGACTATTTCGGTGATTTTGGTTCGCGCTGAGCAGGATCGTAAAAGAACGTTTCTTCTGCGATGAGTTCGCCATCCCAGCGCTGATAGGCGAGCTCTTCCATGTCGGTGATGGTGCCATTCAGCCATTCAAAATGGAATTTCCATCGAATTACTACTCTATCACCATTCCTGAATACCGGCTGTATACATTTCGACTCTGCTGATTTAACTCTGCTAAAAACCGTCCGCTCATGAGCCGCATGCAGATCTCGTCCAACCCTTGGAGGCTGCTGATTCTCCTGCATTGACGAGTTTTCGGTGTAAAACTCTTCTATCGCCTCGGCATGCGCGTTTTCTTCAACGCGCGCAATAAATTTATCGAGTGTTTCTAATGAAGGCATTATTGTCTCCATCATTCGAAATATCCGCCAAACTACTGCTGCTTAATACTCGGGATTTTGTATAAAATTCATCACATGAGTCAGATAACTGCGCATGTTATGCTGTCAGGGACTCACGCTGAATGGGAGCGAATATCTTCGGTTCCGGCTGAGCAAGATCGAGCATATCCCGCGCGGCCTCCGCAAAATCGTGTGCAGTCAATTTGCAAATTCTGTGGAGAATTGGGATTGAACCGTGTTCAACGAAATGATCTGGAATTCCAAAAAGGCGTACCTGAACATCCGTAATGTTATTTTTTGCAAGCAGCTCTAGAACTCCTGAGCCTGCACCACCGGTCACCACGCCTTCTTCCATTACAATCAGTTTTCTGGTGCGCCTGGCTGCATCCAAAA
>JBBRDM010000176.1:0-11610 GCA_038203935.1 Chthonomonadales bacterium
AGCAGCAGCCTGCCTTGTGGCTGGATTGAGAAAGACATCTACAAATTTAAATCTTGGGAGCGATGCCGTGTCTGGTGTAAACTGAAGCAGCTGCGTGGTACTTGTGACCGTTATTTGTTCTGGAGGATGGATTAGAAGCAGTTCATATATACGTGGAAGCACATGCTGGTAAAGATCGGAAAGATTTTTCCTTGGGTTCTGCTCTCTAAAATCGCGACACCAGGATAAAATTTCTTCCCCAATTTTTGAAGCTTCTACACGACAGCAGTTTGGACACACCTGTTCCACGGCATGCTCAAATCCCCAGGTGAGCATTTCAAGAATTCCGTCACCCACCTCCGCGAGGGACAGACTATTCACAATTAGATCACGGGAGCCAGTGTAGACGAGTCCTCTCCAGCCCCATGCTTCTGTCATCTCATCAAGAAATGCGCGTCGGCCTCTGGGATCACTATTTGCAACTTTTTCAAAAGCCGCACCGTGCTGCACAAATCCGGCCCTGCTTGGAAAGGTTTCACTGCCGAACAGAGTAGATATCTCTCCCGCTGCGGACCATAAATCCTTCGTAGTACCATCATTATGCGCAAGTAGGGCAAACCGACCAATTCCCTCTTTACGAATATGCGCTTTGGCGAAATAGTCGGTGTCGTGGACACCAAGCATCATCTCACCGCCGAGTTTGTAGCTGTCGAGCATACTTCTCAGCGCCGCCTTCATTGGCTCGTCCCAGAACACCGTCTGACCAAGTGCAAGAAATGCAGAATCAGGGTACTGTTTTCTTAGTCCCGCTAATATCTCATAAGTTTGATTATCGCTCATTGCTTCTGTCATTCAGTTCGAACTCCAGCTCAACTTATACGTGTTCAAGTTTAAATATCAAATAAATAGGTAAAGTTCCAAACCAGCCAATTTAAATTCTGTTGTGAAGTGTTTTTCTGGGAATGAACAGATAAAGATACCACAGTAATCCATTCATTAAAGCAAAAGTATATCTAAACCAGGCAGGAATAGGCAGATGAGAAAACATTCCCTCAATAATACCTGCGAAAATAAATAGTGGAATGGTTCCCAAAACTAACTTAATTGCTTCTAAAGACCCAAAAATAAAAGATTCACCTCTGGTGCGTTTGCCTGGAAGCAGAAAGGATATTCCAATCAAAAGCCCGGCTGCACCACATATAAAAATTGCCGTGAGTTCTGCAATACCGTGCGGCACAATCCCCGGCCAAAAATTCCGATGCTGATGAACCTGCGTCATCAACGCTCCCATTGCTCCGAGCATTGATCCATTCGAGAACATAAACTCCATGGAGGGGAAACCACCGAACACACCGGCTGCAAATGATATCATTCCAATCTGAAAGTTATGAGTCATCAGCATGCTGGACATCTCAGCCTGAGCAGGCGAAGAAACATGGCCGCTTTTCCATGCGTCCGCAGAAGACCGAAGCTGTTCGGGTATAAACAGATTTAATTTATCTGGCTGGTGTATGACCAGCCAGTACGCAAAAATTGCACCCAGTACACCTATCACTACGGAAGTCAGAAAATATAGAAATCTTTTTTGAAGCAGTGCGGGAAACTCCCACACATAGAACTCCAGCACCGATTTTGCCGGCTGATAGTCTGTGGAGTGTTCATAAAGCTGAGAATAGGCTCGTGCGAGCAGCTCATTTAAATGGATTACTAGATCGTTGTTCAGGCCGCGCGCACTCGCTCGTGCCAGATCTGCGGCCGTTCTTCTGTATAACGGCCCGATCTCCTGGATTTCCGAACGAGTTAATTTACTGCTGCCGCTCCGATCCGCCTTGGCTACAAGCGCAGCGAGCCTTGCCCAGTCAGCCCTCTTTTTGTCTATAAAATCCCTTTCCTGCATATATGCATTATAGCATCAATACGTCCGTATATTTGATTTTCACTTGTCGTCTTATCTCTTAATAGCGCCGGCAGATATCAACAGCTCCGCTGCATGGTGATGTCCAAACTTTACAGCAGCCTCAAGTGCAGTCTCGCCGTAGGGACTGGAACTGTTGGGATCGCCATCGGAATCCAGTAAATGTTTTAGTTCTTCCGTTAATCCTAGTTTGGAGGCTGCATAGACATCGCCAGCCGGGGCATCGAATTCTCTCAAAAGATCAAATATCCTCCCCGTTTCCCACTGTTTACCTGGAAAACGCGCTGCATATCCCAAAGGAGTTACCTCCACCCATTCTTCGGGAAGATCGTAGCCAGAAGGCACTCTGGCACGAAGCGTCAGATCTGCTCCGCTCTCAATTAGAAACCTTGCTACATCAATCCCAAAATCGTTAAACTGTGTAACAGCGTGAAACAGTGGGGACTGGCCGCCAATTCCGTCGTGATCGATTTGGGCGGCAGCATTTACATCCGCGCCCATAAATACCAGCATTTTTGCGGAATCAAGATTGCCATACTCCGCAGCCACATGGAGCAGAGTAGATCCTTTCAGAGTGAGATTTCGCGCTCCTGTAGAACCGTAATCCAACTCAGGAAAACGTCTGTTCAATATTGAATTATCAGAAATGATGGCAGCTTTAAGCGCCTCCAGATTCCCCTGATGGATGAAGATACTCGGAGAGTGACTAAACTTACTTTTTCCGCCAGCTTCTATCAAGATGCGAATGCATTCTCTTTGCTCTCTACTGCGTGCATAAGTAGCAATCACCATATCCAGCGGCGTGCCATAGTCCTTTTCAACCGTAGATTGAGCATTTGGATCTGCCCCGTGTTCAAGCAGCCATCTCAGAGAAACTGGATTCATCGTTTCACAAGGAGCCAATATTATTGGATAGAAACCAGCCCAGTGTGCGTGTATATCTGCACCGTGCTCCAAAAGCAGCTCCATCATGGGAATTCGGCCCGCATTCAACGCTGCCCTCATGAGAGGCCCGTCCCCTTTTTCATGAACGTCTGCACCCGATTTAATAAGGAACCGGGCAATTTCAAGCCGATCTTCGGTGGGTGGAGTGGCATCGCCACGGCACTCCGCAGCCCAGGTGAGCGCACCCTGCCCATCATAGCCTATCGGTGCATTCAACAGCGCCGAATTTGATCGGATGAGCTGCTTTACCAGTGCAGCATCGTTGGAGTCAATTGCCGCTTTGAACTTTCCATGCAGCGGAATGCTCTCGATGTACTTCTTGAGCCTGGGCCAGCTGGCATATCCATACTCCCGTGCAACAATTAGTTGTGCATCGGACAGAGTAAGGCTGGCAGATTGAATTGTTTGAGTGAAAGCAGAAGAGAATTCAGGATGGAATTCTTTCAAAAGCTGGATGGCATCCGTATTGAAGGATCGCAACGAAGTAAGCAGCGTTTTTGCTTGATTCTTAAGCTGCTCTAAATTAGGCGATTCGGGAAGAGATTTGGTCATGATGACCTCCTTTCATTCGTGCCTGTAGTCCGCTGTTTCAGGCTGAAAGAAGGTGACTATCGCAAGAAATTCATTAAAGTGGGGCTTGGCCCTTTCCGCGGACACGGCGGCGAACTTTATCGCCGTTTTGAAATTATACCAGAACCTATAGAAGATGTAAAGTGGGAATTTTACTGGTACTGCAGGATGATTGCCCGCTGTTGAAGAATATTTATTTGCTGCAATGAATATCACATAAGGAGCTGAACAATGTCGAAAGTGATCTGTGTGCTTTACCCCGACCCGGTCGATGGCTACCCTAAAACTTACCCCCGAGATGATATACCAAAACTGGAAAAATATCCCGATGGCCAGACAATGCCTACTCCAAAAGCTATCGTTTTTAAGCCAGGCGAGCTAATGGGTTCAGTTTCTGGGGAACTTGGCCTTCGAAAATTTTTAGAATCCAACGGTCATGAACTGATCGTGACCTCTGATAAGGAAGGCGCGTATTCAGTTCTGGACAAAGAACTCCCGGATGCTGAGATCGTCATCTCACAGCCGTTCTGGCCCGCTTATCTCACTGCTGAGCGCATTGCAAAATCTCCTAAACTTAAACTGGCGATTACAGCTGGAATAGGCTCCGACCACGTCGATCTGGCCGCCGCCAGCAAACAGGGAATCACCGTTGCCGAGGTCACCTGGTGTAATAGTATCAGCGTCGCCGAGCATGCGGTCATGCAGATTCTTTCGCTCGTGCGAAACTATATTCCCTCCTATCACTGGGTTGTGAAGGGTGGATGGAATATTGCAGACTGCGCCGAACGTTCATATGATATCGAAGGGATGCATGTGGGAACGGTAGCATCGGGAAGGATTGGGCTAGCAGTACTCAAACGCCTGAAACCATTCGACGTGAATCTGCACTACACCGATAAACACAGGCTGCCAGAAGCGGTGGAGAAGGAACTGGGATTAACTTATCATTCGGATGTTGAGTCACTGGCGAAAGTCTGCGATGTGATCTCAATTCACTGTCCGCTTCATGCAGAAACTGAGCGCATGTTCAATGATACGCTTTTGGGCAAAATGAAACGTGGATCCTATATCGTGAACACGGCACGCGGTAATATCTGTGATAGAGATGCGATTGTTCGAGCGCTGGAGAGCGGTCAGCTTGCCGGATATGCTGGCGATGTCTGGTTTCCACAGCCTCCGCCCGCTGACCATCCCTGGAGAAGCATGCCCAACCATGGAATGACCCCGCATATCTCAGGAACCAGCCTGTCAGCACAGGTACGTTATGCTTCCGGCGTGCGTGAAATCCTGGAATGCTGGTTCGATAAAAGACCAATTCGTGATGAGTACCTGATTGTCGATGGCGGCAAACTGGCTGGCACCGGGGCTCATTCCTACACACTCTAAGGCTGTCCCAGAACAAAGTAAATCAAGTTTTTTGTTTTTGTCCACGTAATACACAAAATAACACGAAAAAAATTGGATGATCAAATGCAGCTATAAAAGGTTGTAAAACTAGCACTTTCAAGCATGGCAAGTATCTATCTTTTCGTGTTATTTCGTGTATTTCGTGGACAAAAACTTGATTCAACTCGAACAATTAACTGCGGAAATTATCCTATTCCGGAAGATTCTAAACATCCTTCCCATCAATATTGCAATCGTTAATTTGGGCACACGGAAAATTAAGAAGCCAGACTGAAATTCATACCATTCCTGGTCAAGATAAGAGTATTTCCAGCGCATTTGAAATACTATGCTAAATGCGAATTTATCATTTCTGAGTTCGGTATTTTGAGATAATGAAATAACTTAAAAAGTTATAGCCCTGTCGGATGGTCTATAAAGATATATTCCAATCCGAACATTCTGTTGAGGTGCTGCGCCAGCGCTATTACGCCGAAGGTTTCTGTAGCATAGTGTCCGCCGTAGATCACATTTATTCCCAGCTCTTCCGCATCGAAGTAAGTGTGATGATTGCCTTCGCCAGTCAGAAAAGTATCCACTCCAATCGCAGCAGCTTTGCCTATCCAGTTTCCTGCGCCACCGGTCACAATTCCAACTTTTCTAACCATTTCCGGCCCGGTTGGAATACATAATGGCACCGACCCAAGAATATTCGATATTTTTTCGATCAACTTATCACGCGGAATTTGAGTGGGAGCCCACAAGCCTATGGGCACTCCCTCTACTTCACCAAAAAGACCTGCAGGTTCCAGGCCAAGCTTTCTGGCAAGTACATGATTATTGCCAACCTCGGGATGGGCATCCAGTGGTGTATGGCAGGAGTAGAGCGCGATATCATTCTTAATAAGTGCAGACAGACGACGATAATAGGCACCTGTAACAGGCGCTTTGGCTCCCCAAAACAGCCCGTGATGTACCAGGAGAAGATCAGCGCCCTGGCGAACAGCCTCATTAATCGTGTATTCGCAGGCATCCACCGCAGCAGTTACTTTCTTGATGTTCTTTGTGCCGTCAACCTGAAGCCCATTGAAAGCATCTTTCCAATCGGGAATATCCCTGATCGCTAAATAGTCATTCAAGTATTCCTCAATCTCAGTTAGAATCATAGTTTCCTCTCAATGCTTATTCGAAAATCAATACTTATAAAACCAGTTCGGTATCGGATGATTAGATGATATAATATAATGCGTTCAGAGACGTACTCAATCCTTCCCCGATGAAATTTTGTAACCAATAGTTGAATTAGGAGCTAGCGATGGAAGTGGAAGATAAGACCGAATCATCACCAAATACTGATGTTGAAAATCAAGAGACAATCCCTGATGAACCTCACGAGGATTCTGCCGATGACGAAAAAGGCAGTTTTATGCCGGATCCCCAGATGATGCTTTCGTTTGCATCTATGCAGATGGATGTTCATGGCTTTGCAGGTGCGCTCATACCCCTCTTCGATAGTTACGCATGGCAGTCGATGGGGCTGGTAGCGAACGTAAAAACAGGCGAGCTTACAAAGAATTTAGCAGCGGCCCAGTTTGCGATCGACAGCGTACATTTCCTTTTGACTAAATTAGAATCAACGATGCCATCAGATCAAGTTCGTGAAGCGCAGCGCCGGCTCACCGACCTGAGAATGAACTATCTAACCCAATCACGAATGTAATTTAATGCAGAGTAATTGTATTGACATATGATCTTTAAGACCATATAATGTAATAGTTTTTTAAACTAATTTGGAACTGCAAATTCAAACTCGCAGTTAATCCTTTGGAGGATCCTGTCTCCATTCTGGATACATGGATTTTCAGTTATGAGGCACTATGAACGGCCCAGCCGCTGCAATAATTATGGCCGCAGGAAAATCTACGCGGATGCGTTCAAAGCTGCCTAAGCCTTTACATCCTGTTTGCGGTGCAGCTATGACGCAGCATGTGATTAGAGCATGCAGGCAAGCAGGTGTGGAGCGAATAGTTGTCGTAGTTGGACACGAGGCAGAAAAAGTCAAAGCTGGTTTGACAGGAGATGTAGAATTTGCTCTCCAGGCTAATCCCAAAGGCACCGGAGACGCCGTGCGGTCAGCACAAAATCTTCTTGAAAACTGGCCAGGCACCATTTTAGTACTTGCAGGAGATACCCCCCTGCTCACGAAAGATACTCTGTCGGCGCTGCTACTTGCACAGCGAAGTTCCAGTTCGTCCGTCACTATGCTCACCGCAGTATTGGAAGACCCGACGGGATATGGACGTATCGAGAGATCTGAAAGTGGGAAAGTCAGCCGAATAATCGAAGAGAAAGACTGTACATCGGATCAGCGATTGATTAAGGAGTGGAGCCCATCCATCTACGCTTTCAACGGACCGGATTTATGGACTTCCATCGCAAATCTTAAACCTGCGAATGCACAGAATGAGTACTATCTGACGGACAGCATTCCCGCGCTGATTAAAGCAGGCAAATCGGTTGACGGAATATTAGTCGAAGACGTTAGTGAAGTTCTGGGAGTGAATACGCGAGTCGATCTAGCCGTTTGCGCTGATATTCTTCGTGAGCGAATACTCAAAAACCACATGCTCAATGGTGTAACCATCACCGATCCAGGATCAGTTTATATTGATATCGATGTTGAAATTGGTCAGGATACCACAATCGAACCGAATACCTTCGTCCACACAGGAACCTCCATTGGCGAAGACTGCATTATCGGTCCTAACAGCATTATAACTTCCAGTAAAATTGGTAACTACGTCAATGCTATAGCCTCTCATATTACGGGAGCAGTGGTTGAAGACGGCTCGAAAATTGGACCGTTTGCAAATATACGAGCTGGAACTCATTTGGGGCCGAATGTAAAGATTGGTGATTTTGTAGAGGTTAAAAACGCGATTTTCGGAGAAGGAGCCAAAGCTTCTCATCTATCCTACATTGGTGATGCCGAAATCGGAGAGCATACTAATATCGGTGCAGGTACTGTCACATGCAACTACGACGGTTATCAAAAGCACCGGACAGTGGTTGGTAAGAATGCATTTATCGGCACCCACTCCACCCTCATAGCGCCGCTGGTTATTGGAGAGGGAGCATTTATTGCAGCGGGTTCAGTTATTACCAAAAATGTTACCGAAGATTCCCTCGCCGTCGCCCGATCGACTCAATCGGAAAAAATAGGATGGGCCGCACTTTATCGAAAAAGAAAATTAGCACGTTAAGAGGAGTTTTAATGCAGTAAAACCGAGGATTAAAGTCGAATTAACATGATAGTCAGATGAACGGATTTGGATAAAGCATCGCTGGCGCGTACAGTTACTTTATTGTAAGTATTTTTTTCGATTAGGAGATCTAAAGATGCGAGAACCGTCCGAGCTGCGAATTTTCACCGGAAACGCAAACCCAGCGCTGGCTGAGGGAATTGCGAAAGAGCTGGGAACTCCACTTGGGGAGATTGTCGTCTCCAAATTTTCTGATGGAGAAATATTTGTCAAGATTGAGGAGAGTGCGCGCGGCCAGGATATTTTTATTGTTCAGCCCACCTGCAATCCTGTCAATGATAATCTGATGGAACTCCTGATTATGATTGATGCCTTTCGACGCGCATCGGCATCTCGTATCACGGTAGTACTGCCTTATTATGGTTATGCACGCCAGGATAAAAAAATTAAGCCCAGAGAGCCGGTAACAGCTCGATTGGTCGCGAACCTTATTACCCACGCAGGCGCAAGCCGTGTACTTTGTGTCGACCTCCACGCGGGCCAGATTCAAGGATTTTTTGACCTCCCGGTTGATCACCTCATGGCAGGCCCCCTCATTGCACAGCATCTCATATCCGAAGGACTTTACAATGGCAATGCCTGTGTGGTGTCGCCTGATGTCGGTGGCGTTGCCAGGGCGCGGGCGCTCGCGGAAAATTTGAAAACGCCGATTGCTATTATTGCCAAAAGGCGGCCTGAACCAAACAAAGTGGAAATCATGGAGATCATCGGAGATGTCCGTGGAAAAATCTGCATCATGATCGATGATATGATCGATACTGGCGGAAGCATCGTTCAGGGAGCGGAAGCGCTCATGGATCGTGGGGCGGAAGAGGTGCATGCCTGCTGCACGCATGCCATACTCTCAGGTGATGCGCTGCACAAACTGGAAAATTCTTCACTTAAGTCGGTGGTTGTGACGGACACTATTCCCCACGTAGAATCGAATAAAACGGATAAATTACGAGTACTTTCTGTTGCTCCGCTGCTCGCAGACGCTATCATGCGAATCCATGAAGACAGCTCTGTGAGTGAACTCTTCCGCCACTATGCAAGCCATTAGCCTCAAGGAGTTTATTCCATGGCGGAAGTCGCCCAATCCCATGAAACATTGCTGAAAGATATTCAGAATACAGATTTGCCTTACGGTCAGGGCGCATTCTGGTGGATGGGCCAGCATACTTTTATTGTCAGAGTAAACGGAAAAGTGATCTACATAGATCCATGGTTTGCTCCCTGGGAATCCCGTCAGACCCCTACTCTGCTCGACTACGAAGAAGCAAGAATGGCAGATATTGCACTCGTCACCCACGGTCATGGTGATCACCTGTGCCCAGAATCGCTCACAGCTATGGTGAATTCGTCGCCAAATGCTCAGTTTATAAGCCCGTGCACGGAAGCATCACGAATGCTGGAAGAGGGCCATATTCCTGAGAACCGGCTTCACACGTTAAATGCGGGTGGTGTTTGGGAAAATAACGGTGTCAAAGTCACCGCTATCAAAAGTAAGCATGAGTTTTTCGATGAACATCCAACACTCGGGTTTCCCTATTTAGGGTATGTGATTGAAACGGGCGGACTTACTATATATCATTCCGGCGACTGCATTATGTACGACGGACTGGTAAATACCCTGAAACAGTGGAATCATTTTGATGTGATGTTTGTCCCCATCAACGGTCGAGATGCAGAAAGATTTCTTGTAAACTGCCTGGGTAATTTAACATTTCAAGAGGCTGCTGAACTTGCAGGAGAGCTTCAGCCTGGGCTAGTAGTACCTGCACATTACGATATGTTTATAGGAAATCAGGAAGACCCTTCAAAATTCGTCCGCTTTCTCGAGGCAAAATTCCCTGGCATAAAATCCTGGGTTGGAAAAGCGGGCAAGTGTATACTATTCGGAAAATAGTCTTTCCTAGCTTTTTCCCTTCCCATAATCCGAAAATCCGGCGTTTATGCCTGCGAGCAATTTGCTGTGAAGCTCCGCATTCGAAGCCGAGATTAAGGAACCAAAATTATGCTCGGTAGTATCGAGCAGATTCCAATTGGAGAGATCTCGTCCCCACGCATCGGTTAAAATACACCCCGCCTCTTTTATTATCAAAGCAGCGCCAGCAATATCGTACCCATAGAGACTGAGCAGCCGCCCGCCTCCGAACTTTTCGAATTGCGGCCTGGTTTCCGGAAAATCTCGCAGCAGCCGCGTTCGTACATCCACAACCGCTGAAAGCTGCCCTGTCAGCAGCCTGGTGAGTTCGAAAGCGCTGCTGTTTAGAATAAAGAAACCGCCTCTGACAGTGGTCGGATTGGCAACATCCTTGATAGCTGCCAGCAATTGATCCATCGGCGCGCCCACGCACTCCATACACCACGCCATAGAGTTGATTTCTGTGTTTGGTGATAGCTGAGGTGCTGCATATTTTCCTTCACCATCAATTATCTGCAGCCCTTTTCCACGTTCTGCGGAAAAAGTGAGGCTGCTCTTAATCTCAGTTATAGCCGCATAGAGCACGTCACCCAATGTCGGTTCAGGCTTATATTCCGTCCATGCAACCGATACAACGCATGCCTCGAAGCCTGCAATCGCGCCACGCGTGCCATCTATCGGATCGATTATCAGAATGCCTTCCGGCTCTTTACCTGGAAAAGGATGCACCAGTCCCCTATCCTCGGAGTAGTAAGCCACATTGATATCGTGCTCTCGCAGAAAATCTTCTATGGCTGCTTCTGCAATATCATCGATATCAAAAGTTGCATCACCACTGGAAGCAATGCCGGTCACTCTACGCGCTCGCCATGTACCCAGATGAGGATAGACAGCAGATTTAATATGGGCTGCGAGCGCGCGGATGGTCTCTTGAGGATTCAACAAAATGCTACTCCTGATCGGAAATTTACGTATATTGAATCAGGATACCTGATACTCGAAAGAAAGACACGGCCCAAATCGTTCCTATTGACTTACCACTATCCCCACGGCTATAATGCACAAGGTTTTAGCACGCACAAAAAGTGTGCTGCACATTATTTGAATATTACAGTCACTTCACATTCGAAAGGTTACGCTCCAGAAAATGGTACACAAACTGATCATCATCGGCTCCGGCCCGGCAGGATACACAGCGGCGATCTATGCTGCCAGAGCAAATCTAAATCCGCTCATGATAGATGGCGGAGTGGGCAGAGGCCAGGAACTGCTTGGCGCTGGCGGACAGCTGATGATCACTACTGAGGTCGAAAACTATCCCGGGTTTGAACACGGCATCCAGGGCCCAGAACTGATGATGGTAATGCGTAATCAGGCGCTTCGATTTGGTACGAGCATCGTCGAAGAGATGGTATCCAAAGTCGATTTTTCACAGCGGCCGTTCAAAATATGGGTGGAAGATTTTCTCTATGAAGCATTGACTGTGATCATTGCCACGGGCGCTTCGGCCAAATGGCTTGGCCTGCCAGAAGAGCGTCCAGTCTGGGAAGGCGGACTTGGCGGGGCCGGAATCTCCGCATGTGCAA
>JBBRDM010000177.1:0-11472 GCA_038203935.1 Chthonomonadales bacterium
GATATCGTTTATCGTCGGAGATTGACTCCGAAACGTAAAAGTACGGCACCGCAAAAAACAAAAATTAGAGCGGAAATATGACCTTCAAAAAATCCGAAAACTCCACCGACCAGCCAGAGGCATCCTATCGCGAAAACGAAACTACCCCAGATTTTTTTCGATGTCATCACTATTTCTCCACCGAATGCTCATTGCGTTGAATTTGATATCCATAGAATACCCCGGCAACTACTAACAAGGGAGCGCAGATGCAGTGTGAATAATTTCACATTAAAACTTGTTGATTTTAGAGTATTCTTTTTGTGGCAAACAAAATGGATGCCCGTCGATTTCGAAGCCGACAATCATCTGGCCAAGCAGGCCAAATCGCGATCATTTTGTCGCGCTTCTACAACCTCTAGAAAAGGAGAAGCAATTTGTTCAGGTTGACTGCAGTAGTACTGACTCTGTTTGCGTTTGCGGGGGTGGCGATAGGTCAGCCCGCTCCCAGCGCATCGTCAGAAAAAGAAAAAATTTTAAACGCAGAACTGTTTATTGCGATTCGCTCCCACGATTCCGCAGCCGTCGAGAAAGTTATATCCAGCGGTGCGGACGTACATATGAGAAACTGGCTCAACTTCACACCACTCATGTGGGCGGCATGTCAGGGCGATCAGAAAATCGTCGATATCCTCCTGAAGCGCGGGGTTGGTCTGGAAGATAACAGCATTTATGGGACGGCGCTTGCAGAAGCTGAGAACTGTCTTCATGAAAAACTGGCGCTTCATTTAATCTCGAAAGGCGCTAAAACTACCACTGTCCGTGTCGATGGCCTGACTCTTTTGATGATGGCTGCAAATAACGGGCACACAGATTTAATGGATGCTATCTTAAAGACGACCAAAAATGTGAATGCGGTCGATCAGGATGGCGCATCTGCATTAACTTTTGCATCAAGAATGGGGCATACTGCAGCAGTTCGCCGTCTCTTGGATATGGAGGCAAAAATCGATCTTGCCGACAGCCACGGCAAAACTGCGCTCATGTATGCGGCACAAAATGGTAATTCTGAAACAGTGAATTTGCTTATCAGTAAGCACGCCGATGTGAATGTGAAAGACAGGCAGGGCGCCGCGGCGCTGCAGCTGGCAGCAAGGTACAGCGGCGATCCGGCTGTCATAAAAAGTTTAATGCTGGCTGGAGCCAATGCTTCGCTGCAGGACGGTAAAGGGAAAACCGCGTTTGAATTGGCGGAGAGCAGAGGATATGTTGAGGCCGCCAAAATTCTTCAATCCAGCGAACAGCCTGAAGTCAAACATGTCTCCTCTAGAGAACTCAGGACAATTAAACAGTCGGTGCAGGATGGTGTAACCGTACTGCAGTCAGGGCTTAAAGGATTTAGCGACCGCACTCCCTGCACCTCATGCCATCATCAGGGATTAGGATTGACTGCCCTTGGGCAAGCCGCGCAGCGAGGTTACATCGTAGATCCGGCCGTTCTGGGTACGAGTCTGAAAAGAATGGGTGAAGAAGGCAAGGCGGGAGGATCACTTATTCATCGCAGCCTGACGGACAAACGATTAGCGAAGACTATTCAGGCAGTTGATATTGGAGATTTCTCAGTGGGTGCCGGATACATCTTCAGCGGTATGATTGCATGCGGCGTACCTGCAAATCCAGGTCTAGGGGAAGCTGCTCAATTTTTAGCTTCTCAGCAGGAAAACGACGGACACTGGGAGTATGGAATGGATCGCGTTCCCATGCAGTCGTCTGCCATTACTACTACTGCTTTGGTACTGCAAATGCTGAAAGCATATGGAGATTCGAACTCATTAGCTCCTAATATTGAAAAGGCGAAGAAATGGCTGATCTCTGTGCCGGTGCATAACTCCGAAGAGAAAGCAGCAAGAGTTCTGGGATTGTACTGGTCAGGAGCCAGCAAGCAGCAAATTCAACCATTTGCTCAGGAACTAATGTCTGCTCAGCTAGCTGATGGAGGATGGGCGGAGCTGGAAAATTTGCATAGTAATGCTTTTGCAACAGGATTGGCTCTCTACTCCCTTCGCCTTGCGGGAGCAGCAGCATCCGATGATCCTGGATATCAGCGCGGAATTCAGTTTCTGAGGCGTACTCAGGACGAAGACGGTTCCTGGTATGTGAATAAGCGGGCGATCCCGGATAACGTCTACTTCGACGCTGGATTTCCTCATGGAGAGTCGCAATATATCTCATATGCAGCTACTTGCTGGGCCACCATGGCTCTCATGCAGAGTGCGGAATCAGCTAATACGGCTTCCCGGTAGTCTCTTTATACTCATTCGTTCCTCTCCTTACGAGGAGAGGAACTTTTTTTTAGCTGAATATCTGGCAGTTCCCCGCCAGTGCAGTAAAAACGCCTGCCCACCTAATTTTGAATGGCCTGAAGTATCGGGTACTATGATAACTAACAACATCTTTTATTGCATTTAAGGCCCCTCAGATGAATCCCTGGCTTCCTAAATCCGCTATCGCGCTCCGCAGCTACAACCTTCAACTTTTAATTTCTGATTTAATTGCCGGAATTACGGTCGGATTAGTTGCTCTGCCGCTGGCAATGGCTTTTGCGATTTCCTCAGGCATGTCTCCACAGTCAGGGATTTACACCGCTATGATCGCCGGATTCCTCATATCAGCGCTAGGTGGATCTATGACGCAGATCGGTGGCCCGACGGGTGCATTCGTAGTTGTCGTTGCCTCAATAGTGTTAAAATATGGTGTTACCGGCCTCTATACTTGCACACTTATGGCGGGGATTATTTTAGTGGTTTTAGGAGTTACCGGGCTTGGCATGGCGGTAAAATATATTCCTCGCCCGGTAGTGGTTGGATTCACCAACGGTATCGCACTGCTGATTGCAAGCACTCAAATTAAAGATTTCTTTGGCCTGAATATCGCACATGTTCCAGGCGATTTCATCGGCAGGATGGTCTCGCTTAGTGAGCACTGGACTACATTTACACCTGCGGCATCAATCGTTGCTTTCGGAACCGTACTGCTCATATTAATCTGGCCAAAAGTATCGAAACGAATCCCCGGAACAATTGCTGCGCTTTTCTTCGGAACTATTTTAGTCGCGATTACTAAAATGCATGTGGAAACGATAGGGTCGCGTTTTGGTGGAATCCCACGCGGGCTGCCTAAATTCTCAGTTCCGGCAGTCGATTGGCATCATATTCCTGTTTTGATTGCACCGGCAGTCACTGTAGCGATGCTGGGTGCCATCGAATCTCTTCTATCTGCTGTGGTCTCCGATAGAATGAGTGGAGATAAGCACAACCCGAGTGTCGAGCTGGTTGCCCAGGGGATAGCCAATATCGCTTCCCCACTTTTTGGGGGACTGCCCGCAACAGGCGCCATCGCACGCACTGCTACCAATATTCGTTCCGGTGCAAAAACACCAGTTTCCGGCATGATTCACGCACTGACTCTGCTTGGGGTACTGCTTTTTGCTGCTCCGCTCGCAGGTTATATTCCGCTGTGTGTGCTCGCTGGAATTTTGATGATCGTTGCTTATAATATGGGTGAATGGAAAGAGATACCGCATCTAATAAAACTCCCTAAATCAGAAGCAGGCGTCTGGTTTGTTACCTTTCTGCTCACTGTTTTCGCCGATCTGACGGTAGCTGTAGAAATTGGAATGATACTGGCGGCGCTGCTTTTTATACGCCGGGTTACGGATACAACAACTATCACCAGAGTGACGGATGAAGAGGTGGAAGACTCGCGAGTGCATATTCTGCAGGATAAGGATATTCCCAGCTATGCGGTCGTATTTAGAATCCACGGGCCGTTTCTGTTCGGTGCGACCGAGAAGATTTTAGAGATTACGGATAATATCTCCAGCCTGCCGCCGGTGGTTATTCTTCGCCTTAGAAATATGACCGCTATTGACGGAACCGGTCTTTTAGCTCTGGAAGATCTCGCAGAAATGCTGCGATCCACCAATCGAACGCTTATAATATGCGGCATGCGGGATCAGCCTGGAGGATTGATGAAACAGGTTGCATTTGAACAGCACGTAGGTGTTCAAAATATCTGCCACAATGTATCAGAAGCGCTCAAACGAGCTGCTGAAGTTCAGGGTGCGATATTGAATTAAACTAATCTTTCCCCTTTTACTAAACCGCACTGCAGTGCTCTGACAGCAGGAAAATAAGTTCTCGCTACAGAATGAGCGCTTAGACAATAATATTAATCGAGGTAAATGTATAATGAGCGCAGGTCTCAGCCCAACATCACTTTCCGCATCTCCAAGGTACTGTCTGAATACCAGCACGATCAGAGGTTTTGGTTTATCTATACTGGAAGAGATAGATATTGCCGCGAAGGCAGGATATCAAGCCATAGAGCCCTGGGTGGAAGGTATCGATAAGTATACTGCAGAAGGTGGTTCGCTATCGGACCTGAAAAAAATTGTCCTCGATAAAGGCCTGTTTGTTGCAAATGCAATTGGGTTTTTTGAATGGATTGTCGAAGATGATGCGCGAAGAGCGGCTGGATTTGAAGAAGCCAAACGGAACATGGATATTATGAATCAGCTGGGATCAGCTTTGATTGCCGCGCCGCCGATGGGAGCTGTCGATGCAAAACGGCTGGATCTCCTTCAAGTTGCAGTGCGTTATCGTGAGCTTTGTGAATTAGGGGATGAGATGGGAGTCTCTCCAATGGTTGAGGTATGGGGCTTCTCGAAAACGCTTGACCATCTTGGTGAGGCTGCATTGGTGGCCATAGAAAGTGCGCATCCCAGGGCCTGTATTCTGGCAGATGTGTACCATCTTTATAAAGGTGGATCAGACTATCATGGCCTCTCTATGCTGCAGCCGTCCGCTTTTCCATTGATGCATATGAACGACTATCCGGCTGGTTACCCGGCAGCCACCATAACGGACGCAGATAGAGTCTATCCGGGGGATGGCATCGCTCCGCTAACTGATATATTGCAGACGCTCGACGGCATAGGTTTCGATGGAATTCTTTCCCTTGAACTTTTTAACGAATCTTACTGGAAAACTGATCCGTTGAGCGTAGCCACCATTGGCTTGATGAAAACTAAAGCCGCCGTGCTAGCAGCATTCTGTAAATGAGCACCAATTTGATTCCAGAGGATGCTGCCAGGATTGTAACGCTGGTTCAAGCGCTTGGGGATATGCACATTTCTGTGGGATGGAATGCCTGCCGAGATCTCGCGAAGATGGGTAAGAGCGCGCATTCTGCTCTCCCAGCTTTGACAGATAAGCTCAGCAGTTCTGATGCAAATACTGTATTGTGGGCGAGATTTGCAATTGCAATAATTACGCAAAATATCAAATCTGAAATGCCTTTTTTTATTGCAGCGCTGGCTGATAAAAAGCGTTTATTTCCAGGCATGGCATCGGCAGCGCTGACCGGACTGGGCGATCATGGTATGGAAGCCCTTCCAGAGCTGATAAAGGAACTTTCAGATGAGCATCCCGATAATAGATGGAGCGCCGCGCACGCAATTGCTGCGATCGGGTCCCCGGCTCAATCTGCGGTACCCGCACTTGGAAAGCTGCTGCACGATCCTGATGAAAAAGTCCGGTGGTATGCGGCGCACGCCCTCAGCGAAATCAGTCCAGAATCAGATTTAATAGTTCCTGAACTGATATATGGCCTGAACGATATTGATGACGACGTCAGAGTTTACTGTATCATTGCTCTGGGCAGAATGGAGAAATTAGCAGTTTCTGCCCTGCCTGATCTTAAAGCAGTCCTCGGCGATGAAAATCCGAACATAGTTCATCAGGCAAAAATAAGCATTGCGAAAATACTTCAGGATTCCAATCCATGAATGACTATATACTCGCACATGATTTGGGAACAACCGGCAATAAAGCAACTCTATTTAACATCGACGGCAAATTAGTCGCTTTCACATTTTCCCCCTACCAAACGTACTATCCACAACCGGGTTATGCCGAGCACGATCCTCAGGACTGGTGGAACGCAGTATGCGACAGCTCCCGCCAATTGATCGACCGCTGCCCCGAAGCCAAAAATAGAATCGCTGCCGTAGGGCTTTCTGGAATGATGAACGGCTGTCTCCTGACCGACAGACATGGCAATCCCATAGGCCGATCACTCATACATGCCGACATTCGGAGTGCGGGGGAGTGCCGAATACTCGAAAATCAAATTGGCGCAGCACGAGCTTATGAGATTTCCGGAAACCGACTTGCGCCTAATTTCACTTTGGGAAAACTTGCCTGGCTTAAATCGCATGAACCCGCGCTCTTGTATTCTGCAGCCCGTTGTGTACAGACCAAAGATTATATTGGCGCAAAACTGACCGGTGTGCAGGGTGTGACTGATTTCTCTGATGCCTCCCTGACGGGATGTTTTGATCTTAATGAGAACTGTTGGTCGGATGAGCTGATAGAAGCAGCCGGATTCTCAGCATCACTTCTTCCAGAAGTTCGCAGATCTACGGAGACATTGGGATTTATTACTGCTGAATCGGCTATGGCATGCGGGCTTTCTATTGGTACACCGGTCGTGATTGGCGGAGGAGATGGAGCCTGCGCGACAGCTGGCGGTGGGGCATATTCGGAGGGAGATGCCTATCACTATCTTGGGGGATCCTCATGGGTAGCTGTGGTCACAGAAGGATATAAGCCGGATACAACACGCCGAGTATCTGTATTTTGCGGCCTTGAAGCAGGCAAGTTTGTACTTTATGGAACGGTACAGTCGGCAGGATCCAGCCTCGATTGGTTTATGAAAAATATCATGAATTCGATGGATGCATCAGGAACGAATGCATTCGATGAACTCGAAAAACTCGCGGGTACGGCGCCTGCAGGAAGCAATGGCCTGTTTTTTCTGCCCTATCTCATGGGAGAGCGGTCGCCGATCTGGGATGCGAATGCAAGAGGGGTCTACTTTGGACTGTCCGCTTCGCACGGCAGAGCAGAAATGGCCAGGGCTGTGTTCGAGGGTGTGAGCTATGCACTGGCTGGAAATCTTAAAGCGCTGCACGAAGCAGCACAAATTAAAGGAAATATCAATGCTCTTGGCGGCGGAATGCGCAGCAGTTTTTGGAGGGGAATGCTGGCGGCAATTTATGGTAGACCGCTTCAGATGATGGCCCGATTGAGTGAGGCGACCTCATGCGGCGCTGCAATCGCAGCGGCTGTAGGTTCGGGAATCTACTCCACCTTCGTTGAAGCAGGAAATAAATTCGCTCCGCTGGCAGATGTGATTGAAGTCGAGGAGGACCTTAATCATTTCTACAATATTCGCCAGGAGTTATTTAGCTCGATGTATCCCGTTATGAGCGGGCTATTCGGGGAGTTAGAACAGCTTAACGGCAGTAATAAGACTGGCTAAAATTCTCAACAAAAAAGATGGAAAGGATATTAAGCTATCCTTCCCATCCTGAGAATTCACCACAAAATTTTGATCCGCATGCACTATCTCTGCGTGTGATCATAACTATGCGCTGAGAAATTCGTGACTAATTCCGTTTGAATGTTCTTCGTTTACTAATCAATATTCCGCCGCAAAGAGCCATCCCCATACTTAAAGCAGCTGCCGACGGCTCTGGTACGCCTGGAGAAGTAGGTTTTCCCAATTGGAGGTCTAAATTAAATGCTCGGCTTGGATCGTACTCATCGCTGATAAACACGACCCAGTCATTATTCGAGGCGGTGATGGTCTCGTTATCTGCCTTGAAACCGAGGCTGATCGTATTGCCCAGAACATATCTGCTCTTGACCGCCTGGGTGATATTCCATGATCGCCATCCCGTATTGCTGTCGGGGATGAAGGAGCCGATGGCATTATTCGTCAGCCCGGGCTGTGAATTCCAGGTGATAGTGTGGGCGTCCCAATTCTCGGAATCTGCAAGAAATAGATGATGTGCGCTTTGGTCTAAGGGCAGTCCCTGTCCCAGGCTGTAGCTTTTATTATAATAGCCGTTTAAGGTGGCCGATAAAACGCTTATACCGGGGTCTAGCTTGGGAAGTGTGAACATGAGATAGAATCTAGCGGGGGCATCGGGGGGGTTGCTTGCGCTATAAAGGCCATCAACTCCGGAAAACAGACCGCCGGAGAAAGTGTTGTTAGCAATGTTTTGATCGGCAGTTGATCCCCCGAGCACGCTGGCATCCTGGGTTAAGGAGAGAGTGAGAGAATGTGCTGGGCTGCCAATTATGAGAGACAGTAAAGAGAGTCCGGCTACTGCTCCCGCCGGAAGGTTCATTCGGGTGTTCATGTTAGAGTCAGGCTCCGCGCAAGAGAAATTTTGCCTTGATTAAAGAAATCAGTGAAAATGATACAACGGTAAGAGCTTTAAATGAAAATTCCTGATTTATAGATTTCTAACAAGATTTATAGATATCTAACAAGAAATTCTTACTGAGAAGTGATATAACTCTCAATATCTCACAGCTGTCCATAGTCAGGTGGGCATCCGAGCCTGTCTTTATATAGTTCGCCCGATTTTTATATTGTTCCTCTATTATACTTGAATTGCATTATTTTTCAACAATGCATAGAAACTTTAGATGAGATTTTATGATTCCGCAGGAAAAAAAGAGCATTTTCTATAATTATTGTGATAGTTTCAATTGCAGCGGATTGTCAGGGAGATCTAAATAATGAGTGATGGACGTTATAGATATGCGATAATTGGCACGGGAAGGCCGCACGGTTCGGATGGCGCAACAGGTTTTGGAATGGCGCATACGCACTATCCGAATTTTATGATGAGCGGCCGGGTGGATTTAGTCGCAGTATCTGATCTGGACTGTTCGCTTGCTGAGTTTTTTCTTGAGAAAAATGGCGCCTCGGCCAAAATTTATACTGATTATAAAGAGATGCTGGCCGTTGAAAAACCGGATATCCTGAGTATCTGTACCTGGCCGCATCTTCACGCAGAGATGACCGTGGCTGCTGCAGAAGCGGGTGTTCGGGCTATCCACTGTGAAAAACCGATGGCTACTACCTGGGGC
The DNA here is from genome assembly GCA_038203935.1 of Chthonomonadales bacterium. Classification (GTDB taxonomy): domain Bacteria; phylum Armatimonadota; class Chthonomonadetes; order Chthonomonadales; family Chthonomonadaceae; genus JANXSG01. Next base: position 8,991 of record JBBRDM010000177.1, read on the forward strand.
GATGCAAAACGGATGAAAGCCGCAGCCGATAAACATGGCGCGCTTCTTACCTTCAACCATCAGCGCCGGCATATCAAACTTTTCCAGGCCGTGCGCCAGGCTGTGGTGGATGGTGAAATCGGCGATCTTGTGATGATAGAGGCAGAGTGCGGTGATATGCTGGACTGGGGTACGCACTGGCTGGATATGCTGCAGATGTATAATGGCGACTGTGGGATTGAGTGGGTGATGGGGCAGATTGAGAGCCATACCGAGAAGCGGATATTCGGGGCGTTCATGGAGAACCAGGCTATTGTCCACTATAAATGGAAAAATGGCGTACGTGGAGTTTTTATTTCAGGGGAAGACGCAAAAATCGGATGCGTTCATCGACTCATCGGAACAGAGGGTGTCATCGAAGTCATGTCCGAGCGGAAGATGCGCATTCGGGGCAAGGGTGATTCGGAATGGCGGTATGTGGAGGTGGCTCAGGGGCCGATCCACGATTTCACGCTGGCCTGTATGGATGTCGTCCGACAGCTGGATGAGCCGGGATACGTCTCCATCTTGACAGCGAATAATGCCATTCAGCACACTGAAATTATCTATGCCACCTACGAATCGAGTCGCCGCCGCGGCCGTATAGATCTCCCATTGAAAATTGAGGATTCGCCGCTTCTTGCTATGGTTGCCGCAGGTGAAATCGGGCCCGACCGAACGAAGTAAGTTTTTGAATAATTTCTTAACCGATGCTCAACACGGTTTTTGTTAAACGCAGAGTAAAGGTGATCTTATTCATTCGAATGCAAAAAAGTAGGTGTCGTTGAACTTCCGGGTCCATCGACACCCCAATCTCACAGACCGTTTGCCGATGAGCATCCTGCTATTCGGCATCAGACGCGAGGCATGTGGCTGTTAAAGAGCAGTAGTTTTAGCCACATCGCATTCATGAACAAGAGAATTTTAACATAGCAAGCGTTCATTGAGGCGTAAATGAAGCGTAAGAATCGGGTTAAAATTAGGAAATAATGTATTAAATTCAAAAAAAATGATACAAAAGCGTAGTGTATCTAAAAATTAAGTGTTATCCCAATCATAGTAGCTGACCATGAGGTTGTTTCCACCTTTTCCAGGTGAAGCTTGACCTGTAACCAGATAGCCAGATCCATACCGGCAAGCGTCAGTTGGATAGTTACGCGGATGGGACTTCGAGAAGGTATAGATCGACTGATCTAGAATCTCGCCCTGTGAATTAATTCTTGCGCCGAGCAGTGAACTATCCCACCAAAAATCGAACATTGTACTAGTGATCTGCCCTATTATCACTGCACTCGAATCCCTGGATAAAAATATCGATCTCAAATCAGCGCTGTGATAGGGTTTTGAAAACGGATAGCGCCACGTTCGGGTGATATCACTATTTTGCAGATACCAGCATAAAACGATATTTTTTCTTCCATCCGGAAGTGACTCCGTCCCACCCATCATTACATCTCCGCTATCATTGCATGAGAGCCCGTATTGCTGAATCTTTGGGCCAGTATCTTTTGCTAATTTTTGCCAGAGATGCGTCCCAGTATAACTAAATTTATTTAGGCCAATCTGCGTACCATTCCCTCCATCTGCTGGGCTTCCCGTATCAAATTCTCCCGAGACATATACATTTTGGGCATTGTCCAGGATGATATTACACGATTCATCATTGCCGTGCGCCGGTCCGTCAGTGTGATATCTCCATTGTTTATTACCATCATTTTCAATTCGCATCACCAATCCGTCCTCATTAATAGTTCCGTCATTTTTTGAGTTTAGAGAGGTACCGCAAAGGAACAGCGTATGGTCTCGAGGATAAGCGACCATTCTGGTAAATTTCGACTCATTACCTTCTTTATAAGGTTTATCCCACAACTTTTTTCCAGACTGATTATAATGCAGTACATATACAGACTTTTTACCTTTGATCAAAGCGGTACAGCCTACGAAACATCCATTCTTGCCATCCAGAGCGACCTGCATATGCTGACTATCGTTTGAAACCGGAAGAGGAGATCGCGCAGCCCAGTTAAACTGGCCATATTCATCATAGCGTACGAGGGTCATATGCCACTCTTCCGGTGTTTTGTTATGGGCAGGTACCGACGTTTCGCCTAGAACATAGATACCTTTATCATCTGCGCAGATCGAAAAGGAACGGTCGCAATCATGCTCCCGGCTGGGATAGCGATGGTGCCACTCCTGATTTCCTTTCTTATCGAGTTTCACTATCAGAAAATCTACATCATCCTTTTCGGTTTCAATGATGCCAGTCACATAAATACCGTTATTGCTATAAGCGATGGAATAACCTTCAGCATTCAACTTTTCCCCTGGTATTGGCTGGTAAAGATAGGTCCAGCGTGGATGAAAAATTTGAGCAGGTGTTGTCGCAGGCATCTTGGCGTGAGATTTTTTAGAATGCCAGATACTAAAGGAAATAACCATGACAAGAATAATCGAAATTGCT
>JBBRDM010000178.1:0-11356 GCA_038203935.1 Chthonomonadales bacterium
ATCGGAAACGACGGCAGTCGAAAGGCCTTCTTCCCCTGCAAGCTGCTGGGCCAGCCCTCGGATTATGGCGACTGGCTGGTTTAACTCATGGGCAACGCCAGCAGAGAGTGTCCCGAGCGAAGCCAATTTTGCAGAGTGCACCAGTTGGCCTTCTGCTTCGGTGAGCTCCACCCGGCTCTTCTGAAGTGAAGCAGCCATGCTGTTGAACGCTCTTGAGAGGTCCCCAATTTCGTCTGGCGCACTCTCATCCACGCGGGCATCGAGATCACCGCGAGCAAACTTTTCGGTAATTTTGGAAAGATCGACCAGCGGGCGCACAATGCGGCCGGCAGTAAACTTCGCCATTATCCAGCTCATCATGCAGGAGCCAGCCATTATCAGCAGGGCCACCAAACCAATCCGCTTATCTGCCCGATTTACAGCTTCTCTCAAAACCGGCTGTATGCGCGCGGTGAGTTCAGCAGCAGCAGTTGAGGATGCTTCCTGCATCCGTCTGTCGTTGTTTTCCTGTGTTTTGCTGGTCTGATGCGAGAGCGCATTCTGCATTTTGCCTACAGATTCTTTTGATTGGGTTTCTGTCGTATCCAGCAGATGCCTGAAAACTGCCTGAGACCTTGCCTGCATGCTCTTTTGTGTCGAATTCCGAATATCCACTGCTCCATTTTGAAGGTGAGCGGAGGCATTTCGAGCGGTGGAATCAATGTTCGCACGCATACTGGCTACCGCTATAGTGGTGTTGGCAGCAATATCTTTTTTTAATGAAAGGATAGGAAGCACAGCCTCGGCACGAGGCATAGCTACCACCACTTTCCACTTTAAATCATCGACAGGCGCCGCGTTGATAAGCAGATCACGCGAGTTTTTGCGGGGAAGCAGCAAAGGCTCATCTTTTTCATCCACCACATAGGCAAATCCGTTGCTGCCAATCTTTGTATTTCTTATGTGATCCCACAATTCATCCAGAGAAAGATAAGCCGCCAATACTCCAACCACTTTCCCCCGATAAAGCTCGATGGGAACTGCAAGCCGCATTCGGGGCGCCAGCCCACCCGTTTTTATACTGGTCTGGCCAGAATATTCATTTCCGGCCAGCGCTTCAAGAAAAAAAGGCTCCTGTGCATGGTTTCCGAAGTCCGACGAAGTGATCGCGTGGTTAGAAGAAGACATGGAGGTATCGAATCCGTTTTTATCTACCACCGATACTTCTTCCAGCTGCGGGAAGCGCCTTACCAGGGCATCTAAAATTGCTTTTTGACCTGCGATGTTCCCCTCTTTAAGATCAGGAAGCTGCGCGGTAATGGATAGATATCGTGAAGAATTTCGAATAGTTTCCGTTACTTTTTCTGCAAGGTGCTGCGCGCGCTGCTGAAGCAAGTCATCAATCAGCGCGAACATCGCCTTTTCGATATTTCCAGCGGCCTGCTGCTGCTCCTTCTTCGATGATTGAGAAAAGAGAGCCGTCATCTCTTCTCGAACACTGTTTAACGTATCCTGCTGAGTCGCAAGTGATCTCCGCATCGAACTGTCTGAACTCGATTTCGTGAGCGCTGCAAAATCTTTTGAAGTTGCTTTCAAAGATCCCGACTGAATTTTACTCAATTTCTCCGTGACCGATTTTACGGCCTCGGTAGAAATAGCCTGCATCTGTTCGTTCGATTGATGGACAGCTTTCCTGCCAAGCTTCTGAAACTCAACTTCAGCCTGAAGGACGGCAGCAGAATTGGTATCCTCCATGGTGTGCACTGTCCACACAATCTGTTCCCGGCCAAAAATGCCCAGAGTGAGCACGGTTACCAGAAGCGGGACCGCCACGAGAAGAACGAAAACACGGACGAGTCGGCGCGCAATTTTGCTGTGCTGGTTTGAAAGCATCATCGTTAATTATCGTCTTTCTGCACATCGATTACCTCGTCTGCCAGATGCAGCATTGTCCCGGGAATCGTGATGCCGAGCCTCTTTGCCGTATTCAGGTTCACAGAAAGCAGTGTTCTTCTAGGTCCACGTACTCTCATCTGCGCGGTAGTTCCGGTGCCGGCTAAAATATAGGAAGCCATTTCGGCAGTGATATCGCCAAGATCATCCAGCGCAGCAGACAGAGATAGCAGCGCCCCTGCTTTCACCGTTCCGCCAGAGGATCCTAATATTGGGAGATGATTTTTGTTCGCGTATTCCAGCGTTTCAGAAAGCGCTTTCTGGCCGGTGGATGCGGGGTCGGGTATGAGCCACAAAGCGTCGTCATGCGCTTTGGCGCTGTTCAGAGCATCCATCGATGAGCGGCCAGCCTCCACAGGAATGGCGTCGATCTCTATATTTAACGATTTAGCATTTAAGGCTGCCTCTGCAATAAAAGCCAGCGATGTGAGATCTTTTTCCGTATAGAGAACACCGATTTTATGTACTTTCGGTGCGGCCTGCAATAGGGCATCGAACTGTTTACCGGGACTAACCAGAAGTGTTGTTCCACTGAAATAACCACCCGGAATCTCAGGAGTTTTAACCAGGCCGAGGGTGACAGGATCTAGAATCATGCTGAACAGCACTGGAATCGTAGGTTTCTGGGCCGCCACAAGCCGGGTTGCATCTGTCCCGATAGTGATCATAAGAGAGGGCTTTTTACCAAGCTGTTCCTGCACCAGAGCAGCATCTTCGTCCGCTTTGCCGGTAAAAGCAACCACGACGAGCTCAATCTGTTCACCAGAACGATAGCCGCGCGCTTTCAATCCATTTGTAAATCCAAGAACAGCAGGATTGTAAAACGCATTCTCTCGTGTTTTAATTACGACTACGCGCTGTTTGGAGACATGCGAGGAGGTTTGAGAAGTGGAGTTTGGCCCATTCAAGAATAGAATTAACAGAATAACAACACATAAAAAGTATCTAGCCATCATATCCTGGATGATTCGGGAAAAGAATAGTAACTTTATTTTGGGTATAAATCACAAAATGATTAGGCTTACAGTCCAGGAATAGTTTGGAATGGAAAAATTTCAGCGCATGGAGTGCGCATGACATATAGCCAATGCAAGGGCATCGGCAGCATCATCTGATTTCGGTATAGCTGTGAGCGAGAGAATCTGTTTGACCATGAACTGCACTTGTTTCTTCTCTGCAGCTCCATAACCTACGACAGCAAGTTTTACTTCGGCAGGGCGATATTCGTTCCAGACAATGCCTCTCTGAGCCACAGACAACAAAATTATTCCCACCGTTCTGCTCACCTGCATTCCGGTAGTCACATTCTTTGAGAAAAAGAGATGTTCCGTCGCTATAACGTCCGGCTTGTACAGATCAATCAGCCCATTAAGTTCGGTATAAACCGTGTGCAGGCGATCGGGCATAGCTTCGGTTTTGAGTGTCGAAATAACACCATGGGTGAGATGTTTTAGCGCCTGCCCATTTTTCTCTATGACGCCATACCCGGTTGTTGCAGTTCCAGGATCGATTCCTATAATTATCAATTATAACCCCTCTTCTGCTCCCAGAGAGGCGGGAGGCACGGCACGCCCTACCACCGAAATTAAAGCGGCTATCGTCATGAGATAAGGCAATGAATCCAGTATGGCCGGACTATTCCACTCGATACCCATCCACACAAGATGCACTGCGCTTATTTGCAGTTGTGTCTGCAGCGCATAAAAGAAACCAAAGAAAAGCGCTCCCAGCATTGCTCCCAAAGGATGCCACTTCCCAAATATTACCGCGGCCAGCGCTATATAGCCTTTCCCTGCTGACATATTCGAGGTGAAAGTTCGTGCGTCTCCCAGTGAGAGATAGGCGCCAGCTGCTGCAGCGCATATTCCAGAAAGAGTAACCGCTATATATCTCGACCGGAGAACGGAGACACCAGCCATTCGAGCGCTTTCGGGATACTCGCCAGAAGCACGAAGCCGAAGACCGAATTTTGAATATTTTAGCACGAGATGAATAATGATCGGCAGAATCAGAGCGGCCAATAGAAAAAAAGAGGGAGAAATTCCGGTGAGGCGGATGCCTTGCACCGGGAAATATCTAATAGCTAAAAAGCGGGTAGCGCCTGCTGCAAACAAGTTGATTGCCAGGCCTGAGACGACGTGATCCATCTTTGTAGTCTGCGTTAGCATCGCGTGTAAAAAACCCAATAACAAACCAACTGCCAAGGCGGCAGCAAGCCCGGCAGCGCCATTTGAAGCTCCTATCCAGGCGCCAGTAAATGCGCCGGCAATAATCATGCCTTCCAGCGCTATATTCACGACACCTGAACGTTCGCTCAGCACACCGCCCATGGCTGCCAGAATCAGCGGAGCAGCACTGTACAATGTTGCCCAGAGCAGCGCAGATAACCAGAAATGATTTGCGTCAGATGGAACTGCGGGCATCCGATCTCCTCATGTTCCAGAATTTCACAGGTGGAATATACCGAATTCCAATGCAGATGATGACGACAGACTGAACGATGACTGCGATCGAATCAGGAACATCTGTCTGCATCTGCATGTAGGAAGCGCCATTTGAAAGCGCACCAAAAAACAGAGCGCTGAACAGTACTCCACCTGCCTGCAAACCACCCAGCAGTGCAACGGCTATGCCATCAAAACCGTAGGTGCCTGCTACTCCCTGCACACAGCGATGATGAATAGCCATCACTTCGACAGCACCAGCAATACCGGAAAGCGAACCTGAAATGAACATGGCGGTTATCATTGTTCGCGCTACGGGCAAACCTGCCGTGCGAGCGGCTTCCGTTCCCTGGCCGACTGCCCGGATTTCATAGCCTAATGCCGTTCTATTCATGATAATAGCAATGAGCGCCACCCCGGCTAACGCGAGGAAGAGGCCTATACTGAAGTTAGCTCCCGGAACCAGCGGAGTGAACCACGCACTAGAAGCCATCAGCCGGGTTTGAGCCGCCATACTTACTGGATCTTTCAAGTTATGTGTGAGCAGATAGATGACAATATTGGCTGCTATATAGTTCAGCATGATGGTGGATAAGACTTCGTGTACGCCGCGTTTGGTCTTAAACCAGGCAGCGAATCCAGCCCAGCATCCCCCTGCAGCCGCGGCGGCAGCCAGTGTAATTGGAATGTGAATCCATACCGGCAGGGAACCCTGCCCTGTGGATGAATTCGTAATTCCGAGCTGCCCGATCACCGCAGCCGCTAAGGCGCCTACCGTCATCTGCCCCTGGCAGCCGATGTTGAAGAGTCCCGCACGCAGCCCGATTGCAACGGACAGCCCGGTAAAAATCAAGGGAGTAATTCGTGATAATGACTGCGCGAGCACAAACATACTCAGGTGAGCGCCGCCGGGCAAGTTTATATCATTAGATCCGCGCAGAACGCCAGTATAGAGACCTGTTGAAGCTGATCCAAGGGAACTGAGGGCCTCCATAGCGTGATATCCGCTTAGTGCCATCGCTATTCCCGCAATAGATAGTCCTATCAGCACACTGAATATTGGCCGCAGCCGAAGCAGCAAGGCGGAAGTGGAAGTATTCACTTTGACGCCTCATTGAGAGGAGCGCCGGATACCCCGGTCATCAAGGCGCCTATCGTATCCAGTTGGAACTGATCTTTAGAAATTTCCCCAGCTATACGGTGATTGAACATAACAATAATCCGGTCCGAAATTTCGAAAAGTTCGTCGAGGTCTGAGGATATAAGCAGCACAGAAAGGCCCATTTCAACTGCTTCCCTCAATCTGCGATAGATTGATTTGGCGGCCGCGGTATCCAGTCCACGCGTTGGCTGGCAGGCTATAAGTAGTTTGGGGCGTTTTTTAAGCGCGCGTGCAGCAAGCAGTTTCTGCTGGTTTCCGCCCGAAAGCAGGCCCGCTTTACGATCTGCTCCGCCCACACCCGTTCGTATATCCGCTGCAGTGATGATACTCTCAGCTATCTGAGTGATCTTTTTTTTATTGAGGAATATTCCGCCGCCGCAGCTGCGGTCTCTCTGCGATCCGAGTAAAAAGTTCTCTGCCACAGTCAGCGTCGGAATCAACCCGGACCGGTTACGGTCTTCCGGAATATAGGAAACTCCATTTTCGATGCGCTGTTGAATCGTATTTCGGGAAACATCCTTCCCATCGATTTTTATGACACCGTTTCGAGCACGCCGCACTCCGGCTAGAACTTCTGCCAATTCCCGCTGACCACTTCCTTCGACCCCAGCAATACCCACAATCTCTCCCGCTTGGACTTCAAGATTTACATCTTCAAACGCAGTGGTCTTTTTGTCCGTCGCTGCGCTCAGGCCGGCTGCTTGCAAACACGGCTTATTTGATGATTCTGTTCTTGGCATTCTCGTAAGTGCGGAAGTCGAAGCGGACTGCTTTTCTTGAGTGGATGGCAGATCGAGTTCGGTGTGTCCCATCATCTTCGCGAGAAGTACTTCTCGCGAAGTCTGGCCTGTCACAAACTCAGCAACACTTTTGCCGTTCCTGAGGACGGTTACTGCAGTACTGTAGTCCATGACTTCCGTGAGCTTATGCGTGATATATACCACGGTGGCACCTTGCGTTACAAGCTGCTGCATCAATTCAAACAGCCCTTTCGATTCAGCGGGAGCGAGAGTAGCAGTGGGTTCATCCAGCAGCAGAATACTTGCGCCACGGTAAAGCGCTTTAAGAATCTCCACTTTTTGCTGAGATGCAATGGAAAGCGAGGAAGCAGGAGCCTTGAGATCGATATTTTTTAACCCGAGAAGGTTAATCTGGAGATCGATCGCCTGTGCAGCGCGTCTATAATCGATCCAGCCTCCTGGCACTGTAGGCTCCGCCCCCAGGATACAGTTTTCAAGTACGCTCAACGCGGGGATGAGTGAGTAGTGCTGGCTGACCATACCAATACCGGCATGAATGGCATCTGCGGGAGATTTAAGAGTGCGGGTTAAATCTATTTCATTAATGTAGATTTTGCCTGAATCTGCAGCGGTGCGGCCATATAATATACCGAGCAGAGTGGATTTTCCAGCGCCATTTTCGCCAATAACGGCGTGCATCGAGCCCTTCAATATTTTCAAATCAACCCGATCATTCGCAAGTACTCCCGGATACTGTTTAGATATCCCTTCCATACGAACTGCGAATATCGACTGCTCTGCGGGAGATTCTGGATCACTACTGGTCACTATTCACTCTCTTCGTATGTTCTGGCTGAACTATTAGGATCGATCATCGTCTGCATTATATGTACCATGCGTAATGGACTCCGCAGTAACCGATATCGGCAAAGCATCATTCGGCTCGATTTCCGGCAGTTGACTGAGATCTGAAATACCAAAATAGTGGAGAAAGTCCGATGTGGTAACGTACAAAATTGGCCTGCCGACAACCATTTTTTTTCCAGCTTCTGAAATCAGCCGACGATCCTGCAAAGTTTTTAGTACTCCTGAAACCGATACTCCCCGAACGGCTTCAATTTCTGGGGCTGTCACTGGCTGCCTGTAAGCAATGATAGAAAGTGTTTCCATGGCGGCTCGAGAAAGCTTGCTTCCGCCGCGGGCCAGCAGTTTTGCAATGATTTCAGCATATTCTGGCCGGGTAGCTAACTGCCACCCGCCCGCAATTTTCAACAGCTGCAGTCCGCTGAAGCGTTCTGTGAGACTTAATTGAAGATTTCTTAAAGCTTCTTCAACACGCGGCTCATCCTGTTCTACCGCGCGAGCAAGATCAGCTATTGTAATCGGCTCACCTGCAATGAAAAGGAGGCTCTCCAGCTGGGGCTCTAGAAGATTATTCACTCTCCGTAATCTCCCCGGCAATTGGAAAAAGCAGTATCGAATCCAGCAAATACGACTGCTCGAATCGAACTTTACCATATCGCAGCAGTTCCAGCAGGCCTAGAAACACAAGCACAATTTCGTATCGAGCGCAGGGCAGCTGAAATAAGTTTTCAAAAGCAATTCCGGATGGGCTGGATGATATTTTACGTGAAATCGCTGTCATGGTTAGCCTGAGGCTCAGCCTTCGTCGGGGAGTAATGGTCGTAATCGCAGCCTCGCTGAGCCCAGACTGTTCCAGGAGACGTGTGAGAGCTTGATAGAGTTGATTGACGTGTGCTTCGCCCTCAGGCACAGGAAGAATATAGTCATCAGCATTATCGAGTGCGCCTCTAAAGTAGATTCGCCGGCGCATCTCTTCCCAGGTTTGAAGAGTTTCTATGACATCCTGATATTTTTGGTATTCAAGCAGACGCGCCACCAGTTCAGCGCGAGGATCTTCCGGTTCTTCCTCACCCAGGATCGGAATTTGTGGAAGAAGCATTCTTGCTTTAATTTCTATCAGCGTGGCAGCTATGACAAGATATTCGCCGGCAAGAGATAGATCGAGCGATTCCATCTGATCTAAAGCCTGGAGATACTGCTCCGTGATTTCTGCGATGGGAATATCGGTGATGTCTACTTCGTTCGATCGAATAAGATGGAGCAGCAGATCCAGGGGCCCTTCGAATGCGCTATTTTTGTAGTGCGGCAATTCTGGAACTGCGAAATGGGAAGTGACCTGAGACGTAATTTTACGATTGGATATAGCTTTCATGTGATTAATATAATACACATTTGATTACTGCTTGTCAACTTGCGATGAATGCGGAATTTTTCCCTCTGGCATCTCGTAAGATGAGATAGAAGTGAAATAAATTAGGTATTTTCTGCAAAAGTACAAGAAGAGTGGATACATTTCTGCCGACAATGAGTCATATGTAATATCTAGTTTTAGTCGACATGTACTTCCCGAGGCGCAAATGTCTGGTCTCGGACCCACAATACGGGAGGGTACCGATATTGAAATCAGACGTTGTTTGCGATACAATAAAAAGTGATATAATAAAAACCTCAGAAATACAGCAGACTGTAGTATTGGAAGTGAACGCAGCGTATAATCGTCACAGTTTACCAATGCCCAAGCCAAATGGATCAAACGGACGCAGAGTGCTGAATATGGAGATGCTGCTTCATCATCCCTTTTACTGGGAATGGCTGAATGAAAAAGAAACTACTGAAGTACTTATGGAACTTTATGTAGCGCGTACACGGCGAGCACAGTAATCAGAAATTATAGATTAAACAAGAGGAACGATTGAAAGGAGCAGCAAGTTGATTTGCAGCTCCTTTGTTTTCGTCAGTGGAGAGAGAATGTCCAAGGTGAAAATTCGATCGACTACCATAGTCGCGGTAAAAAAGGGAGAGGAAGTAGCGCTTGCTGGTGACGGGCAGGTATCACTCGGGGATACAGTCTTGAAACATTCCGCAAAGAAGGTTCGCAGGCTCTACCAAAATCGTGTCATCGCAGGATTTGCCGGCTCCGTGGCGGATGCGCAGACTCTAGCAGATCGATTTGAGAGTAAGCTGGAATCTTGCAGCGGAAACCTTACCCGCGCTGCGATAGAGTTTGCTAAGGACTGGCGCACTGATAGAATGATGCGCAGGCTGGAAGCGATGATGATCGTGACCGATGGCGCTGGTCTCTATATACTCTCTGGAGATGGTAACGTAGTCGAGCCGGATGACGGCGTCGCTGCAATCGGATCTGGTGGAATGTATGCCGCCTCTGCAGCGAAAGCATTAATTCGAAATACAGACCTGGGCGTACGGGACGTCGTCAGCGAAGCTATGCGCATTGCATCCGAGATATGCGTCTATACGAACGACCGAGTAATTGTAGATTCTCTCCCGTAAGACATTGCCTATAAACTTAAATTCCCTCTCTTTCTAGCTGGAAGAGAGGGAATTTTATTTGCAATTCTTGTAATTCTTAATTACAACCATGTATAATATGCACATAGTTACTAATCTTTTCCGGAGAAATAACCATTATGTCTCAAACACTCAGCATCAGACTTTCTGATGACTTGATTCAAAGAATCGACCATTACGTAAGTAAGATAGGATTTGGAGTCACTCGATCAAAATGCATTTCTACATTTTTGGAAGAACATTTGCGTGAGATGGAATTCCCTGGAATCGAGTTCAGGGATACTGTTTTGGGGCGCCAGGCACATATCCAAGGGCATATGGAAGTGTGGCAGTTCATCATGCTGGGCAGGGCGTACGAAATGAATATAGAATCGGTTGCCGATCACCTGAAATATCCGATTCATCTTGTGGAACCTGCTTTCAAATATTATAACAAATACAAAGAAGAGATAGATCAAAAGGTCGATGACAACGAAAATATGGATGAAGAGAAGATGAGATTAAAGTATCCTGAAATATTTAAACATTCAGATCAAACGCTCGCCAGGGCTTCCTGATGCTCTCATTTTTAACGGATGAAAATATTTCACCAATGGTTGCTATTCAAGTCAAACTAAAACAACCCGATATCGTAATTTATAATATATTCGATTGGCGGGAAGGTAAATATTTAAAGACGGACGATAGGATTATATTAGAAGCGGCATTGGAAGAAAATCTTACTTTAGTTACTTACGACCAAAACAGCATTCCTGAACGACTTTCTCAGATGGCAGCTGACAATCAACAACATTCAGGAGTACTATTCATAGATAAGAAAAGTATAGCGCAGCATGATATCGGAGGGCAAGCTGGAGCAATTATAAGATATTGGCAGAAAATGAACAGCTTGGACTGGATGAACGTTGTGAACTATCTACATCCCGCATTGTAATATTTAATCTATTCACACTATAAAATACAAAAAGCCCACAGCATAAGCTGTGGACTTTTTGAGTTATTATTCTGGCGACGACCTATTTTTCCGGAGGGTTGCCCCTCGAGTATCGTCGGCGCATGCTGGTTTCACTTCCGTGTTCGAGAAGGGAACGGGTGGTTCACAGCAGCCATAGCCACCAGAAATCGGTGAGAGTCGATATACCACGCTGTATATCAGGCTCTCTTAAAATCGATGATGAAGTAGTGTATAGACAGTAGTTGAAAAGGATTCCTAGCTATTGTTTCAAACAATGAGCGCATATGACAACCACACTCTACGCGTTACCATCCATCCTAGGCGAAGCCCGGGAGGAGGGACAACATACGTGTAAGGTGGGCTGTAGTCTAAAGCCCTCGGTCACTTAGTACAGATCAGCTCAACATGTCGCCACGCTTACACCCTCTGCCTATCAACCCGGTAGTCTGCCGGGGACCTTACCAGCTTATGCTGTGGAGGTTCTAATCTTGGGGCGCGCTTCGCGCTTAGATGCTTTCAGCACTTATCGCTTCCAGACGTAGCTACCCAGCGTCTGCGCCTGGCGGCACAACTGGTACACCAGCGGTCTGTCCATCCCGGTCCTCTCGTACTAGGGACAGCCCCCCTCAAAACCTCTGCGCCCGCCGCGGATAGGGACCGAACTGTCTCGCGACGTTCTGAACCCAGCTCGCGTACCGCTTTAATGGGCGAACAGCCCAACCCTTGGGAC
>JBBRDM010000179.1:0-11098 GCA_038203935.1 Chthonomonadales bacterium
GTGATGGTTTCTTCTTTAAAGGGAAAGAAATCGCTGTAGTGGGTGGTGGAGATACGGCTATGGAGGAGGCTACCTACCTGACAAACCATGCGAGTAAAGTAACCTTGATACACCGGCGAGATTCTTTCCGAGCCTCAAAAATTATGCTGGAACGTGCTCAAAGAAATCCTAAAATCGAGTTCCTGACCGATACCGTCATCGAACGAATTCACGATCCCTCGGTGAAGAAGCTGTCTGGAGTAACTCTCAGAAATCTCAAGACAGATACAAAAAGCGAGCTGGCTGTCGAGGGTGTTTTTGTGGCGATCGGTCATAAACCTACCACCGACCTCTTTGTCGGCCAGATAGATCTAGATGAGAACGGCTACATCAAGACGAATCACAATGTACGCACAAACATCGAAGGCGTTTTTGCTGCCGGGGATGTTCAGGATACCGAATACCGTCAGGCGGTTACGGCTGCAGGATCAGGGTGTATGGCCGCGATTGAAGCGGAACGGCTGCTGGAGATGGAAGGCTCGAAATAGTCATAATTTTCAAGTCTGATGAATAACTATGAATAAATTTAGAATACTTACTGCTATTGCTGTCGATGCCGTGGCCGAAAACACGAACTGCTGCATGACGATAGAGAATGGCCAAATTGTTTCTCTGGAAAAGATCGAGCAGTCGGGCAGATCACAGCCGGGTGATATTGATGCAAGGGAGTGCATGCTCGTCCCAGGGTTTATAGATATCCATATCCATGGTGGAGCGGGATACTATATGATGGACGGAAAGATCGATAGCATACACCAGGTTGCCTCTCATCTGGCTTCGCATGGTGTAACCGGCTTCCTGCCTTCCACTGTCACCGCTCCGAGAGAACAGATTCGTGCCGCAGTCGAATCTGCGGCAGCGGTATTCCACTCGGATGAAAATGGGAAAAATGGTGCAGCAGTTTTGGGTACGCATCTGGAAGGCCCATTTATCAATCCCAAGAAAAAAGGGGCTCAGCCGGAGGAGTATATTGTTCTGCCTTCCATCGAGGAACTGCATGCACAGGTTGGGCCGCATCTGGATACTATTAAAGTATTGACCATAGCTCCAGAAATGCCGGGCGCTATCGACCTTATCAAATATCTGTGCGCGAACGATATCATTGCTTCGATCGGGCATACCAATGCCAATTATGAGGAAATGATGCTTGCAGTACAATCAGGCGCTCGGCATGTGACCCACTGCTTCAACGCAATGCGGCCCATGGAAGGCCGTGAACCAGGTGTAGTTGGTACCGCAATGATGTGCAAAGAACTGACTGCAGAACTAATCTGGGATAATATTCACGTGCACCCCGGTAGCTGCGCTGCGCTGATAAACGCCAAAGGTGATGACGGGGTGATATTCATTTCTGATGGAATACAGGCAGCCGGAATGGCAGATGGATTCAGATTTTCACTAGGGGGTACTGAAGTGCTTTCTAAAGATGGTGCGGCAAGGCTGGAGGATGGCACGTTGGCGGGTAGCTTGCTCACTCTGGATACTGCGTTTAACAACGCACACTTTTTAAACAGGAAGCAGCGGGCGCGCATGAGTTCTTTCAATGCGCTGCGATCGCTGGGGCTTTCGCATCGAAAAGGACTTCTGAGACCAGGATACGATGCGGATATGGTTCTATTATCGATGGATGGCGAGGTGGTACAGACGTTCATTCAGGGCAGTTGCGTTCATTCCATAACCAAATAGCGAACCGCACAGACAACGATATTAATTGAGTGCTTGAGATTACGATCTATCTGTTTCCACCTGAAGCCTGATCTGGCGCAGTATATTGGCGGCTCGTTCACACTCTTCTTCACTGCCGGAAAAAGCGACGGCTCTGCCTCTGGTGTGGGCTTCCATCATAATCTGCACACACTGCTCTATCCCGTAGCCGGTTGCCAGTTGAAGTTGTGCTACTACTTCATCCAGGCCGTGATAATCATCGTTATAGAGTATGACAATATAAGGATGCCCCGTGTTATTGCTGTCCAGTTCGCGCTCTAATGTGCGCTCATCCATACCTGGGAAAACTCCTGCTTCATACGATGCCATGAGAAACCTCCGCTAACTATTCCAGGGATATAAAATTATAACGTTATAAGAACGGATGTGTCAAGTATGATGACATGATTCCGATTTTCATCTCGAATCGAGCGTCCCTTCCCAGTGGCCTACTTGACAAGCATTTAAAAATATCCTAAGATAACCAAATAATTATGAATTTAGAAAGGTGTATAAAAAATGCATCGACGCGCTTTTACACTCATCGAACTGCTCGTGGTTATTGCGATAATCGCGATTCTCGCTGCTATTCTATTTCCTGTTTTTGCCCAAGCTAGAAAATCCGCCAGATCTATCACCACTATTTCCAACCTCAAACAGGTCGCACTGGCCAGCCTGATGTACGCTCAGGACTACGACGGTGACAATGTTCTTACAGATTCTGGGCCGCAGGTTTCGCCCACATGGTCTACACTGTTGTATCCCTACGTTAAAAGCCTTCCACTATTCTGGGATCCTGCAAGGCCGTCGTCTCCTGGCCAAAGCTTCAGCGGGTACGCCGCAGACACCTTAACAACACTCGCGATTAATGATGCGGGAACCGCGGGATATTTTAAGGGAACATGGGATAACTGGGGAGATTATGTCTATGGACGAAATTTAGATTCTCAGGAATTTCCCGCTGAACGAATGTCCTTTATTCCCGATATGTGGCAGGGTAGCAATGTAGGCTGGTATTACGTTCGAAACTATCAGGCAAGCTGGGTGGATATGAGCCAGGAATATACAAATTTTAGCTGGTACAACAGTGCCTGGCAGACCAGACTATTCCATTCCGGCAACACTATCCCGGTCGCTTATCTGGATGGCCATGCAGGCAGAATCAACCGCAGCAAATTCGTATCCTGGGACGAAGCGCCGGATGTTGCGACCTGGTATCAGGTGATGACTGCCAGAAATCTATTTAAATTCTGGGGCAACACCTGGAGCACCACACAATGATCTGGATTGGGAAGTTCCGTTCAATGGCGCTGGCAGGACTAAGCATGCTTATTTTAACCCTGGTCTTCGGTTGTGCTCCATCCGGGCCAGGGCTTGACAATAAGCCCCCTCCCCCGGGCGGCCCTAAATCGAATGCCCGAAAACCACCGGGTGAGATGAATAAACCAGAACCAACCAATCACTAGATTCCCTTTAAATCAGCCTCTCATCATATAATGACGAGAGGCTGATTGTTTGCCTTTGATCTCGCGCATCAGCAGGAAATTATTAACATAATAGTGAATATCACGTGCAGTCAGCAGCAGATATAGATAAGAGGAGCATTCTTGGAAGCTCATGTCACCCGCAGGGATTTAATAAAAAAATCGGGACAGTTATTTACGGTCGGAGCGGCAGGACTTTCAAGTACTGGCGGAGATGCGTATGCTGCCGAACGAAAAAACGAATTTATCTTCAGTCTCAATACCAGTACCATTCGCGGCCAAAAGCTCTCACTGAATCAAGAGATCGACATCGCTTCAAAAGCAGGTTATCAGGCAATTGAGCCCTGGATATCCGAAATCGATACGTATGTGCAGGGCGGCGGCAGTTTGATTGATTTAAAAAATCGATTAAGCGATCGCGGTTTAAGCTTGGAAAGTGCGATTAGCTTCTTCAACTGGATAGTCGATGATCCTTCTGAGCGAAAGATTGCCCTTGACGAGGCACGCCGAAAAATGGAGATGCTTTCAAAAATAGGGGGCAAACGACTGGCAGCGCCCCCTGCCGGGGCAACTGCTAAGAACGATATTCCCCTTTCAGCTATTGCAGAGCGATATAGAAATCTTCTGGAAGCAAGCGATCAATTCGGAGTAGTTCCTCAAGCGGAAATCTGGGGTTTCTCAAAAACACTTACCACTCTTGGTGAAACGGCGCACATCGCTATACAGAGCGGTCATCCGAATGCCTGTATTCTCCCGGATGTATACCATCTCTATAAAGGCGGCTCCCCCTTCACAGGATTGGCAATGCTGAGTGGATCTGCTTTCCATAATTTCCATATCAACGACTACCCATCCATGCCATCACGCGAACAGATTGACGATTCCTATCGGTGCTACCCGGGTGACGGCATCGCCCCGCTCACTATGATATTCAAAACACTTCGCAAAATTGGATATCGAGGAGCGCTTTCTATCGAACTTTTTAATCGTGATTACTACAAAGCGGATCCATTGATTGTTGCTAAAACCGCACTTGATAAATTGAAAAATATCATTGAGAAAAGTCACAATTAAGTATGCCCGCGGGCATTCTCGCCCTGGAAAGCTGCATTAAAAATGCTGACTCACCGTTCACTCACTGATAAGGAAGCGAGGCAGCTCCATGAAGAGCTTAAGACGACTCCAAATATCCTCGGCTATACAGTTCGTGAATTGATGCATTTTCAAAATGTGATTGTATCCGAAGACGGCACGAATTTATCAGGTGTCTGCATCAGCAAAGAGCTGCTTTTCGGATGGACTGATATAGCAGTTCTCTATGTTCTGCCTGATTATCGCGGCAAAGGCCTGGCTCGAGCACTATATACTGCTGCGTGGGAGAGCGCCGTGGCCAGAAACCGTCATATTTTTACTTTAAGCTGCAGCCCGGAAGTGGTGCATTTGATGAATGAATTTGGAATGCGCACCTCCCATTCTATGCTGAAAATGCCTCTTGCCGTCCATCTCCATATGAACAAGCACATGATGAGCTGGTATCGGATTTCAGAATCTGTTCGTAAAAGTAGAGTTATGAAACGGGTAATGCCGCTTACAGGTGGTATTAAAAAAATCAGATAGTGCAAAATCGAAGCATTTGCATCTCACTTAACTGCAAATTGGTGAAATTAATTGGATAAATCACATTTCATTCCAGATTGGCCTCGTTATTATCGGGTGACTGGAGACAGGCCGCCCAGGGAACTGCTTCGCCAGATGATGACGCGTTTTGAATCAGTCGAGCAAGAGCCGAGAACCGCAATCGATTTGGGTTGCGGGGCTGGAATTGAAACTGCAGAGATGCTGAGAATGGGATGGCGCGTTCTGGCTATAGATCAACAGCAAGATGCCATAGATCATCTTTCTAATAGATTTTAGAACGATGAAAAATCTAATCTTGAATTCAAGGTAAGTTCTTACGATGAGCTTACATTTCCGATGGTCGATTTTATCTGGGCCGGGCTAAGTCTGCCATTTTGCTCCCCTGACAAGTTCCATGGCCTTTGGAATAAAATTGTGAATGCATTGAATCCTGGTGGATATTTTGCCGGAGATTTTTTTGGCCCAAATCATGTCTGGTCGGAAAATGCGGAGATGACTTTCCTTACCAAGGATCAAATTCATACGCTCTTTAAGCCTCTAAACATCGAATATTTCATTGAAGAGGAAGGCATAAGACGCACTGCACTGATGGGCATGCAGCACTGTCACACTTTTTCAGTCATCGCTGGGAAGGCTTAGATTTTATCCGATTCGACATCGATCTAGAAATAGTTTTAGAAGTTAATTCCTACGCATCATTTTTAAATCTGCATTACTTCACCAAAAATCAATCAGGAGCATTCATTGAATTCTAAAGATAAGACAGTAACTCGAAGAGAGCTGCTTGGAAATGCCATGAAGAGTTCTTCTCTCATCACTACAGGGCTGGTCTCCGCAAATATGCTCAACATTCTGCCAGTGCATGCCGAAACGACATCGCGGAAAAGCAGCTTCGGGGCGAACGATAAACTTGTTATTGGGCTCATCGGCTGCGGAGGCATGGGCGCATACAATATGCGGAAACTCATGGAGAAATCAGACATTCAAATAGCGGCTGTCTGCGATGTAGATGAGAGTCGGATGGGCGGTGATATATCCGACGTTGAGAAAAAGTATGGTAAAAAACCGGACATCTACAAGGACTATCGGAAGATGCTCGAGCGAAAAGATATCGACGCGGTGATAGTGGGTACTCCAGATAACTGGCATGCTCTCAATCTCATTCATGCCTGCGAAGCCGGTAAGGACGTCTACTGCGAGAAGCCGATATCCCACGATATCAATGAAGCTAAGTGCATGATAGGCGCTGTAAAGCATTTCAATAAAATCGTTCAGGTAGGAACCTGGCAGCGGAGTAATCAGGAGTTTGTCAGCGCTACAGAGTACATCCGATCCGGGAAACTGGGAAAAGTGGTGATGTGCAGAGCCTGGAGAACTGACGGTGCGAATGTCGGACATCATGAACCAAAGCCAGTCCCATCAGGGTTCGACTACGATATGTGGGTTGGGCCTGCTTCGTTCAAGGAATATGTACCGGAGTACACCCACGGACAATGGCGCTGGTTCTTCAATTTTGGATGCGGTATGGCAGGAGACTGGGGCGTGCATATGATGGATATCTGCCTGCTGGGAATGAGCAAAGATACCGATCTTCCTATGCCGGACGAAGTCTCCTCTTTTGGTGGAAATTTAGCTTATCCAAACGATGCTCGCGTCACACCAGATACTCATGTAGCGATCATGAAATTCAACAAAGCCGGATTCATGATGCAGTGGGACACGAATCGAGATAGTGTAAATCGAGATGGCGCCGGCTCAGAGTTTATCTCTGAAGATGGCAGAAATTTAATGGTTTGGCGCGGCGGATGGCGGGTGCGTGATGCAGATGGTAAAGATCTGCAGAAGGAAGAAGCAGCTCCCGTCAACGATCACTGGCAAAACTGGATCGACTGCGTCAAATCCCGACAACAGCCAAGATCGAATATATTCTCGATGGCACAGACAACCATCGTCTGCCATCTAGCGAACGCAGCCTACCTCTGCGGCGAAACAGTTCACTGGGATAAGTCCAAAATGGATATTGTCGGCAGGGCAGGAAAGCAGACATCATCTTACTCCAGGCCATATCGCGCTCCGTGGAAACTCCCGCATTATTCAATCTAAACCAAGGGTTAATAGAAATTATACAAAAGGCTTGTATGGATGAGAGTGAGAATTTTCAGCCGATCAGTCTTGGATAAGTCCTGACCCAAATCACACAGCTTAAAATTTAACATAGATAAACAGGATAGTCAGGATAAAAGGATCTATCCTGTTTATCCATGTTTAAAATGATTGATGAAAGCTCGTCATTTCACACAAAGTTTCGACGAATCACAATAACTGGCTTAATTCAGACTGGCAGGTTTAAGTGTCGGGGCAGTAGTATTAGCGAGATCGGCGGGAATGCGTTTCTTAATGCGATTCAGGACAGTTTCATATGGAAATCGGTCGCCGGGGCAATAGGTATCATTCACATCGCGATGACGTTTCACATTTTCGAGAGAGATATGATATCTGTTCATGATGTCAACGCACAGATTCACAAGTGACTTCATCTGCGGAGGGGTGGGCCTTTCCGGATAGGTATGACGCGATGTAGAAAAGGCACCGATCAGGCAGATTCCCAGCCAATGATTGAACCGCCGGGCATGCGTACCTATACAGTGCTCCGGCCGCCCATGTTCCACAATACCGTTGGGAAGAATTATATAGTGGTAGGCGATATGATAGGTTTTCCCCTCGAACTCGGTTGCCCATCCGGGATGATCCTGCGCATGAATTTTTTCAAGCAGGGCAGAATTGAAAGTTAACCCATGTGTGGTCGCAGGTGTATCGGAGTCGTGCAGAACAATGCCGTCCGGGATATTATAATTTGGCGATGGAATAGCATTTTCATGAAGCGGAAATGCAGGCATTTTGGGATTTGTGGAGTGTGCAGGATGTCTATGATTCAAAGCACCTATAAACAGTAGCAGCAGCAGAACCAAACCTGTTATCGCTGCCACCCGCTTTTTAATTCTTTGGTTTTTTCCTGTATTTCCTGCAGGACTGTCATCAGAATTCATCACTGGTTAATACTCCACGCTTCCCTCTCATTATTGGATTATACCGTATCGATATCCAGTGATTTTCACAATAATTAAATTCTATATTCGGTTATTTCGGCGTATAGCCCAACTGCTGACCAATATACTGGTTAATACCAAAAGAATCAAGCGGCTGTCCCAAAGAGAATGTTGTTCGGAAACTGGTTTCATCTCATGGATATTAGAAATATTGTTTTTCGCAAAATCACTAATTTGATCTAAATCCATTACTTTCCCACCCGATATAACGGCCAGATTTTTCATCAATACAGGATTCGGGCTCGTGTTCTGCTCCTCCGAATTTTCGTTCGATACAGTCCATTCAGAAATTGTTTCGTAGTTACCGCGTGCCGCTTTTTTTTGAAGCTGATAGCTGCCGCTGAGATTTGGAACGTATGCAAAAGTCTGAACATTGCCGTCGAACAAATTATTGAGTGGAGCAACAGCACCATTCGGTTCCAAAACTCTCATATCGGGCACAGGAGAAAAACTTCCAGGACGCTGCAGTATGTGGATTTGAACATTCTCACGTATTGAATACTGCATTTTATCCGTTGCAGCTGACATCTCCTGTCCGGGAAGAAACTCTCCGTTTTCAAGCAGCGAGCGCACGGTCGCAGGCCACATTTTTCGATAAAAACGGCCTGGCAACGAGTTCAGTTCGGGCTGCAGCGCCCACTGCCACAGACCGCTACCATTCAACTCCCAAATGGTTCCATTCCCTGCGCGCTGCTGTGCAATAAGCGGCAGACGGGACTGACTGTTATCAACTATACCTTCTGCAAGCTCGGCAGCGGCGCCCGACAGTTTTGCAGAACTGGAATGTGAAAATAAAGCTGGCAGGTCTGAGTTAAGTCTCATTCGATCCGAAATGGGAATCCAGTTAAAACTCGGCAGATCATATCCTGACTCCGTAACTGCTGCGTGTACTGGAACCGAGATACTATTTTCACTCTGAATTGGAAGCAGCTCTAGAAAAGTGTTTTTCCCAATAAAGGGATTCCCCCGCATCAAAATCAGGCTGCCGCCTCGTTCTGTCACCCACTGCTTCAATGCAATTTGATTTGGCGCGGGTAACAGAGGATCACAATCACTCCCTAAAATAACGATATCATATCGACTGAACTCCTGCAGTGAAACAGGAACTTTCAATTCTGAACCAGATCTCGAACCGTTGAGCGCGAAAGGAATGGTATCTGTTAACTGGAAGACGGAATCCACGTTTTCGCTTACGTCCGCGCGAAGTGCGTCAGCCAGAAATTTCGTATCCCAATCTGGACGACCATCGATAATGATTGTATTTATCGGACGTGAAAGCGTCATAAGGGATATAGGTACTTTACTGCCTCTTGTTTGAATCCCATTTTGAATTCGATTCACACTCACGTAACAGGGATGAAATCCTGATGCTAAAGGCGGAATTGAGATGTTTAATTCTGTGCTGCCAGCAACTGCAGCAAATTTCCTGGCTGCAATTATTTTATGATCTGATTCCAGCTGCAGCACTGCGTCGCCTCCAATTGATCCAGAATAGCTGACTCTCATTGGAACCGAAATCGTCTCACCGGGAGCCGCGAATAAATGTGTTCGAAGCGGTGAAACATGGAAATAATCCTGCTGCGATTTACTATTCCTGCCCAGGCAAATGGTGGAAATCGGAATTGAAATCTGCTTCGAAAGCTGTGCTGTTTGAGTAATGTCCGAATCTGCAGTATCTCTTCCATCCGATATTATTAAGACACTTGTTTTATCGGCCTTCTTTGAAAGACTTACCACGCGCTGCAAAGCGCCTGCTATATCTGTTTGGCTGCCTTCCACGGCATCTAATGCAGCGATTTTTTCAGCCGTGATAGGATGAAGCGCTTGATCAAAAAGAAAGATTTTTACATCGTACAAACTCGATAATGGTGTCATTGGAGAATTCACGCCAGTGAGTGTTGCGTGAATACCTTCCCATCTTGAAACTGTTTTGTCATGCAGTAAAAGATCTTTCTTATTCATACTACTGGATGAGTCTAGGAGCACGATAAGAGTTGGTTTTGTAAATTGATTTACGTGAACACGCCAGATCGGATTCAACAGTATGAGTAAAATGAGACCAAAAGAGAACACTCTCAATACAACTCTTGGGAAAGATGAATCGATATTTTTGTAACGCTGGTAAGCATTTCGAACGCCGATGGTTACGAGTACGATTGTCAGTAATAGAATGATAAATGGGATCTGGGGGTTTAAGGAGATACCTGAGAGCATGATAGTTACGAATAATTAGTACGGTTCCTCCTCCATCTCGCATTCTACCAGATGGAGGAGTAACTGAATACTAGGCAACTGGTTTCGTCCACTGCCGTGAGGCACACGATTTTTCTACAGCATCAAGAACGGCCTGATTTTTCAGCCCATCCAGGAAGTCGGGAGTAAAGGGAACGCCTGCTGCAATCGAATCAAAGAGATCTTTCATCATATTGATGAAAGTGTGTTCATAACCGATAATGTGTGCCACTGGCCAGTAGCCGCTCATATAGGGCATATCACTTTCAGTTGCCTGGATGGTGTGGAATCCCTGCAGACCCGCAGCATCATCTGTTAGATAGATCTCGATTTCGTTCATTCGTTCCAGATTGAAGGCAATAGAGCCTTTTTCTCCGTTGATTTCCCATCGATTGTAGTTTTTTCGTCCCGGAGCGAGCCGAGTCGCCTCGAAGGTGCCAGTTGCGCCATTTTCAAATCGCGCCAGAAAAGCGGTGATGTCATCGACAGTAACATCGCCCATCTCAGAGGATGCCGTGAAGTTGGAGAGACCGCCTTCCGTATCTGCCAGCAGAGGCCGTTTTTTGATATAGGTTTCGCTCATGCCGGTGACTTCAGTGAATTCGGTACCCATGATGAATCGTGCGGTGTCTATGAGGTGCGCATTCAGATCACCGTGTGAACCGCTTCCGGCAATACTTTTATTCAAACGCCACACGAGCGGGACACTAGGATCGAGAATCCAATCCTGTAGGTATGTCCCTCGGAAATGCCTGATTTTCCCCAGGCGTCCATCTCGAACGAGCTGAGCAGCCATTGCAATGGCAGGAGCTTTTCTGTAGTTGTGGCAGATACCGTTGATCAATCCAGTATCTTTTGCTGTCTCATAAGAGGTGATGGCGTCTTCGATGGTAA
>JBBRDM010000180.1:0-11087 GCA_038203935.1 Chthonomonadales bacterium
CATGTACCCGAAAATTAAACTGTTCGGGAGAACTAGTTATCTATCCCACACCACAGAAGATCAGGATTCTACCATCCAGCGGCACAGACAAATACGGTTTTCAAGAGCTGGTTTCACTTATTATGCACGGCAACAGTGTCGATCCCGATGGGGTGAGAAGATATACACCGGGTGATCCATTGCGCAGAATTCACTGGCGGCAGACAGCACGAACCGGTAAGTTAAGTGTGATCGAGTTTGAAGAGACACAAGCGGTTAATTTTATAATCGTTTTAGATATGAAAAAATATGCCGGTATTCGCGGGAACAGCGAATCCTCGTTTGAATATGCCGTATCCCTTGCAGCCTCTGCAGCACAGCAGGCAATTGAGATAGGCGCGGGAGTTCGACTGCTCACTCCAGACGATAAATACTCTATCTCTGCCATCAGCGGCCGGGGCCGGCAGCATCTCTACCTCATTCTGGACAAACTGGCGCGGGTGCATGCCGACAGCAATGTGAGCGTCAGCGAAGTGCTTGGCAACGAAACAGGATATATTCAGGCAGGCACTACACTGCTGATTATATTAACCGCCATGGACGATCAACTGCCGAAAGAGCTTACCCACTTCGCTTCCGCCGGCTCCAAAATCGTGGTGCTATTTATCGATTCACCCGAGTTCTCAGGTGCAAAAACCGGTGTCACTAGCTCGAAAAATCAGCCCTTATTTTCGGAACTTTTATCGGTCGGTGCACATATTTATCTTGTGAAACATCGAGATAACCAGGAAATATTCTTAGAGGAGCCAGTCTATGAGGATATCTAAATTAAGAAAGACGGATAATCCTGTATACACCACTCCCCCACCTAATTCGGAAACGAGTTATAGTTCATCGCGTGAAGATTTTGTGAGTCTGAGTCTCTATCTGGCAGGGCTTTGCGTGAGTTTGGCTGGCCTGTACGCATTTAACTTCAACCTGGAAGATGCGAACTTTGCTATGCTGAGCTACGGGTTGGTAATCACCGGGTATGTACTTTGCTATGCGATGCGCCGCTTCCATATCTCTGCCCGCGCTGCTCAAATTCCGCTGCTGATTGTAGTAGGACTTTTCTGCTTCTCAGGAATATCCAATGGCTGGTTTGCCCCCCAGGTAGCAGATGACAGAGCAAAAAGCATTGAATTGATGCTGGTCTATATCTGCATTTTTCACAGTTTTACCCTCACAACGGATACCGTTGTTATGTTTGCCTGCGTGCCAGTAATGGCACTTCTTTCGCTCACAAGTACTACCTCTGCAGATATTGAGATCGAGTATGCCTTCATATTTTTCATATCTGCAGCGACCTTTTTGATGGTGCATGAAAACTACCTGCGCACCAGAATGTCTGTTGTGCGGGGTCGAACTCCTCAAAAAGAGAATAAACTTTTCGGCGGCCAGTTCCTGCTTGCCTCGCTTTGCGTTATCACTGCGCTCACGCTGGCCAATGTCGTTGCTATACCTATATCGGAGATTGGCAAACGCCTGCCCATCAGCACGGATGCTTCTGCCAGCAGCGCAGATAAATCGAAATCGTCCACATCGACTAAATCCAATGTCCGAGTTACAGAAAACAGCTCCATTGAACTCTCCGGAGGGCCGGAATCAGAGAGCAATGTGGAGCTGATGCGTGTGCGATGTGACCGCGGGCTGTTCTGGCGCGGGGACACTTATAACGACTATAACGGGCAGACATTCACGCATCCGAAAGCACCGATAACGCCATTGGCGCCGGAAGCTCCCCCGGCAGATAGTGATCGAGCGAGGAGAATGGGCGGCCGCACTGGTTTAGGCGGACCGCTATCTAATAACGATTTTCAGGGTTCACGTTCCACTCAATTGTATTCTATTCCCCTGGGTTCGGGGGAAATTCCTGAAGAGGATATGGATAAAAGCAGACAGTCATTTCAAACGATAACTGTTGTAGCGGGATCTTTTGACAAGCTCTATGGCGCCGGGGTCGTGCAGGCAGTGCATGGTGATATTCCTGATGTGAGTGTCACCGATTCAGGCTCCCTTTCTGTTAAAGCGCTTCCAAACAACACCAGCTACGATATTGTTTCGAGAGTTGCAGATGATGATCCGGACCACCTGCGTAAAGCGCCGACACGATTAAATGCATTTCCACTCACCATCAGGCAGATGTATCTTCAGATACCGGATGTGAATCCCGACATTACCAATCTCAGAAATGTTGCTCAGGAGCAGACGAAGAATTTTAAGAACAATTACGATAAGGTAGAGGCGCTGCAGCACTACATCGCGCAGACCTGTAAATATAATCTAAAAGTTAAAGCAGCGCCTAAAGATAAAGATTTAGTGCACTATTTCCTTTTTGAAGCAAAAGAAGGTTACTGCACACAATTTGCTGCCTCCCTTACGATGCTCTGCAGGTATGCGGGAATTCCTGCACGATTAGCCTCCGGCTTTATGACTGGAGAACTTGATAAAGATGGCACCTATATCGTACGAGAAAAACATAAGCACGCATGGACTGAAGTGTTTTTTCCTCATATAGGATGGGTGCCGTTTGAATCCACCGATGGCGCCGAAGATATTACTGATCGGACAACGCATTCTAAATCTGCTCAGACTTCATTCATAGGATGGCTGTTTTCGAATGGATGGATCCCTCCGGTAATCGGGCTGCTGATTATAGGTATGCTGGGTTATATCATCTATACCGAACTGTTGCCGCGCATTCGGCCACGAGCAGGATTTAAGGTGCATGGAAATATCAATCTAGCGCCCTCCAATCAAGCGGTAGTACAGTCATACACTCTTGCGCTCAATGCCTTAAATAAAGCTGGCTTAAACCGGAGTGATGAGATGACTGCAAAAGAGTATCTTCGTTGGATTCAAAATTCAACCTATGCTGCAATTCCAGAGCTTCTGGCTTCCCTTCAAAATCTTACCTATCTTCATGAGAGATATCGGTATGGTCAAGAAATCGCAGGTTCTGAAGAGATGAAACAGGCATCGGTATATGCAGAGGATATCTCGGATATCATGCGAAAGAATAGAAAAACAGTGGCACAGCTCCATTCTGCAGCGGTGCAAAATCCTATTCCGGAGCCTGGAGTATAGCTTTTTGGTCAGGATAGATCGCGTGGGTATCAATCTAAAATCGTCTGGAAATATATTTGGAAATCAATTATGAAAATGGCGCTCCGGAAGCGCTCTGGAAGGCCAAAGTCTATCCAGTCTATGTGTTTACGGGAGAAGAAGACCGCCTGAAGGAAGAGGCGGCTTCTGCTTTAGTGGGTCAGGTAATTTCGAAGGACTTCGAAGACTTTGATCTGGAAACTATAGATGGGTCGACTGCTGGCGCAGAAACGATTCTTTCGGCTGCGGGGCAGGTTCCCTTTGGATCAGACTTTAGAGTAGTGCTGGTGAAAGGAATGGAGCGCTGGCGGGATAGATCCAAAACTTCTGAAGTGGAGAGATTGGCAGAAGGCGTCCTGAAACTTGGGAATTCTTCCGTCCTAATTCTTATGGTTTCCGCTGAGGAGGAGGAATCGAAGCGAAAAACAGGCATTACCGTTAAGCTCGATAACGCAGTAAAAAAAGTCGGTGCGTTGGTGTTCTTCAGAGCGCTGCAAGGGGCATCGCTCACGAGATGGATAGTTCAGCGGTCAGCCCGAGAAGGAAAACAGTTCGAGATGGCCGCTGCTGAACTCCTCGTACAGTCCATCGGCAGTGACATGCTGCCGCTCGAGCAGGAGATTATCAAGTTAGTCTGTTACGTTGGTGACCGCCCGGTGATCACTTCATCCGATGTTGGAATGGTCACCGCGTCCAGCCCTGAAGATGTAGTTTTTACGGTCATAGATGCGATTACCCGCCGCCAGACAGACAGGGCTCTCAGTCTGCTGGCAGAGCTGCACCGTTTCGATCCGAAACCGCAGGCGGTGGCAGGAAAACTGCTTGCGCTGCTCGCCCGGCAGTATCGCATGTTATGGCAGGCAAAGTACCTTGCGGAGGCTAAAGTATCGCCGCGTGAATTACGCAGCCTACCTCCTGATATTGCCGATCATTTGCCTGGTGATGGAAACATCGCACAGCTTGCTTTTAAAGCTCCGGATCTCTTCACGCAGTCGAAAGGATATAGCTGGCGGCAGTTAAGGCAGGCGCTGGATCTGCTGCTCATATGTGATTTGGCTAACAAAGGCGGCGTTACGGATGAGATCGGAATATTCGGAGCTAATCCTGCTGCAAATTTACAGCTTTTGACGCTGTCATTGACAAGCGCTGGAAATTGAGAAGGCAGTGAATATTCTGTCCGGTTAAACATGAAAATGGCCGCCTGATTTAGGCGGCCATAAATTTGAAAAGCTAAAATGGAGCACTACGCCGCTACAGCTGCAGCCTTATTTGCTCTTTTCATAAGACGGGACTTTTTGCGAGCGGCTTGGTTTTTGTGAATTATGCTGCGCTCAGCAACTTTGTCGATAAATTTACATGCGAGTCGTACCGCTTCCGTAGTCTCAGCAAGGTTTGGGGTATGCGAGTCGGCAGCAGTGCGGGCTTTTTTAATAAAAGTTTTCATCGCAGACTTAGCGGAGATATTCCGCTGATGGTTCTTGCGCGATTTGATGACATCTTTTTTAACAGATTTGATATTCGGCACAGGTTTCTCCTCCTGGAATCGTTGTATTATACCCTGATCACAGTGAAGAATACAACCCCCAATATGAAAAATCAACTATTGCGCACAAATTCACCGTTTTTGGTAAAGGGTCACTGTCGGCAGAATGTATAGTAAATCTTCTGGAAAAATCTCCCCTGGAATGGAACGACCTAGCGAGTCCGACGGCCCAAAAATTACAGGCTGCATATCTGTCGGAATTGATTTCATGAATGCTGTAGGGGCAGGCAGTTTGAGCCTGTCCACCGCATGCGTCGTTTCTATATTTGAAATTACAAGATAGTCCGGTTCTGGATTGAGCACACTGATGTCCCATTCTGTGGCGGGAATTTTGAGGTGGTATCGGGACGTCATTTCAGCAGACTGCGCGCGCTGTGGAGCTGCCATTGCGCCGAATAAGGGAGAGAGCGGCGGAGAGTAAAACCATGGAATCGTTGCAAATGCGACGGGTGCTTCTGGCTTTGAGTGGAGTGCTAGATAGTCTGCAGCAGCGTCACGAGGATCTTTTCCTGCCATCTGCCTATCCAGCTCGAATGATTGAAAACCTGTCCAGATTGTCACGAAAACTGCAGCAGCTGTACCAACTCTTCGTATATTTAACTGATGCGTGGAATCTAACAACAATCTGGCAGCGAATATGCAAAGCAGGGGAATAATAGGAATCATGTAGCGCGCGAATCGAACTGCGGAAAAGCCTGACGCGATATAATAAATAAGAAAAAATGCCAGTAAAACTTGATCCACTTTCGATCTTTTTTTAATAGACCAGAAAAATCCTGCGATTCCGGCAATCAGCAAGGGAAGCCCCAGGCCGTATCTAAGCGAAACGACGAGATGATACCACCATCCACCCCCAGTGTTAACAAAAAGAAGACCGTGTCCCGTCCGTGAATGTTCGAACAGCTCGTATTTCACTCCGGAGCCAGGGTAGGTGCCATCCCAGAATGCACTCAGGTTCAGGATAGGGCCAGGGCAAGCGAGCAGGAAGAAAATCAGGAAAAGTACTATCAAAACAACCAATTCCGCAGCTCTGTGTTTCCGGCAGGCATGAGGGTTGTTATTCAATATATGTGCGACGATGGGAGCGACGATTACTATTCCGGCAGTGTACTTTGTAGCAGCGGCTAATCCACACCATAATGCAGCAAGCCCATATTCCCGCCACGACTGTTTTTCAAGCAGCCTTAAAGACCAGAGCAGTGCCAGGCAAACAAAAAAAGTTGCTGGAACATCGACGGTCAGGAAGTGAGCGTGCACCACGGATAGCGGCGCTATTGCGGTGAATAGCGCTGCCACTAAACCGCATTTTCTCCCAGCAAGTCGAACGCCAATAGAAAATATAACAAGAATAGAGGCACTGCCCAGAAGAGCGGATAAAATTCTGCCAGCAAGGAACAGGCCAGCCTGCTCGGGTGCAGAGGCAATTGCATGCTCCAGCTTCGACTGGCCTGGCGGCGAGGGGGTGGAGGGAATCAAGCCATAGCCTCGGCCAATCGTCTGACTCAGGCTGACGAGATAGAAATCAAAGGCCCCATAATTGTAAAAGCCGATATCAAACTGGCCGTGAGGGATATCGGCGGCCAGAGATGCGTTCAGATTTACCAGTTCATCGGGATGATAGGTGGCGAGAGGGTGGCGCGAATCCGGCAGGCTCCAGCCAATACCCCATAGTCGAACACATAGTCCCAGCAGAGTGATGAGAGAGACTAGCGGGAGCGAAATCTGATAATTTTTTTTTGAAATGACAGCTCTATCGACTGTTATCACTCGCAGCTATCTCTATAGTGCGAATTGGTTTGGCCCAGGGTGCGAACCAGGCTGAATAGGCGACAGCAGCCATCAGTATCAACAGGCCCAAAAAGCGTCTGTAAAAGCGCATGCGTGACTGTCGTTTGGTTTCGCGGATCGTTGGGATTCTCATTTCCATACTATACTTTCGGTTAATGCTCACCCCGATTACAGGGTAAAGTGAGCTTAGATTATGCAGATAGTGAGGAAATTCATTCTTAAGAGGTAAAATGAGAAAGAATTTAATACTGGAGGTACAAGTGGTAGAGCATATTGTGCTTTTTAAATGGAACGAATCAGCAACGCCTGAACAGATAGACTGTGCGCTGGATGGGCTCCGCACGCTGAAGCTGAATGTTCCTGGAATAGTAGATCTCACATGTGGTGAAAATTTCACGGACAGATCACTGGGATTCACACATGCTTTAGTTGTAAGATTTAAAGATAAAGAGGGACTGGAGCTGTATGTGCCGCATTTTTATCATCAAAAAATTGTCGATACTTTGATCAGCCCGATAAAAGAGGAAATACTGGCGCTGGATTTTGAGTTTTAATTTCTTATGCTGAGGAGATATTTGATATGCGTTTAGCACCGCCGTTCCCAACGCTCAGCGAGATCATGAATTTGATAGGGCAGACTGGGCAGCGCCTCGCTGAGATAGAGGCCAGTGAGGGAGCCGCAGGCAATATCAGCGTCTATATGGGCTGGGATGTAGACCCGGAACCATTCTTTCCCGTTAATGAGCCTTTTACCTTGCCGACTCCCGCACCAGAACTGGCAGGACATGCCTTTCTTGTTACAGGTTCCGGCAGGCGGCTTCGCGAGATAGCGCTCTCTCCAGAGGCAAATCTTGCTTTTATACGAATAGACGAGGGTGGACTTACAGGGCGGATGTACACTTCTTTGGATCGGCTGTTTCAGAAACCAACCTCAGAGTTCAATTCACATCTCGCAGTGCATCGCGATCAAATTGCACATAAGCATCTGAACTATCACGCTATTATACATGCGCAGCCATTGCATCTGGTCTATCTCAGCCACATAGCGCGTTATCAGGATACTCTCTACCTTAGCAGGCACATTCTCCGATGGCAGCCTGAAAGCATTTTGAACATTCCTAACGGAATAGGCTTTCTGCCGTTTATGCTTCCCGGTTCGCAGTCACTTATGGCTGCCAACCTTAAATCGATGCGAGAACATAGTATCGTTCTCTGGGCGAAACATGGTGTGATGGTGCGTTCGGATAGTTCTGTTAAAAAAGCTTGTGACCTGATAGAATACGCCGAGACAGGATCGCACTACGAATATCTAAATCTCACCAATCATGGCCTTGCAGATGGTCTCTCCATCCCCGAAATCCGCTCTATTTGTGATGAATTCAATGTGAAGCAGCATATCTTCTAGAAGGCGGATGTCTCAACCTCATGAAGATACTCGACCGCTACCTGCTCCGTGAGATGGTAGTTCCATTCCTTATCGGGCAGGCGGCTATCGTAATGATGCTCACAGGAACAGTGCTGTACAACAATGCAGATGTCCTCCTCATTAATCGGGTAGAGATATCCTATGTGGTGCGTATGGTGCTCTACTTTTTACCATTTCTCATCCACATGACCATGCCCGTTGCGATAGCGGTTGCTGCCTCTCTGACTGTGAGCAGACTGGGGCGCGATTCGGAGATTACAGTTTTAAGATCCTCCGGGGTGGGCCTCATCAGGATATTTGCGCCGATTTTCGTTGTAGGACTTTTAGTAAGTGTGGGGGATTTCTGGTTTGGAGAGTATCTGGTTCCGCCCGCTGTCGAGCGATTTGAAGCAGTGATCGGCGAGATGGTGACACACAGCCCGAACATGTCGCCTCAGGCCGGACAATGGATTATCTCCAACGATCAGTCGTACGCTCTCTTCGTTAAGAGTATGATCCCGCGACTGAACTATGTGGAGATGCATGGGATTCAGATAGTTGCAAGTCCGAAACCGATTCTGAATGGGGAAACTGCGCCTATTGTGGTAACCGCGAAGAATGGGCGATTTCAGGATGGATGGTGGACTCTTGATAACGCTTTCTTCATGCGATACAGCCTGGACAAAGGCGATTGGCAGACTTCTCGCGTGGGCAGATACAAACTGAATACCTCTGTCGATCCGCAGGTGTTTCACTCTGGATTTCTTCTGCAGCTGCCGATGTGGAAAATGTCCGGATCAGCAGCCCGATCATTTACTAGATTAGGGCTGGATTTAAAACACAATCGTGAGCAGGGCATTCCAGATCTTTCGACGCTCCTCGACTACCATTTTAAGCTCTCCGTTCCGTTCTCCTGTCTGGTAATGGCTCTCTGCTGCCCGCCTTTGGCGCTTCGTTTCGCCCGAGGTGGTGGATTTATGGGGACTCTGCTCTCGATCTGCCTCGTTTTTGTTTACTGGAACACGCTGCTGCTTGCCCGTATCCTTGGCTCCATTGGGCCTGGAGGCGGCGCGCCGATTCTCCCGCCTCCCGTAGCAGCATGGTCTCAAAATGTACTGTTTGTTATATTAGGTCTCGTTGTGCTGCGGAAGAGTGAGTGAAATGGGATTTTGCACTGGAACACTATCAAAGCGTATCAATCGTGACGTAAGGCATCAATCGGGTTGAGCGCGGAGGCGCGTATTGCGGGAGTAACGCCAAAGAAAACGCCTACAATCGTGCAGACAAGCAGAGCCATCACAATTAAGGATGGCGTTATTTCTGGAGTAAGCGGCGAGAATTTTGTGATTAACACGCACACTATTTTTGAAATTGCCAATCCAATCATTCCTCCGATGAGCGAAAGAATTACCGCTTCCGTAATGAACTGCTGAAAGATGTCACTCCGCCTCGCGCCTACAGTCTTACGAATACCAATTTCCCGAGTTCGCTCTGTAACTGTCACCAGCATGATATTCATAATTCCAACACCTGCCACAAAGAGCGAAATAGCAGCAATAAGAACCAATAGCGACTGGGCCATATTCACGAGCTTAACAACGAGATCAAGACCTTTTTCCTGTGTAATCAACCCAAAATCTTCGTGCCCGTGATGATTTTTCATAATCGCATTTTTCATACTGCTGAGCATTGTTTTGGCGGGATATTTATATCCTGTCCGAAGCACAATTCTATTTACCTGAACTCCTGGAATTAGTATGCGCGCATAACCGTCGGGAAGATACACCAGATTCCCCAGCCCAAGAAAAGACCCGCCGGCAGAACCGTTGCCTTTTGGTTTCGCCATCACGCCGACCACTGTCCAGTCATGATCCTGAACACGAACCACTTTCCCGACAGCATTGGTCGTCCCGAAAAGTTTCATGCTCGGCGTATAACCGAGCACACAAACACTCTTTTCATGATCGAAAAAATAGCGTCCATGCTCCATCGGAGTAGGGTTCATTACTACCCCTTGCCGGTTGGTTCCTACAACCGCAGCGCTGGTAGACTTGCCGCCTGTCAGCTCTACCAGACCGGAAATAATCAAAACAGGGGATATTTCAGCTACGCCTGGCAGCGCCTTCAGAGTGCTCACATCTTCGTCCGTCAGCGAGGAAATTCCCATCATAGCCATCGGATTAAATGGCGGGCCATCCTCTTCCAGCTTGCTTGGCACCACGATCACGAGGTTTGCACCGAGATCGCTCACCTGGTTTGTAATTTCTGTTTTGACACCTTTCAGAATCGCGATAAGAGTAACTATCGAGATCACTCCAACAACTATCCCGGACATCGTGAGAGAAGTTCTCAGCCAGTTTTGACGCAGCGCCCGCCAGGCACTCGTGATATTTTCGCTGCTGGAACTGAAAATTCCCGAACCTCTATTTTTGCTCAATTTGATTTTCCAATAACTTCGGAGATATTACTTACCCCATCTCGCTGCATCAATTCAATCAGTCCCTGATTAATGGTTCTGGGAAGATACGGCCCTTCGTAGATAAGCGCGGTATATATCTGGAGCAGGCTTGCACCGGCTTTTATCTTCTCATACGCATCTTCAGCGGAAAATACGCCCCCCACGCCAATTATTGGGATCTGGCCATTAGAATACCGGTAAACTTTTTGAATCAGCTCAGTGCTTTTTCCACGTAACGGACGCCCGCTGAGGCCGCCTTGCTGCCCGACATTGACAGCCGCTCCCTCTCTTTGTACCGTCGTGTTGGTGGCGATAATTCCCGCGATATCGAGTTCCAAAACTGTTTCAACCATGTCGATAATATCGTGATCATCCATGTCGGGTGAAATTTTCACAAAGAGAGGTATTTCCCTTTGTTTAGGATCGTTACCAGCAGCCAATTTAGATTCTTCTGCCAGCATTTTTAGAAGCGCAGTAAGCTTCTCCCGCTCCTGCCACTGCCTTAGTCCGGGTGTGTTTGGAGAGGAGATATTCACAGTGATATAATCCGCCAAAGGCGCTAATTTTCGGAAGCATGACTGGTAATCAGATAGAATTTGAGAATCGCCTTCGACGGCTTTTGTTTTCCCAATATTGATACCCAGTGGTACGGATAACGGAGAGGAGACAGCACGCAAGGACGTAATTCGCTGAGCAACGATATCCGAGCCTTCACTGTTGAACCCAAGCTGATTGACAACCGCTTCCATCTCGGGAAAACGGAATACTCT
>JBBRDM010000181.1:0-11056 GCA_038203935.1 Chthonomonadales bacterium
TCCAGGCCGACACCTTGAAGAGAACGAATTGCAGTTTCTCTTCCTGCTCCGGGTCCTTTTACAAAGACATCGACGCGGCGCAATCCGTGTTCCATTGCTGCACGTGCTGCTCGCTCAGCTGCGACCTGCGCTGCAAAAGGAGTACTCTTTCGAGAACCTTTGAACATACCCATGCTGCCTGCGCTGGACCAGGAAATCACTGCTCCATGAACATCAGAGATAGTGACGATGGTGTTGTTGAACGTAGACTGGATGTGTACAATTCCCTGCACCACATTCTTTTTCTCTTTAGATTTCGGGCGACCAGCCCCGGGTTTTGTAGTCGATTTATTCGCCATATGGAGAGTCTCCCTACTTCTTCACTTTCTTCTTTCCAGCTACAGTGCGTTTCGGACCTTTTCGGGTACGCGCATTGGTTTTACTGCGCTGACCGCGAACAGGCAGTCCACGACGATGGCGGATGCCTCGATAGCAGCCGATCTCCATCAATCGACGGATGCTGAGCTGGAACTCGCGTCGAAGGTCTCCCTCCACACGGAATTCGCGCTCCAGTATCTCGCGGACACGGGCCGATTCTGCTTCCGTAAGATCGCGAACTCGAGTATTAACATCGATACCCGCCTGTTCAATGATCTTTCTGGCGCTTGGAAGGCCAATGCCGTAGATGTAGGTAAGCGCGTATTCGATTCTTTTGTCGCGTGGCAGATCCACGCCCGCAATACGTGCCAAACCGTCCTCCTTCATCGGAAGGTATCGACTTTATCCCTGTTTTAGTTTAATCCTCACAGGGTGCCGAACCTTTTGCCCTATTAACCCTGACGCTGTTTATGCTTGGGATTGACGCAGATTACACGTACAACACCTTCGCGTTTGATTACTTTGCACTTTTCACAAATTTTTTTTACAGATGCGCGAACTTTCATAACGTTCATACCTCTTGCAGCGTTTCTTATTGACTGCTTAATATAACTTCAGCGGACACACAAAAGCCCGCCAGCGGTTCCGATAGACTGGATCCGCCTGCTGCGGACAATTTAAAATAGATTATGATTTGTAGCGATAGCGTATGCGTCCGCGTTCCAAATCGTAAGGCGATAACTCAACAAGCACGCGATCACCCGGCAGGATACGAATATAGTTTTGCCGCATCTTTCCAGACACATGCGCCAGGACAAGTTTTTTCTGATCGCCTACTGGAATCTCGACTCTAAACATTGCATTTGGAAGTGCCTCAGCAATAACGCCTTCAATTTCGATACCAGGTTCTTTTCCACTATTTTCTTCTGGTGTGGCAGCAGCTTTTCTGGGCGGGGGAGGTCCTCCGCCAGCTGGTCGGGCCGGCCCTCCAGTACCTGGTCGACGCCTCGGTCCTGCTCCGCCTGCACCGCCAGGCCTCATTGGTGGTCCCGGTCTTCTGGGTGGTGGCATTTATTCTCCGTTCGTCAAAATCATTGCTCCTCCCGGAACAATAGCGACTGTGTGTTCGAAGTGGGCAGAAAGGCTGCCGTCTTCGGTGACGATAGTCCAGCCATCTTCGAGACACTTAATCTCTTTACGACCAGCATTGATCATAGGTTCGATAGTAAAGGTCATTCCGCTCTGCAATGCAGGACCTTTACCGCGTGAACCGTAGTTGGCAACTTGAGGCTCTTCATGCATCGTGCGCCCCACGCCATGTCCTACCAGCTCACGAACTACTGAAAATCCGTTCGACTCAGCATGTCGCTGTATAGCATACCCTATATCAGCGATTTTCTGACCAGCTTTCGCTTGGGCTATTCCCCGGTACATAGCATCTTTAGTTACTTTGAGCAGCTTTTCTGCCTGAGCAGATATATTCCCGACAGGAAATGTCCAGGCGCTGTCTGCAATATAACCATCTTTTTCCAGTGCAACATCAACCGTTACGATGTCGCCTTCTTTAACTACTCGCCTGCCAGGAATGGCATGTACAATTTCATTGTTAACACAGATGCAGGTCCAGGCTGGAAAGGGTGGATGTCCTCCTGGCGAATATCCTAAACAAGGGCTGGTTGCGCCAAGTTCTCCAAATAGCTTTGCAGCAAAGTCCTCGAGTTCTCCGGTGGTAATTCCTGGCCTTATTAATGCCCCTGTAGAGTGAATTATCTTATGAACAGCTTTACCAGCTTCGTGAATCTTCGATATCTCACTTCGAGTTTTGATAAGGCTCATTTCAAACCATCCAGCACAGTTACCACCTGTCCAAATACTGTTTCGGGCTCAGCCGAAGCATCTATCTTATGCAGCAGATTTTTCGCTGCGTAAAACTCCATCAAAGGTGCAGTTTTTTCCGCGTACACCTGCATTCGTTTGCGAACAACTTCCGGTGCATCATCTGCTCTTGTTGTCAGCTGCGAGTTACAGATA
Source organism: Chthonomonadales bacterium (assembly GCA_038203935.1). GTDB lineage: Bacteria > Armatimonadota > Chthonomonadetes > Chthonomonadales > Chthonomonadaceae > JANXSG01. The sequence continues at coordinate 2,389 of JBBRDM010000181.1, forward strand.
TCGCATAGTCCCGGGTGATTCGGCGGCTGATTTTCAATGTGATACGTAGATCCGTCTACGGGACACACTCTTCTTCCGCTAAATCGCGAAACTATTTCATCGATCGGCGCATTAAATTCTAATACTGCAGTTAGTTTCTGGCTGCGTTCCCGGAGCAACAACTCCAGAGCTTCTGCCTGAGGCACCGTGCGGGGAAATCCATCCAGTAGATACCCTTGAATGCAATCTGGCTCATCGGTTCTTTCCTGAACTGCTCTAACTACTATTTCATCCGGTACAAACTCACCCTGATCGATGCGTACGCGCTGTATAATCCGTCCCAGCTCATTTCCACGCGCAGCAGCGTCACGGAATATGGCCCCGGTAGAGATAGTCGGTACCTCATAATGCACCGCTATCCGCGCGCCTTGTGTCCCTTTGCCGACACCAGGCGGACCCAGCAGCACCAGTATCATTCGATCGCATCCTCGCCGCCTCGATTAGAGTGAACTAAGACTGTCCGCCTTTAATAAAGCCTTCATAATTTCTCATCAGCAGCTGGGCTTCAATAGCCTGCATTGTCTCAATTGCGACACCAACAACAATCAGAAGGGAGGTTCCACCGACCAGAGTGAAACTTTGCAGATGAGTAAAGGAAGGAATAATATACTGGACTACAGCGACAAGGGCAAGGAAGAATGCGCCGGCCATCGTAATTCGCGATACCACACGTTCCAGGTAATCGTAAGTCGGTTTTCCCGGTCGAATTCCGGGTACATAGCTGCCATATTTGCGCAAGTTATCGGACATCTCCTGAATATTCATCACGATAGCCGTGTAGAAGTAGGTGAAGATGATAACGAACAGCGCATAGATTAGGGTAGACCACCAGGTGTTTCCAGGATTCAACTTGAGTGCGAAATCCTTGAGCATTCCAATAGTGCCAACTCCAGGCTGACCAGGAATTACATTAAGTATCGTTGCCGGCAAAAGCATAAGAGATATCGCGAAAATAATGGGAATAACACCCGCGGTATTCACTTTTATCGGCAGATAGGAAGCCCCTGCCTGTGTCTGACTTCGGCCAATAACTCTTTTGGTATGCTGTATCGGAATACGCCTGGTTCCCTGTGTAATATAGACGATGGCATATACGGTGCCGATAAAAGCGGCCAGGAGCACTAATATATTCACCCAGGTCACTGTTCCGGCGCGCAGCTGAACCAGTATCATCTGGCTCTGATAGGGAAGGCTTAACAAAATTCCAGCAAAGATAACCAGCGAAACCCCGTTTCCAACACCATGCTGAGTAACCTGTTCACCAAGCCACAGAAGCAGAGTAGAGCCTGCGGTCAGAGCTACACATATCTGAAGGCGTGTGATGATACCCATCTGCACACCGCCTTGAGTGAAGATGAAAGTCATTCCGAAAGACTGTACTGCAGCCAGAACCACCATTAAGTTTCTGGTGATGCGCGCAATCTGCTTTCGGCCCGCTTCACCTTCCTTGGATAGCTGCTCAAGCTGCGGAATTCCGAAAGTCATCATCTGCATAATGATCGAGGCATTGATGTAAGGCGCGATCCCCATGGCAAAAAGAGACATTCTGCGCAGTGCGCCGCCGGAGAAAACATCCATCATCCCCAGTAGTGTTCCAGATCCTTTTCCCATGATCCCAGCCATCTTTTTAGGATCTATACCAGGAACAGGAATATGAGCTCCGATAGCAAATATCAGAAACATGCCTAGAACAAACAGTATTCTCTTTTTCAGCTCCGGAATGGAGAGGGCTCGCTGCATCGCCTCTAACATTTACTTATTTCGCCTCCGAAGTTCGTCTTGGGTCACCCAACACTTCTATCGAACCACCAGCCTGCTGCAGTTTCTCCTGCGCACTCTGGCTGAACTTGTGAGCATGCACTGTGAATTTCTTCGTCACTTCGCCATCGCCCAGGACTTTCAATCCGTGATGCAGATCACGAACGACGCCGCTGGAGATCAGCAGTTCAGGAGTAATCACGGTGCCCGCTGCAAATTTTTGTTCCAGCACTTCAATATTTACAAGCGCGTAGATCTTTTTGTTTACAGGCTTGAATCCTCGAATATGCGGAAGTCTGCGGTGCAGAGGTGTCTGTCCGCCTTCGAAGTTCGGATTAATCTGGCCTCTTGCTTTATTACCCTTGTGACCTCGTGTCGAGGTCTTACCGTGCCCGGAACCCATTCCTCGCCCAAGTCGCTTGCGTCGGTGGGTGGATCCTGGTGTCGGCTTAAGATTATGTATGCCTATGCCCATAGTGTCTCTCTTTTCTTAATCCGGCGAGGCTCAAAAGCATTTCGCCCGACGCAGAACTGGAACTAAGCCGCAGCTCAGCCCTCTATCTGCTCAACTACTACTAGATGTCGAATTTTATGAATCATTCCGCGCACAACTGCAGAATCGTCAAACATTACAGTCTGCTGCAGTTTCTTGAAGCCCAGGGAACGTGCGGTATCTTTTTGAGATTGAGCATATCCTATCGGACTTTTTCGAAGTGTGATTTTTAGCTTATCAGACATGTGCAGGCTCCTCAAGGTATTTCATCCAGGGAAGCAGTTTCTCAACGGTTGTAGAACGTAGACGAGCCACATCCTCCACACGTTTCAGCTGTTTTAGCGCTTCCATAGCTGCCCAGGCAATATTGAGGGAGTTTGCGGATCCCAGTGATTTGCCCAGTACATCATGCACCCCGGCAAGCTCCAGAATGGTGCGCACGCTGCTGCCCGCCACAATTCCTGTTCCAGCAGATGCCGGCTTCAGCATGACCTGCGCCGCCCCAGAGTTCGCAAGAACTTCATGAGGTATCGTGCCGCCTACTATCGGGACATGAATTATATTCTTCTTTGCCGCTTCCACGCCTTTTCGGATTGCATCCGGAATTGCGCGCGCTTTTCCAAGCCCGGCGCCCACATGGCCATCGCCGTCGCCCACTATGACGAGTGCGCTCCAGCTCATGGTACGGCCGCCCTTGGTTGTTTTCTGGCACTTATTAGTGCGAACGACACGCTCTTCTAGATTCAGCGTATCCGGATTGATCTTCGCCACAAGCTGCTCCTTAAAATACGAGTCCACCTTCACGAGCTGCATCGGCTAAAGCCTGGATGCGTCCATGATATTTGTAACCGCCGCGGTCAAACACGACGGATGTAATGCCTTTTTCAATCCCGCGATCAGCAATCAGTTTGCCGACAGCTTTGGCTGCTTCCACATTGCCGCCAGATTTCAGCGCTTTGCGCAGATCCGGATCCATAGTAGATGCTGCCAGTAAAGTATGCCCGGTGGTATCGTCGATCAGCTGTACATAGATATGCTGAATACTCCGGGAGACATTGAGTCGTGGGCGAGCAGAGGTGCCCGTAACTTTCGCCCGAACACGTTTATGGCGCTTCAGACGCAGACGCTCTTTATCTTCAATCCGCATTTCTGTCTGGTTTCCTCTCGTGCTGGATTTCCGACCCAACACTCCTATAGCGTTCCAACTTCATCAGAGGAACGCAAGATGCTATTATACCACAAACTATGGCAGAGCGGGGCAGATATTCAGTGATAAAACTATCTGCGTCGGGAACCTCCGGAGTATTGTGAACGTCCACGCTCCCATACTCCGGATTTCACGACTATTTCTTGCCCTTACCGCCCTTGCCGCCGGATTTGCCCTGTTTGCGGCGCACGTTCTCGCCTTTGTAGCGAATACCCTTGCCTTTGTAGGGTTCCGGCTTTCGCAATTTACGAATTTCAGCCGCAGTCTGGCCCACTCTCTCTTTATCAATCCCTGATATGGTAATCACCGGATTTCGAGTACCAGGGTCGTTGGCAACGGAAAACGTGATACCTTCCCTGGGCGATACTTCGATAAGATGCGAGAAACCAACGCTCAGCTGGAGAGTGGAACCGGTAACCGAAGCACGAAATCCAACTCCAATAACTTCGAGCTGCTTTTCGTAACCTTTGGTTACTCCTTCCACCATATTTGCTGCCAGTGTTCTAGTCAAACCATGAAGAGCACGATGCTGCTTCTCATCCGTCGGACGCTCGATGAGGAGCACACCGTCGTTCTGGCTGAACTTCATATCCGGACTAAATTGCCGGGACAAAGAACCTTTTGGCCCTTTAATTATCGCCGTGCCATCCTCGTTATGCGTGATGGTAACTCCGGCCGGAACCGGAATTGGGCGTTTACCGATACGTGACATATTAATGCCTTTCAAATATAAGAGCGGAACATGCTGCAAAGTTCACGTTAGCAGGCACGAGAGAGTAAACTCTTTCGTTTAGAATACGAAACAGAGAATTTCGCCTCCCACACACTGCTTCCGAGCTTCTCGGTCGGTCATAAGGCCATGCGAAGTAGAAAGGATTGCGATTCCCAGACCGCGGAGTACGCGCGGGATCTCTTCTTTTCCACAGTAAACACGCAGGCCTGGCTTGCTGATTCGTTTCAGGTCGGTGATGACCTTTTCACGTTTCGAGCCGTATTTCAGTGATATTTTGATCTTGTCCTGAGGCACCAGTTTGATAACCTCGAAACTTTTGATAAAACCCTCGCGATGCAGAATCTTGACGATTTCGACTTTCAGCTTGGAAGAGGAAAGTTCGAGACTGTCGTGATTTGCGCGGTTAGCGTTCCGTATTCGGGTCAGCAGGTCGGCGATGGGATCGGTTGTAAATGCCATTATTCTTCTCCCTTACCAGCTCGACTTCGTTACGCCCGGAATGAGACCCTGATGCGACATTTCCCGGAAACAGATTCGGCACAAGCCGAACCGCCGCATATATCCTCGGGAACGCCCGCAGACGTTGCACCGAGTGTAGCCGCGCACTTTGAATTTAGGTGTGCGTTTAGCCTTTTCGATTAAACACTGTTTTGCCAAATGAACCTCCATAAGAGTGAGAGGTTTTCCTTAAACACTTTAGCTATATTCAAGGAAAACATCCCATCAAGAAATTAACGAGCTAGTGTTCGCCCGCCTCGCGCTCCTTCTTGTGGTTCGCGATAATGTGCTGCACAATATGCTGCGGCACCTCTTCGTAATGCGAAAGCTGTCCGGTAAACGATCCCCGTCCTCGTGTGATAGACCTGAGATCAATTGCGTATCGGAGCATCTCCGCCTGCGGTACGGAAGCCTTCAGGAGGGTTTTACCCTGTCCCGCGGAGTCCGTCCCGACTATTCGTCCCCGTTTACCGGTAAGGTCGCTCATCACGTCCCCCAGCATCTCTTCGGGAATCTTTACTTGTATATCCAAAATCGGCTCCATCAGAGTGGGAAGAGCTTTCAGCGCCACGGCGTTGAACCCAATTATTCCCGCCATTATAAAAGCCGCTTCGGATGAGTCCACATCATGATAAGAGCCATCGTAGACCGTTATCTTTATGTCCACCGCGGGATATCCCGCCTGAATACCTGTTGCTACTGCCTGCAATACACCTTTTTCAACGGCAGGAATAAAATTCCTCGGAATAGAGCCGCCGACTATCGCGTCCACGAACTCAATACCGCCATTTTTATTCGGTTCAAGCCGCAGCCAGCAGTCTCCATACTGTCCTCGGCCGCCGGTCTGCTTCTTGTGCTTGCCCTGGCCTTCCGCTTTCGCGGTGATGGTTTCCCGGTAGGGAACCTTACGGTCCACCGTTTCTACATTCGCACCGAACTTCTTGAGCCGCTCCACCACAATATTCAGATGAGTCTCGCCGGATCCTGAGATAATCGTCTGCGCCGTTTCCGGATCGCGATGAAACTTGAAGGTTGGATCCGATATCTCTACGCGATGGAGCGCCGGCCCCATTTTATCTTCATCAACCTTCGATTTCGCAACAATAGCCTGCTCGAAGATCGGCTCTCCGAATTTGATCGGATCGATCAGCATCGGTTTCGCCGGATCACAAAGTGTATCACTCGTTCGGGTATCGGCTAACTTCGCCGTTACTCCGATATCCCCAGCACGTATTTCGGAAGTCGGTTCCTGATTCTTACCGCGAACAAAATATATCTGCCCTACGCGCTCTTCTTTACCGCGCGATGAATTAAGAACCGTTGAACCGGCTCGCATTACTCCAGATAAGACTCTAAAATAGTTCAGCGTCCCCAGAAATGGATCCGCTACGGTCTTGAAAACTAGAGCAGAAAAGGGAGAGTCATCACTCGCTGCCCGCTTATCTTCCGCCCCTGTAACAGGATTCCGACCGTGAATATGACCGACTTCCAACGGATTTGGAAACTCATGGACGACGATATCCAGCAGATCCGTCATCCCGATATCTTTTATCGCTGAGCCGCAGAGCACCGGAACTACTTTTCCTGCATCAATTCCTTCATGAAGGCCTCGCACGATCTCATCATGCGTCAGCTCTTCTCCGTTTAAATACTTTTCAATGAGCGCATCGTCGCCTTCAGCGGACGATTCAATCAGCAGATCGCGATATCTTCGCGCTTCCTCTAGATACTCCGGAGGTACTTCGCTGCATTCAACGTCGTGTCCGGTTCCAATGAACGCCTTCATCTCGACAAGATCGACGACACCTCTGAAACTTTCCCCGGATCCTATGGGGATTTGAAACGGCGCGATGATGGTGCCATATTTCGATCTCAGAGACTGCAGCAAAAGACCGAAATCTGCATTCTCGCGATCCATCTTATTAATAAATACTGCTCTGGGCAGACTGTCTTCTGAAGCCAGATCCCAGGCGATCTCAAAACCAACTTCGGGTAAGCCTTGTGCAGGAGTCACCAGAATAGCGGCCTCAACCACACTCAGAACGCTCTTCATTTCGCCCTGGAAATCTAGATAACCAGGTACATCAATGAAATTAATCTTGGTTTCATGCCATTCACAGGGCGCCATCGCTGCGTTTATACTGATGTGCCGCTTCTGTTCTTCAGCATCATAATCGCATACTGTAGAACCTTCATCGGTTCTGCCAAGCCGGTCAATAGCTCCGGAACTGAATAGAAGCGCCTCTGCGAGTGAGGTCTTCCCTGCTCCCTGATGACCGAACAGGCCCACATTTCTGATTGCATGAATTGCATAGCTTTTCATGGCGTACTCTCCCCTCGCCAATTTATATTGACACGCCGTTCGGCTGCAGCGCGTCGCGGCGAAATGTCCAGGAATGAACCGTTAAAGAATTCATAAATCCCAAACGTCGTCGCGTCCACACTTACCGAGCAGACACGGCGAAGGAGACAGAACAAACTCACTATTTAGTTTTTTTATTGGTCGGGCTATCGCCCCTTGCTTAATTCTACAAATGTACTCAGGACATAAATATGTTCTTGCTGCACTTGCATTTTTCTCGAAGGGCATCAGCCCTTCGATGGAAAAACTAACCAAGTCGATTTCAGAATCTACTTATCGCGGAAAGGCATCCCCAGCGCTTTAAGCAGTGCGCGAGCCTCTTCATCAGTCGGCGCGGTGGTGCAGATGATAATATCCATTCCGCGTACTTTATCGATTTTATCGTAATCGATTTCAGGAAATACTATCTGCTCTTTCATTCCCATGGCGAAATTACCGCGGCCATCGAATGAGTTTGGCGATATTCCTTGAAAGTCTCGAATTCTTGGAAGGGTAGCGCTCACCAAACGGTCAAAGAACTCATACATCTTTGCGCCGCGCAGCGTCACCTTGCAGCCAACTTTTGAACCTTCACGGAGTTTAAAGTTGGAAACCGATTTACGCGCTCTGGTTACAACTGGTTTCTGGCCGGCTATGGCTGTCATATCACGTACAGCGCCATCCAGCTCCTTGGCATCTCCGCCGGTCTGTCCGGCGCGGCCAACACCCATATTGATAACAATTTTTTCCAGCTTCGGAACCTGCATAATATTTTTATATTCAAACTGTTTCAGAAGGGCTGGTGATACATCCGAAACAAATTTATCTTTTAAACGAGTCATTCTAATCCGTTCTCCCGAAATGATTGCCGCCGATTTCCGACCGGCGACGGGATCGCACTGCATTTACGAACACTAATCTATGGATTTACCGCAGTCTGGATGTTTACAGACACGGTATTTACGGCGGGCCATTTTTTCTTCGCCTTCCCTGTAGGCATAACCTACGCGGGTTGGGCGCTGACAGGCTTTGCAGACTACCATTACTTTGGATGCAAAAAGCGGACTTTCTTTTTCGATACGGCCGCCTTTGAGAACATTGTTAGCTCCGGCGCGATTACTGGGTCGATCTTTCTGATGCTTTACCATCATATTCGCACCTTGAACCACTACCTTATTCTCTTTAGGCATTGCTTCCAAAATCTCGCCGCGCTTGCCTTTATCTTTACCGGAGATCACCTCAACGGTGTCCCCTTTTTTAACTTTAAGTTTAACCGGCTCTGTCGGCTGGCTGCGTTTTAGTCGTGGCATATTAAAGCACCTCCGGCGCGAGCGATACGATCTTCATAAAATCACGTTCGCGCAGTTCACGAGCTACAGGGCCGAAAATACGAGTGCCTCGAGGCTCCTGGTTCGCTTTATTAATAACAACTGCAGCGTTGTCATCAAAACGCAGAACGGAACCATCCGGGCGCCGAATAGGCTGTTTGGTGCGTACGATCACGCAGCACACAACATCCGATTTTTTGACCTGCTGATTCGGCGTTGCTGATTTCACAACACCTATAATGATGTCTCCCACATAGGCATACCTTGCATT
>JBBRDM010000182.1:0-10970 GCA_038203935.1 Chthonomonadales bacterium
AGTTCTGCCGCCGAATCCCCTTTGGTGTTGAGAATGCGATGTATTTCAGCTTTGCTGACTCCCATGCGCGTAAGATCTGCTTCGAGCTTCTGTCGGCTGGCAGCATCCGCTAGCGGATCTTCCCCGCCTACAATAGCGGCTGACTGCGCCGCAATTACCTGAGTCGGCTCCGAAACGGAGTCAGCATGGACTGATAATACATTTTGATCAATCGGGCTTCCCTGGATATTCAGCGTGGGGTCAGGGCTTTTGGAATTATTAGAATCCATTCAGTGGCTCTCTTGGAAGATTGTCCGAATATATTTCTATTGATATCCGTTTATATGACGGATGAGAGGAGTTCAGTCGATTCCACGTCGATATCGATTTCTACTCGTGGTGCGGCTGCCCAGAACTCTTCGATCCTATAATAGCTGCGCTGTTCTTCAGCCATAGCATGGACCACAACATCACCATAATCAAGCAGAATCCAGGTGGCTTCCTGATAGCCTTCTACGCGCAGTTTTTTGTATCCCTGTTCACGCAGTTTCTCTTCAATTCGATCCGCGATGGCCCGAATCTGTATGCTGGATTTGCCGGTGCAGATCAGAAAGTAATCCGAGATTATGGTCAGCTCCCGTAGATCAAGGACTGCAATATCCGAAGCACGCACAGAGTCGGCGGCGGCGGCCATCAGCTTTACCTTCTCTAAAGAATCGTAATGTTCGGTTTCGACAGGAGTATTATCCCAGTCTTCATTCAACTCAGAGGGATCGATCCCATTTTCGATATTGCGCTGCTCTAAAGCGTTCGCAGCCATTCTTTCATCTAGTTTCGTCAATGACACTTTCTCCTGATGCGCTATCTTCCTTCGCATCGGCCTCCCCCTGCGCAATACTGGTTCCATAGAGGCTGTTTTTCATTATATATTCCAATACACTATCCGGCAATAGATAGCGAACTGGCAAATTTTGCTGCAGTCTGGCTCGGATATCTGTGGAGGAAATTCCCAGATAGGTAGAACCGAGCAGCAGAATTCTTTCAAGATAGGGGCGAGGAAGTTTGCCCCGCAGATCCACAAGATTATAACCAGGCCGCATAGCCGCTATGAATGTGGCCATCTGAATTACTTCTTCGTGCCGCTTCCATGTTAAAATATCCGCGACAGCGTCGATGCCTGTTATATAATAGAGTTCCGCATCAGGATTTTGTTCCTTGATCATCTTGAGGGTATCTACAGTATAGGACGGCCCAGAACGATTAGATTCGATGGGCGAACAGCCAAATGCCTGATTGGAATGCGTAGCTATCAGCGCCATTGAATATCGCTTTGATGACGAGGTTATTTCATAGTCTTTTTTATGAGGGGGCTGCCCATTTGGAACGAAAAGCACGTTATTCAGGCGAAATCGAATTCTAGCTTCTTCTGCCACAAAGAGATGCCCATTATGTATCGGATCGAATGTCCCGCCCATGATGCCCAGTCGCATACGCACCTCGTTTTATAAGTGATTTAGTGTGAGTGAGTTTCGGCTGAACGTTGCCGTCTGCAGGGTTTTCGGAAACCTCGACTAAACGGATTCCTGTTTTATCTATTTCGACTCCAGCGAGAGATGTTTCGGCTTCTACACCCATGAGAGCAAGTGTTCGGCCCATCAAGCCCGTCTGAATTTCATGCAAGGGAACACAGGCCTCAATGACCCGCCCGCGAGCTGCTGCTCTGCTCTCTCCATCGAGCATGCTGTTGGCTGAACTAACGGGAATATGCAGGGTAAATACATCCTGCGTTGTAGAACCGTTTTTTGCAAAAGCTCGCAAATGCACTGTATAAGAGAATCGGGAAGAAACGGGCTGCCGGGTATCTATTCTAAGATAGAGAAAATTTCTGTCTTTGCAGGCAAATAGCGCGCGTATATCTCCGCCGCCCTGAAGATCTCGTATTACATTGTCACCCACCGCGTCCATCAATACAGGAGTTATTCTCGACCAGTCTCTCGGATTTGCATCAACATGCATCGTGTTGTCCGGAACGGCGTGAAGCTCAGTGATCGGGCTGTCACCGAATATCTCGCTTTTTCGCGCGAAAGATATCAGGAAACGGCGCATAAGCGCAGTCTGGCTGGGATAGAGATCTATGGACTTCGCCTTTTGCTGCACTTCTTTGGGATTCAAGAGAAGTGAACTCCACCGTGTATCCAGATGCGCCATCTGCCTGGGTGGAAGCAGCGCTTCGCCGGGACGAGCGCCCTGCGGCATTGGCCAGTCACCCCGGTGTACCAGATAGTACGAGAGATGGATTTTATGCAGCCAGCTATTTCCATCGGATTCGTTTTGAAGCTGTTTTAAAGCGAGAGTTACGAAAGCGGATCCGGCGGCATGGTCCGGATGATCGTCTGATGGATGGGTTACTTTTATTTCTGTAGGATGAAAATTGCGTATCTCCGTTTTGATATCTTCTAATAGATCCTGGCCGCAGTATTTAGAGGCTCCATTAAAAGTGTTGGTGTACGGAGAGGAACTGCATCTGGTAAATGAAGAGGTGTACAGCTGATCACGGGTCCAATGGTCGTTCCAGAGCGGCATCAAGCCTCTGTCCGGGTAACCGAAAAATACGACCTCTTTCCGCGGCATCCCAAGTGATTCCAACGCCCGTACTGATTCGTCCTGGCGAATAGAGGCAAACCGTATATAGTCCTGCGGCCCCACCCGCAAGTTTCTAGCCTGTCGTTCTACCGCCGTGCGAAACCCATCGCCGTTTGTGAGCATTACCGTGCGAACTGCCCCGCCGGTACTGAGCGTTCGTTGTATCAGGCCTCCGCAGCCCAGAGTTTCATCGTCGCAGTGCGGCGCGAAGACAAGCAGCCTGGTTGCGGAACTTGGCACAGCGACTGGCGCAAGGTGTGCTTCAAACTCTTCGGGGGTGAGATTATGCTGGCGGTAGAAGAAAGCTGCTCCAGCGCCTCCAAAGTAGACGCAGGGAAGCACAAGTACCAGCAGTACTAATCGAAAACCGAGGCTAAGATGTGTGCGAAACGGCGAACGGCTTGGCAAATGCGCCTCCCAAAACAGAGAACACGGGATGGAGCGGAGATAGTTCGCAGAATACGGAGTGAGAGGGATTCGAACCCTCGAGCAAGCTTTCGCCCGCTACACGATTTCCAGTCGTGCTCCTTAGACCAACTCGGACATCACTCCAGACAGAATACAGTCAGCATAACAGAAAGTGTGAACTCCCCATCCATACCTCCACGCATTATAGCATGCGGATGCTCTTCTGTCAAATGAAATCACTCATACGATTACCTCTTTATACGTGAACTTGATAAGCGTTTATTCCTAATAATGCTGATGATTGTATGTGGGTGACCACAGTATTCTCCATTCGAACGGAGCGAGAATTGTGTCTGCCCGTCACTTCATAGACTTTGCGATCATTTCCTGTTGGAAAAAATATTCTAATTTACGGATGTCAGATATAACCCAGGGCTGAATACTTTACTCCCATAGAAAAGTGGAATGCGAAAAAATCTAATAACATTTTTCAATTATTACTGTCCGATACAACGATACATTTCCGATACAACGATACATTTTCATGGGCAGACGGGATTTAATTTGAACAATATTCAATAGTGGAAGAAATCAGGAAGTATGATTACTATGAGCGCACAACGACATAAGTTAAGCATGGCCATTTTGGCTATCGTCATAGCGGCGGGATTATTTCTGCCTTCAACAGCAATGACGCAAGCTGCTATTGATGAAGAAAGCGCTAATGCAAGTCGTCGATTGTCTAACCAAAGCGTCGGAGCAAGAAGGATAGCTTGGGAAAGATACCAATTCCTGCATAGATTCGAGACCAAGTACAATGTCGAGCTTTCAACGCATTACTTTTCCATTTCTGTGCTGTTTCTCTTCGGAAAATCAGACAGAGCCTATATGTTGGTGATGAATGCTTATACTCCACATGCGCGATTGAATAAGTACCAGATTCGCTGCTATCATCGTAAAAATGGCAAGGATAAGCTGCTTTATGTAATTTACCTAAGGGAGGTAGATGAATCACAAAATCATCTGAAGGATATGCCGGTACAAAGTATGCGCGATTACTTAAATAGAATGGGTTGGGATGCAAAAGGTGAGATTAGCAAATTTGCAATGAAGGATATCACCACGAAGCGCGAGTACGTGGAATACGAATATCAAATTATAGTAGGTATGTTACAAGTCGATTCCACTTATGATATTAATCGTGCCGAAATGGAATCTTACGATTATGACCCGAAACTAGGTCCTATTACACAAGATATACAGGAACAGCATCCGAAAAAATTCTACAGAAAGTACGGGCTTCCTATGCTCAGTAAAGAGTTACAGCCTGCGAAACATTAGTCATATCTAATGCCTACCTGCCTGGAACCGAGTTAAAGCGATCGATTGTCTATGAGGATGACCAGTATATCTCAAGAAGACCACTAATTTGGATTCACAAGAACAGCTTAATCTTTAGGACTCGTAAAAATTTCGCCGCGCACATTGGCCACAACGGAATGCCAATTCTGCTCAAACTGGAGATAGGTAAAACTCTGGAAGTACGGCGAGATCCCGTTAGGGTCTAAGAAAAAAAGTTGATGCGCCTTCCGGTTATAACCGGTGAGCAGTACTGCATGGTCCAGCGAACGGACAAACATATCTACCAGTACTGGCCGATGGTATTTCAGACTCGCGAGAATGTCCTTCAATCCTTCATCAAATCCCTCTTCACTGAGCGTATAACCCTTATCTTCCCCACGATAGCCGATCTTACTCACTCCTGACACCAAATCAACGTAGTAGGTTCCGGCAAACGTACTGCCAGGAGGAGTCGAGAGCGCTTTGATAAAATGCGGATCGCGTTAGTCGTCAAAAAAGGCTAACGCCATCGCTGCACAGGTGGGAGCGTACAAATTTAAGTCCTGCTGCAGATGATGGATTTTAATATAAAGAAGTCTTAGATCATCTCGGTGGCCTAAGGACGATGGCGTTGTGATAGGAGAAATCAGCCAATCGTCGTCCATGAGCTGAAATAAAGCCGTCACCATGGTTAGCTCCTGCCCAGCAGTCTAATTTTACGGTGAAGATAGTAATATTGATCTTCAAAGTGATAGAAGAGCTAACTGTGTTTTTATATCAGAAAGTTATTCCCATCCGATCACTCTATTACTCTGGGTTAGTTCTTGGCAGGAAATAACACGTCACGAGGCGAATAGACTTTTCATATACAACCGATGATGGTTTTGAAAGGAATAGCTAGACACCGATGATGGTACTGATGAATGCCGATGCTGCGGCAGAGCAGAGTGAGGATGTCCTCAAGCGAATTTCAGCGCATAACCTCCATGCCGTAAGAATGCCGGGCGATGAACATGTGGCTATCGGTATTACGAGCGCCATTCCTGCCAATCTGAGAGAAACGCTTACGACGGAACTCACCGGGATGCCCGGTGTGAATCATGTCGTTCAGATCAGCCGCTCCTACAAACTGGCCTCACGTGAGTTTCACCATGCCGATACGGTAGTACGAATTAAGGATGTGGAAATAGGTGGGAATGCATGCGTTGTCATAGCAGGGCCATGCTCTATCGAAACCCGTGATCAGCTCTATTCGGCGGCTCACGCCGTCCAAAAATCAGGCGCGAAAGTGCTGCGGGGAGGGGCTTATAAGCCCAGAACCTCACCCTATGCTTTCCAGGGATTAGGGCTAGAAGGTCTCAGGCTGCTCAAAGAAGTCGGAGATGAGCTCGGGATTCTGACTATCACAGAAGTCATGGCCCCGGAGGACGTACCCAGCGTCGCAGCCCATGCCGATATCCTGCAGATAGGCGCGCGCAACATGCAGAACTATCCACTGCTCATCGCGGCAGGAAAATCCGGCCATCCAACCATGCTGAAGCGCGGTCCCAGCGCCTCGCTGGATGAGTTCCTCCTTGCTTCGGAGTATCTGCTGCATCATGGTACTCCGAATGTGCTGCTATGTGAACGAGGGGTTCATCCACTGGATCGCACTTACACACGCAACACTCTCGATCTCAATGCCGTTCCCGCCTTGAAACATATCTCCCATCTGCCGGTTATTGTCGATCCCTCCCACGGCGTAGGGGTATCCAGATATGTACCAGCGATGGCAAAAGCGGGACTCGCTTCCGGCGCTGATGGATTAATGATTGAAGTACACCCGAACCCCAAAGAAGCACTTTCCGATGGATCGCAGTCGCTGGTCCCGGAAGAGTTTGATAAAACTATGGGGCAGCTGAAGCTGATCGCCTCCGCCATCGGCCGCTCTCTGTAGTATGCCTGGAATCAATAAGAGTAGGAAAACTGAATAGATCACATTCAAGCGGGAAGTCTGCAATAATGGAATGGTTAAGAATATAGCTGGAGTTGAATTTCATCAGAATTGGAAATATCAAATCTGAGTAAATTCTTAAACTTCCGTCACTGTATGTTTATGCATTCCTGCTTGAATCTGACAAATAATATAGCGTTCGCTGCCCCGGGACGAAGAAGTCCATCCCCCAACGTAACCAATAATTGAGTTCGGAAAGAGATTCCTGATGAAAATTGCCCGCCTCCTGCGCTGCTTTGCTTCGTGCCTGCTGCTTGCATCTACCATGCTCTCGACATCCATTTTTTGCCGGGCTGAGACAACCGTCAACAAACACGGCAGCATCGTGGAACTCCAAAACGAGTTGGTTAAAGTTGATTGCGATCTAGCCAAAGGAACCTATTCTGCGTACAGCCGCAAAGAGAAATCATCCAGCATCACGAACGGCTCGCTCAAAATTGATGGCTATTCCTCGGATACATCAGGGCTGAACTGCACCTGGAAAAGCAGCGCTTTGAAAGATGGAGTCGGGGCTGGTCGAATGCTGCAGATCAATTTTGCTGGTCACGACAGACCCGAACTGATCCTCCAGATTAGTCTGTATGATCATAAGAGTCTGATCTCAATAGGTGGGGGAATCACCAACTCTCTTGGAAAGAGTCTGCGAGTTAATCAAATCGAACCGCTTTTTCATGCGAAAGCTTTTGAAGGATTGAGTCCCAAATCCGATCTCCGAATGCTCAATGGCCCGGGCGGAGCAGGCCTTGGCCCGCGAATGGACGGCGTCAAGCAGGAGATTGGCGATCAGACCAAGGTGCGCCGCACCAATAGCATGGAGTGTCCGAATAATCTTCTGGCCACATATCTAAATGTCGGTAAACGCCATTCTATCGTTCTCGGCGGTCTCACTTACCACGACTATACGAAAATTGCGCGGGCAGCACTCAGCGTCGATGGCAGTCTGGCAGTCGGTATAAGCTGTTGGGATCCCGTTGGAAAGCTTGTGGAGCCGGGAAGCACCTACATGCCTGATGACCGCTGCTATATCGACTTCTGTACATCAAACCCGTTCGAGGCGCTGGAACAGTACGGCCTTTCCATTCGCGCAGCACAAAAAGTCAATTTGAGGATCAACGATTTCCCTACCGTCGACGGCTGGTACGTTGCAGTGTTCAGCGGGGGAGGTTCAGAGCCAAACAACTCCGCGGGAATGGTTGCGCTCATGGATGCCGCAAAAAAATCTGGTTTTCTGAAATACAGCAAAGTCGGAATAAGACTTATCCCCGATGAGTACGGAGCGAACAATGAACAGGGTTGGTGGGATGAGGCACACTGGCAAAAATATGGGCACTATGTGAAACCATACGAGACCACGAAGAAATGGGCGCAGGCGGTTATAGAACTCGGCGGCATTCCGCTGATATACAGCCAGACGACTTCGAACTCCCGCGATTTTATTGCGGCTCATCCAGATTGGTATCTGTACAACGATACCAGCCGGCTCTTCGATAGCAAAGGCGAACTGTCCTACAAGAGTACTCTGGACTTCACCGATCCCGGCCTCAAAACGCATCTAAGCACGGTCTATGAGAACATGAAAGTGGGGGGACTGGCCGGGCTGATGTTCGACTATCCGGAAAACGCGTTTCGGCTGAACGGCGGGTTCGAGGATAGCCATTCCACTTCGACTGCAGCGTATCGATCAATCTTCGCACTGCCCAAGCAGATCCTCGGGCCGAACTCCTATATCGATGAGCGTAATGTCTGGGCAGAGCCGGATGGGAGGGGATGTTTTTCGGATATGACGGTCGGAGTGGTGGATTCGCAGAGGGTGTGGGGCGACAATGATACCGCCTCGCCGGAAATGTATTCAAGGTGCGGAAATCGCTGGTATAAAAATCGGGTCATCTATACCTACGATATGGACTCAAAGAACCTGTTCAAGGTGTCTCCGAATAACCGGGACGGCCTTCGGCAGCTTCTTACGATGGCGTACACGGCTGCACCTCGGCTGGTTCTGGCTAACAGCTTCAGTAAAATGACAGCAGAGCAGCTTCACGATCTTTCGAGAATTTACCCTGTACACACTGCTCCGCGAAGCGCACGGCCCCTCGACGCCTTTACCAGAGAAGATGGAATTCCTCATATATACGATTTCATGATCAACAAATCATGGCATCAGCTGGCCTTCTATAATCCCGATGTTAAGGAAAGCGAAACCATAGGTGTCGATCTCAGCAGGGATAGTTCGATGGGCGGTATGGGGCTGGACAAACAGAAAAGTTATTACATCTATGATTTTTGGAACGACAAATTTCTCGGTAAAATTAATGGAAACAGCCTTTTCGAACAGAAACTCCGGCCAGGTGAAGTGCGAATGATGTCGGTGCATGAAGCGGAAAATCATCCACAGTTCCTATCTACCAACAGACACGTTATGCAGGGTTATATCGATGTGCTGAAATCCAGCTGGAATCAGTCTGCAAATATTCTTGCCGGTACATCAAAAATAATCGGCGGCGAAACCTACAAACTCGTAATTGCTGTGAGCGGTCATCATCTCATTTCGTGCACCGCAAAAGGCGCGAAGTCCGAAATCAAGATGATTGATGCGGCGAATGGCCTCGCAGAATTGAGAATAGATAGTGTTGAGAATGCAAATGTTGACTGGACAATATCCTGCGAGGAAATTTCAAATTAGATAACTCATGTTACCCAGCCAATCAGTTCATTATGATTAACTCATGTTACGCAGTCAAGCAGTTTGCCGAGTGCGAATAAAGTTTTTCGATCTCTAGAGGAAATTGCGAAAGCCTAAATGCAGCATTTTTCACCTAACCCCCTGACCCCCTTCCCTGATTCCCTCGTGCCTCGGAGGGAAGGGGGAATCTGTAATTATGACTCTCCCCCTTCCCTAATGCAAACTGCTTTATCGTTTGCATGGGCAGGGAAGGGGGCGGGGGGTTAGGTGAAAAATAATCGAACATATACTATTTTGAAAAGCTTGCCTGCGTAACATCAGTGTTAATTTAGAAGTATTGAGAGTGCTGTCCCTAGCATGATAGATACAATGTAATCTGTGCTAATCTGTGGATAAAATACTTTTAAATCCTTTGCATATTGAATACTCTAATCGGGAATACTTCAGATTTTTTATCCACACATTACTCAGATTAGCACAGATTACCGAGGCAAGAACAATGATTTTTATACTCAGACATTGGATTTGAAATTCCATTTCGGTATTGTTCCTATCTGAAAACATTCATAAAAGCTATGGACAGCTTGATTCTGGGAAACTGCTCGCCTGCGAAACATCAGTGAGATAATTTCAGATAATTTAAGAGTGTAAGACACAGCAGACCGGTTTTACAATTACAGCATGAACTATAGCTTTAACCAAATTAATGATTCGAGAATATTTTCAGTACCAATTCATTCGACATTTCGTTGAAATGTGACAATTCCAGCGAAGATTTAAGCCTGATCTGCCAGGCAAATACTTTCACTTCGATAAGATTTATTTGGCTTTATTTACTCTTCTGCTAGACAAGTGAACAATGGCGTGTTATAATACGTCGGCTGGAAGTCCCGGCTGATTTTCACGGGCATGATCTCTGACCGAACCAAAGTTGGAATTCTTCAAGGAGGCGCTTACTTGCGAATCAGATATTTCAGAGCATCAACTGCTCTTGCCCTCAGTGGGCTTATAGGATATGGATGCGGCGGGCCCAAGAAAGACGATACAGGCGGAGGAGGAGCAGCATCAGCCCCGCCATCTGAAAAATCCATCACAATCGCATGGGCTCAGTGGAAACCATCCGACTACCTCGAAGAACTCTCTAAAGATTTTACAAAAGAGACTGGTATCAAAGTCATCGTCAAACAGATCGAATGGCCGAATTACCAGCAGAAGATACAGACTGAAGTATGGGGCGGAAAAAGCGCCGACTATGATTTGATCGTAGGCGACAGCCAATGGCTGGGACGCGGCGCCACTGAAGGACACTACTTGGATATTTCCGAATGGGCCAAAACCAATGTGCCCTGGAACGAAATCTCTGAGAAAGCCAAAAAATTCTATTGCGACTACGACAGCAAAACTTTCGCGGTTCCCTGCGAAGCGGATGCTATCGGATTTGCCTATCGCAAAGATCTCTTCGAGGATCCTACTGAGAAGGCCGCATTTCATACGAAATATAAATACGAACTCGCGCCACCCAAAACCTGGCAGCAGTTCCGCGATATATCCGAATTCTTTACAAGGCCTGAGAAAAAACTTTACGGAGCGGCATTGTTTTACGCTGGCGGTGGGGCTTACGATGGAATCACTATGGGCTTCGATCAAGTCCTGTGGTGTTTCGGGGGCGATCTTGCCGATCCTAAAACCAATGTAGTGCAGGGTGTGATGAACTCGCCGGCTTCTATCAAGGCGCTTGATTTTTACACCAAAGATCTGAAAAAATACACGCCTCCCGGATCAGAAAACTTCTACTTTGACCAGACACTCACCGCGTTTAAAGCAGGCCAGGTGGCTATGGCAGAAGACTGGTACACGTTCTTCCCGGGCCTTACCGATCCAGCATCCAATCCACTCGCTGCTAAGACTGGCTTTTTCGTATCTCCC
>JBBRDM010000183.1:0-10918 GCA_038203935.1 Chthonomonadales bacterium
TGACAGATGAGATATGTATCTGGAAGGACTGTAACGGACGGCGAGTTCGGGGGCTTGTCATGTGCATAGACCACTTGTTTAAGCAAGGCACGACGAATTGAGCGGCCTTCGTTAGGAGTGAAAAACGAAATCCACAACTCGCTGGACAGAGCACATTTTAATATAATACCCACATCGTAGATACTTCTATTTTTAGTGGATAAATTTCGCCCATCCACCAGAAATACTCATACTACTCAAATTTGGGAATAGAGATAGAGCATTCCCGTGGATAATCGGGGTTCGAGATCGTTTTTAGAATTGAACGACGATACTCACCGTCTGTGCCTACAAACTCCTGCACAAGTTGAATACTTTCCTTATCTTTTGATCCACTATAGGCCTCTACAAACAGCCAGCGCGTGATCTGAAACCCGCCATCGACAGACTTGATGGTAGGAGAAGAGTAGTTTCCGGTTTGATAGGCTTTGTGCGTAAGAATTCCCATCATCCCGTTGCCTAGAATAGAAAAGTCAGGTGAATTCGTGGTCTTGAGCACCTTATTCCGGTCTTTCCCGTTCTTATAGGCTTCATACATCAGCTGCATCTTGCGGTCACGTGGATCGTATATCCAATAGGTACTTTGAAATCCACCTTTGATGCTCTTCGTTTTGACAGGGGACAAAATAATAAGCGGCTGCCTTTTCAAACCGAAGTTGGGAAGAGCGGAGGCGGCTCCTGCTTCCAGAATTTCCACCGCTAATTTTCCATTCTTCCATAAGAACCAGGTTTCAGGGGAAGTGATGAGGCGGACATAGCGTAAAGCAGTCTGGACATCTGTGATATGAACATGATGACGCAAATTATTGAGTTGTTGCAGCAAGAGCGATTTTTTGCCGTCCATCAGTCGGATGTGTTCCCAGGCTTCCATTGGAGCTCCCGCCACTCCTTTGGTTATTAGATCAAGATGAAAACCAGGAATTTCAAACCCGAGTTTCATCGGACTGACTACATAGATGTAATCGTACATCTGCTTTTGAACACTCTGACTTGGTGGTTCTTTCCTCAATGGCTTTTGCCCAAACATTATCATGGGTTGGGTAATTATCCCAAGTATCGAAAATATCGTTAAGAGCCTCTTTTGTCTGTGCTTTATCATGTTTCTCTCGCCTATGGCTAGCGTGTCTACCTCAGAAGATACCCATTAATGTATTAGTTTCAACATATGTACCAAAAGTTCATTTCTTAATCGGAGGTATTGCCTAAATCCCGACCATTAACCTGGTTCCCACATCCAACGCTATATGTCTGGCTCATATCGGACATTTCGTTCCTCTGGATAGGTATACTAATGCGGAAAGAGATACTATTCGGATGCGCAGAAGAAGGTACTGTGAGTAAACAATCGCGTGAGATGGTCTTTGGCAGGTACGATTATGCGACTTTCCTCAGCTTCTTCACCTATGCTGCCGGTTCGGTGGTAGTGCCCGTATCCCTGATGAGCCTTGCACGCGATCTGAACTTTAGATTGGAAAACGGCGGCATGACCGCTGCCGGCGCACTGCATCTTGGGCGGACCATTCCGATGGTAGCCGCGATGCTGATGTGCGGCTTCTGGTCGGGGCGATGGGGTAAACGGCGCACACTTGGGGTCTCCGTGATATTGATGGGGATCGGTATTGGAATATGTGCTGTCGCTCCAGCCTATAGCATTGTGTTACTTGCACTTGCGATTGCCGGTATTGGTGAAGGCGTAATTGAGGGGCTGGCAACCCCCTTCGTGCAGGATCTCCACCTCGAAGAGCCAGGGCGCTATATCAACTTTTCACATGCGTTCTGGTCGATCGGTGTGGTGGTGACAGTACTTCTCTCCGGTATGTTACTATCCCACGGTGTCTCCTGGAGAGTGATCATTGGAGCCGTGTCCGCTCTGTCTCTGTTTCCGGCTGCGCTCATCCTCTTGCCGACGCGCCCGGAGCAGGCCTACCCGGAACATCCCGAATCGCTCGACCGAAGCATTATCATAAACCATTCACGGACAATTCTCCAGATTCCCCGCTTCTGGCTCTTTTTTGCCGCCATGTTCGTAGCCGGAGGCGGAGAGTTCTGCCTCACATTCTGGTGCGCCAGCTACATCCAGATGAATTTCACCGCCTCTGCCTGGATAGGTGGTGTTGGCACCGCCTGTTTTGCTATCGGCATGGTGTTCGGACGCAGCTTCTGGGGATACTGGCTGAAACAGCGGCATTTGAAAGCGCTGATAGTATTCTCTGCCCTCGCGGGCACACTTATTACCATGTTTTTACCATTGACAGCCTCTCTCTGGCTATTCTTTCTGCTGCTCTTCCTTGCCGGGATCGCTACCGCGCCATTCTGGCCAAGCATTCAGAGCTGCTGTGCAGACCAACTTCCCCAGACCGATACAACCATGCTTTTTATTTTGTTGGCATGTGCCGGTGTTCCCGGCTGCGGCGTTGCTACCTGGCTGATGGGATATATCGGCAATCAGAACGGGGGACTTGGCAAAGCGTTCTATCTGGTGCCAGCCTGCTATCTGATCCTGGCCCTGCTCATCGGTTTCGACTGGTATGCGCATCGGCCTGCCCGAACCTGATTAAAGCTGGAAAGATAGAACATACTTTAACCATAAGCATATCAGTTGGCGGTTATTTCCGTTTACCTAATCTTATTGCTTCGATTCGACAGTTGTATTGCTGAATGGCTGGCAATGAAGCAGATACTCTCCAAAATGCTGCAGTGCATCCTGATTGCCGGATGACTCGACGAGCTTCTGCAACTATTCTCATAAAACCGCTCGGTCACTGTGACTGAGCGGTTTACATTCGATTATGAAAACGGCGAATGTGCCTATCGGCGCATAGCTGCCTGCTTCCGTTCGAGAAGGTCTATGAGTTCGGCGAGTGAGATCCGCTGTCCGCCAAATATCGTTCCATTTCCGCCCATACCGCCTAAAACCATGCTCTGGACGTTCTTTCTGGTCTGGCTGCTTCCGCGCGCCTGCCCGCCAAAACCACCCTGTCTTCCGGGCAGAACACTTTGGGCTTCGGGCGCGAAATCTGACTCAACTTTGGACTGTGGCGAGAGAGAATCGCTTGTCCCTGCTTTGACGTTTGGATTTCGCAGAGACAGACTGTCCGATAATCCGGCTACGCCACTTTGATTTTCCGGCAGTGTTTCCAGATGATTCTGAGTGCCGTCTTCTGGTGTAATTCCTCCACCACCTGATCCGCCGCCGCCAAATCCTCCTCCACCACCTAAACCCCCGCCGCCAAATCCTCCTCCGCCACCTAATCCTCCTCCGCCACCTAAACCGCCTCCGTTGCCGCTCCCTCCAAACCCGCCTCCCCCAAATCCACCACCGTTTCTCATCGTTGTGCTGCCATCAACAAGGGTTCGTAGTCTGCCGGACTTGCCCAGACCTATGGCTTTTGCAATCGTCTCCCATCCGTGGGTAATCTTTTCGTGGTATATCTCTGATTCATCACGCATCAACTGGCTGCTGTCCGCCAGCTGAGGTGCATTTGGCTCCTCGGAAAGGAGCGCTTTCATCTCCTCGTCCAGAATCTGGATCGAGCGAGTTTCGAGAGTCTTCTCCGCTATGTGCATAATTTTCAGGGTTGGCAGAGTGATCGCAATCTCACGGACGGACAGTCCAACTCCGTTGATCCGGCGAAGCGCCATGATCGACATCATCCTCTTTGCCATCTCCGGCATATTCACCATGGGATACAAACCGCTCATCTGCAGTCCATGAATTGATTCGCCAAATAAATTTTGGCCGCCGCCAAAACCTCCACCGCCCTGCACTTGACCTGGCGATAACTGACCGCCGCCACCGCCAAAACCTCCACCTCCTTCACTTCCTTGTGATGTTTGCGCCCCTGCGCATATTGCACCAGTTAAGTATAAAAATGTGCAGATTGTCATGCAGAATTTCGGTTTTTGTTCCATTGCCAGGTTCCTTTTCTGATTGGTAAAACTTTGTTAGGTCGTGATTCTTGGTCATTTTCATGCTTCAGGACACGCGTATAGTACTCAACGGCCTCCGCAATATCTCCTGCATATTCCAGCGCCTGCGCAGCCCTGAATACACGGACATCCGTTGGCTTTTCTTTGGCGGCGTGCACATAGGCTGCTGCTGCGGAGCGGTAGTCGCCCTGGTTTTCATACCACGCAGCTACCTGATCCCACGGTATCAACTGCTTTCGTGCGGAATGGGCTTTTGAAGCCGAAGCGAGCTGAGTGTGGTTCGTCTTCGATACTATGCGAGCCATCATCCTCTTTCCATGCCTCAATCTTGCGCGCCTGTACCGAACAAGGCCTGGCTCATCGGAGCGTTTTTTTACACGTTTGGAGATATCTGGATCAACCATGGCATTAATTTTCATTGGCGCCGAAAATAACTCAGCAGGGCCCGCAGCGCGCCTGGAGGCAACTCTCATTGAAGAGCTATGGCCAGAAACATCATTATGAACAGGAGTTCGAAGATGCCGTAAATTAATCATCAGCATAACTGCCACCACAGACGCTGCTATAGAGAGCGCGAATCGTGGCGTTAACGATCTGTGCGGGGCGCCAGATGCAGAGAACCGCGTCCAGACCGAATCAGCAAAGTCTGCCGAAGCCTGCTCCGAAGTTCGGGTTTCCATCAGGCTGCGATGAGCCGCACGGAACCATTTGAGTTCGTTCGAACACTCCGCACAGACTGTGATATGCCTTGCGACTGCGCCAGTGGGTGGAATTTCCCTGTCGGCCGCCGCGTATTGGGCCAGCACGCTCCGGATACATCGACATGCAATCTTCATTGTGGATCCACCATTCTTTTCCGCAGGAAACGCAGCGCTCCCGCCATGCGGCCAATTACAGTCGATTCCGGAATACTTAGCGCCACTGCGATCTCCTTATATGACTGAAGCGAGGCATAGTGCATCAGCATCGGTGTTCGAAATTTCTCCGGCATCGCAGCGAAAGCGCGCTGCAATTCGGTTCGACGCTCAGAGAATAGCGCTGCCATTTCGGGGGTGGGAGCAGAATCCATCCAGCGGTCATCCAGTGTGACTGAAGAACGGACGTTACGGCGTCGCAAACTGTCGTGGCATAAATTGCGCACAATTCTCATTAGCCATGCTCCCCAGGAAGCGTGCGCATGGAATCGGTCCAGGGCTATAAGCGCCCGGACGAATGCCTCTTGCGTAACATCTTCCGCCTCCTCCCGGCTATTCAGCCTTGCCAAAGAGTAGGCGAATGCCATGTCGCGATAACGACCGACCAGCGTATCAAATGCACAGCGGTCGCCGGAGCGCGCTGCAGCAGCCAGAGATTCGTCAGTCAGTTCAACCGGAGATTGAGTTAGGGTCATGTCCGCCATAATCACCCTTAATTCCAAAACGTGAGCAACTCATCTATTCTTACGCATCAGCAGTTCGTTCTAAACTATTTCCAGGTAAAAAAAACCTTAATAGAGTACTATTTTATTGGCAAATCACGAAACGGGCAAATAAAATCGAGCATTGGAGATCACATCAAATTGGAAATCTTTGTACTTTAATTAAATGACGTTTTATACCCACGCATTAAATACTGTATCTTATATCGCGAAGTCCGTGTGCTGCCCCGGATTTATTCATGTCTGGAATTGCGAAGCTCATTTCACACACTGGGTTGAAACCCATGTCTGGATTTGCGAAGCCCATCTCCAGTCGCAAGCTCCCTGCATGGGCTGAGATTCTTAAAAGAAATTTCCCCTCTCTCCTGTTTATGGGAGAGAGTTCTGGCAGGATAAATCCACTCCCTCTCCCGCGAGGAACGAGCATCTGGGAGAGGGCCGGGGTGAGGTGCATTTACCCCTTCTCCTGTTTTTGGGAGAAGGGGGTCAGGGGGGATGAGGGCAAATGGGATTCTCCTGTTTTAGGGAGAAGGGGGGCAGGGGGGAAGAGGGCAACCACACCTGAAAAAATATACAATTTCAATGTAACGCCACCATTACCCGCTGTAACTTAAAATATCTGATCTGAGTGCGTATCAATCCTTTGCAGGAAACGTCTTTATAATTAATTGACGGCATATTGACCTGAAGTGTATACTCGCATAAGCGGAAGTGCAGATATTGCATCTATAGAGATATAAGGAGAACTATATTGAAAGCAGAGATTGAAGGTATGCGGCCTGGCGAAGCCGTGATAAGAGATGACGAAGGTCGAAGGATTGCTTTGATTTTGAGGATTGTGCCAGAAACGCCCGATGAGGTCGCCGAACTGAAAAGATTTTGCCGTCTGACAGATGCGTTCACCTTCGTAATAGACGAAGAGTATCGGACAAATCAAGCGCATATTGCTCCTGTTTATGGCGAAAGAACTTTTTCTATTGTTCCTCGTAATATCTATGAGGAAATTGGTTAAACGGCCCACTCCTTCTTCTGCCTATCCTCGCGTAAATATGGTTATCAATACTGGTAGTTCTTGACACAATTGGTAATTTATGCGAAAATGGATATGGAAGGAAACTGAATATGAATCGTGCAGCAATTCAGCGCGCGGCAGTTCAAAATCTAACGGAAGCTATGTCTTCGTCCCTCCCTGCTAAAGATGTCATGCAGATGGTAGCAGAAGAGATTTGCCTTCTCACTGGCGCTGCTAGTGCGGCCCTATGCCTTCTTACTCCAAATCGTGAAATGCTCGATTTTGTGGCTGCTTCAGGCGAAAATGCCGAGCAGATTGCTGGTTTGCGCGTCCGTGTTGCTGATTCTCTTGCTGAAAACGTTATTTTGACCGGTGCGCCAGTAGTTTTGGACAGCTCCATTAATGTCGAGACTGGTAATCTGTTCGATTCATTCACCACGGGTTCGATGGATACCCTGGAACATCGCAGCTCTACTAATGCAGCTCGCTTTATGACGGCCAGGCCGCGAAGCTCTGCAACAGTACCAATATTAAGATCCGGCGCTATCATCGGAACCCTTTCCGCCCTCAACAAACAGCCCTCCTCCCTATACGACCTCAAGAACGCTTCCTTCGACAATGAGGATATTGAGCTCCTAAATATGCTTGCTGAGTTTGCATCACTCGCAATTACCGTATCCGATTCTGCGAGAATGGTCCGAGAGCAGTCGCGTGAGCTGGCGGTATTATACGATTCTGCGCGAACTGTTGCAGGAAGCCTCAACGTACAGGAAGTTCTTGATAGTGTTCTGGACGCCATCTGTGCCCGTGTTGAATATCACAATGCAGTACTATTTCTATTAAACGATGAGGGCACGCATCTCTTTATAGCCGCTGAGCGTGGGCTTAGCGAGGAAGAGCGCGAAATTCAGCTCTCTGTAGATTCTGGACCGGCCCAGCAAGTGCTGATATCTGGATTGCCGCGGTTGATTTCTAATACAGAAATTGAACCGGACTTTGAGAATCTTTCCGAAAGCTCCGCTGCACTTTCCGCCATGATGGCTCCCGTTCGCAGCCGAAACGAAACTCATGGCCTCATTATGATCAACTGCCTTCAGCGCAATGGCTATAATGAGGAAGACCTTAAGCTGCTTTCGCTCGTGGGGCTGCAGGCTGGCATAGCGATCGAAAATGCATGGCAGCACGAAGATACCCGCCGGCAGGCCGAGCAGACATCGGCGCTCTACGAGCTTTCTCGGCGCATCACCTCGACGCTGCATGTCGACCTGGTTCCAGGCTACGTGGCTGATAGTGTGATGAATCTGCTCAATGTAGATAAATTTGCGCTGCTGCTCTACGATAAAGAAGAGGACCGTCTGAAACCAGCACTGCTGAGAGGAGTGCAGCAAGAACAGTTTTTGATAGGCTCGTCGCACCGAGGCGATGGTATATCCGGCTGGGTTCTCGAGATGCAGACTCCTCAGGCGGTCGCTAATGTGGCTGCAGATGCCAGGAATAGAACTTCTCCCATTGACCAGGCTGATATTGCTTCCACCTTATGCGTACCGATGCATGTTGGTGAAGAGGTGATAGGTGTGATCCATGCGATGAGCAGTAAACGCCGCTTGTTCACTGTAGCCGAAATGGAGCTGCTTTATACGATTGCCAATCAGGCTGCGGTGGCGATGGTAAATGCGATGCACTATCAGGAAGCACGCAGTAAATCACTCGAAATGCGCCGATATATTCGCCGGATAGCGCATGCACTGGGCTCCGCAATGCAGGATAAAGATATGCCTAAACTGCTGACGGATTTAGCAGTGGAGATTATGCGTTCGGATCGCTGTGCTCTCTATCGTCTGGAGGGAGATTCACTGCATCTGGAGGCTGCCTGCAGATTCCGAAATTCATTGCCTCCGGATGAGACCGTTCCGTTAGGGCAGGGGCTGAGCGGCTGGGTGGCGAGGCGGGGGCAGTCGCTTTTGCTATCTACTTTGATAGAAGACCCCCGGGCACGCTGGCACCACTGGCTCCATCGCGATAACCTCACTTCCTATATGGGCATTCCACTTAAAGCGGGCCACCGGACCGTGGGTGTTCTGGAAGTCTTTACTACGGATCCGCGTGTATTTACAAAAGAAGAGGCGCAGCTTCTCTCTACTTTTGCCAGACGGGCACGTGTAGTCGAAAAGCTCGCGCTTCAGCCAGCCTGAACTTCGATTTCCCACACTTCTTAATTGCGATGTATCTTACTTTAACGCCTCTAGGTTACTTAGGAATCCTCATAACTGTTTTTTAAGCGCAGTCAATTCCTCTAAGCTTCAGTTCTGCGGAACGCGAAAAATCTCATCCCCTGTACATGCTGCGCATTCATCTGCTGGCCTTCGGTGAATCCCATGTTCGAGCATATCAGCTAATAGAATAACTCATGTTACGCAGCCAATCAGTTCAGTAAGCTTATGTGAAATTTATCAGAATGCTGCCGCTTGCATGATAGAAACAATTACCGATGCAAGACCAATGATTTTTATACTCAGATGATGGTTTGAAATTCCATTTCGGTAACGTTCTTTTCGGAGAACACTTATACAATCTATGGGCCACTTGATCCTGGGAACTGCTCGCCTGCATAAATCAGTGAATAAAATTATATCAAGCACAAGGGGGAGGGTCAGAATAATGGAACGTGAGGAATATCCACCAGGGATAAGGGGAACTTAGGATTAAAGTGTTTTGAAAACCTGTTCCAGATATATGCGGTTTGCTCGCGAATTTTCGGTAATTTCTTGAACCGTTTTACCAGCGCAGCACTCCACCATAATCGGACCGTTGAAATGTGCCGATTGCAGCGTTCGAAATACTCCTGAAAAATCTACTTTGCCACTACCAAACTGGATCATAACATCACTTTTCAAGGCAGCACAGTCCTTTGCGCAGAACCCGGTAACATGTTTTACAACCCGTTCCAATTCAGATACAGGGTCTTTGCCGGTGTAATAGATGATGTTGCCAGCATCAAACCAGCAGGTAAAGTTGGCGTCATTCACCTTCTCAAGACAGGTTAAGATCTCGTCTGCTCCCGCAGAAACTCCTCCATGCGGCTTAAATACGAGCTGCACGTGCTTTTCAGCTGCATAGGCAGCGCCCTTTGCCATCACTTGATAGAACTGGTCGTATTCCGCCAGCTTGGAAGTCCCCAGCGCCATAACATATTTAAGTTTTAGCCGGGTGGCCCCGTCTATCTGCCGGCAAATATCTTTTACTCCCGCATCTACCGACATATCATGTTTCAGCACCAACCGCGCCATAATCGGATTCAATCCCTGCGCTTCTACTCTGCTTCGAAGCTGATCCAGATATTCTGGCGAGGACTCCGATTTCAACAATAGTTCGCCCGAATGATCGCCCAGCATCCCGGTAATCTGATATCCTGCATCCTTCATCCCTTTCAGCGCCTCATCGTAACTATACGATGACCAGGGGCGATTGAAACAGCCGATTTTCCAGGATGGTTTCGATTCACTAACCATTGCACTCTCCGCAGGATTTTGACCTTCTATCGCCAGAGCGCCTGCACTCATGACTGTTGAGCTTAAAAACTGTCTTCGATTCAAAAGTATATCCCTTGTGGGTATGTATGTCGAGAATCTAATGAAATAGGATGCAATAAATGAATGCAGTTACTTCCAGTTTGCAGGCAATTTGGACTGTTCGTTGTTCTTATCGTCTCGATTATTACCAGCTTTTTTAGCTTTTGATACAGCAGAATCCGAATTTACTGCGGGATCGTTTTTCTTTCCAGTCAATTTATCTAGCTGTGCGATTGTTAACTGACCAGAATGAACCAGATAGAGTGAATCGCCAGCCTTGTCGGCAATCGCTTCCAGAGTTTTTTTATCGGAATGACAACCGATACATCCGACTTTATACGGCTTGGGGTGATCGAGTTTATCCAGGCTGCGCCATTCGAACAGGCTCACAGAAACAATAACCAGAGGCACCACGCTGAAAGTGATTCTCGGAGAAATCTTCGTATTTATAAGCCGTTTTAAATTCATTTTGGTCATCCATCAACGGAGTAATCGCTTCGTCGATTTAAAAAAACTAACTTTTAATAGAATACGAGAGGCAAGCATCTTGCCTCTCGTATTCAACCAAGTATTCCGTATTAGTAGTTAATACGCCTACTTCTTTCCAGGGGCCGCTGGTATGTCACCACGTTTGTCAGCACGATCTGTCGATGAGATATCCTGGCCGGGAGCCCGCTGGCCAACTGGCGTATCCACCGGTCCCGATTTACAGCCTGCGAGAATTATCGCAAACACTATTCCCAGAACCATCGTGATGGCCAGACGGTTTACTGATTTACTCATAAACGTAACTTCCTTCATCGCCTAATCAGGCATCATACAGTTGCCGCCGGGCACGTTTCCGCCAGCTGGGCATGGAGGGAAATTCGCGTCCATGTATGCGCCGTAATCGCCGCATTTCATCAGAGGAATAGCTAGGCCGTCATTGGCTGCGCTGTTGTTGGCCTGGCC
>JBBRDM010000184.1:0-10879 GCA_038203935.1 Chthonomonadales bacterium
CGTTTCTAAATTCACCCTGCCGATACAGTGGGAAGGTCCGCTGAGTCCGGGCGGTGCATATCCATTTCTTCGATGGCCGGTAGAGGTGAAGAAATAGTGGCAGCCATGAACCAACAGGTTTGCATGCCAGTTCGGAAACACGTGCAAGACTTCCCCGGATGCCATTTTATTCACCGGAGACAGATCGTGCATTTCTCTAATATTCACGTTTTTAAAAGCAATATAGTTTCGTTTTTCTGGATTCCACTGGTAATAATCGACGTTTTTTATCAATGACTGTTCATGCACCAATTTCCCAGAATTAACATCGAAGACGAGCTGAGACTCTTCAGGAGCATTTCTGAACCAGACTGCGTATTTTTCGTCCCAGGTCATAGTATAAAGCGCTTGAAAAGTGGTACCGTCCACAGGTCCGCCAGGTCTCTCCTCCGGGGAGTAGCGCCAGAGCGTCTTACCTTCCTGTCCGGGAGCGAGGCTTGTCATAGAAATGCCGATGGGTCTCTCCGGCACTCCGTGCGGACCGCCTCTTCCATGCAAAATTCCGG
The DNA here is from genome assembly GCA_038203935.1 of Chthonomonadales bacterium. Classification (GTDB taxonomy): domain Bacteria; phylum Armatimonadota; class Chthonomonadetes; order Chthonomonadales; family Chthonomonadaceae; genus JANXSG01. The sequence continues at coordinate 546 of JBBRDM010000184.1, forward strand.
TACTGCCATCGGCCAGCTTCCCAATGACTGGCCTGCAGTAGTAGGTTGAAGCGTCCTCGGCCTTCCAGATTGTCTTTCCGGTGGATTTATCGATTCCCCGTAAATAGTGCCAGTTCGCTCGGTCTGCGCGATATCTCGGCTCCTCTGGCGCGATCGGTTCCAGGGTAATGATGGTATTACCCACCAGAAATGGTTCATCTTGTTTATTGAAGGGCTCACCCGGAGCCAGAAATTTTCTTCGCCAGATCTCTTTTCCATCAAAATCCCAGCATCCCATTTCACCGCTGGAGTTAAAAAACCAGACATGCTTTCCATCTGTTACCGGAGCCCAGGAGGTTGAATCACTATAGGCATACATCATGGGGCTTGCGTTCGAGCCAGTTAGTTTTACAGACCAGAGTATTTTTCCAGTAGCAGCATCCAGGCAATGACCCAAAATATTGGCGCTGTATTTTGGCTGACCTTCCACATACTCCTCGAAAGTTGTTAGAAAAAGCCGACCTTTCCATTTAGTAATACCTCCCTGTCCGCCGTTCGGAAGAGGAGTTCGCCACACAATATTTTGATCGCGCGAAACGCTCCAATGAATAGGTGGATTCCCCCTGCCCAGAATCCAGTTACCGTTCGGCCCCGCTGCCTGCGGCCAGTTATCTGCATGAACGCTGCTGCAGCTTATTAAGAGCGATATGAGTGATAGATAGAAAGGTTTTTGAAATCTGTTCACCAGATACTCCTGCTATTTTTTTCTTCCCGGCCCATAACGATCAAATAGGACGGCTAAAATCACAACTACTCCGATGATCATTCTCTGATAGTCCGGACCATAGTTGTTTAATGCACAGCCATCGCGTATGGTGTAGATAAGTACCGCGCCTATAATAGTGCCTGGTATGCCTCCCTGCCCACCAAACAGCGAAGTGCCTCCAACCACAGTGGCCGCAACTGCATCCAGTTCATAGCCTATCCCGGCATCCTTTGAAGCGACACTGGATCTAGAAATATTTACTATCGCTGCGACGCCTGCCAGGAGGCCTGAAAGCGCAAAGACAGAAGTGGTAGCCCAGTTGAGTTTGATACCGGAAAGCCTGGCAGCTTCATTATTTCCGCCCATGGCGTAGATCGCTCTGCCCCATTTCATCCTTGAAAGTGGAATATGGACGAGAAAAGTCGCCAGACACATGATGATAACCGCATAGGGGATTCCATCCCGAACATCAGATCCGAATAGTTCGCCAAAACCGAAAATCTGGAAACCGCCTGGCTGATGCCCAATGTTCATCGAGTTGGAGCGAATTCCCGCAGCGCCGTGCAGTACACCCATCATTCCTAAGGTTACGATGAACGCAGGAATTTTACCAAATGCAGTAATCAGGCCAGTTATGATTCCCGAACCCAGCCCACATACCAGCGCAATTATCACGCCCTGCCAGATATTTGCCCCATGAAACGCCATGGCGTCCGCAGCAACTACGCCTGCAAATGCCATCACCGCTCCCACCGATAGATCGATATTACCAGAGATGATGACAACGGTCTGCCCACACGCTAAAATAGCAACCACCGCGGCTTGTACGGCAATATTCTTTATATTTTGGGTCGATTTAAAAGTAGGATTTAAAACGGATAGAATAATTGCAAGCAGAATTAAGAATGTGAGAGGCGCCAGCGCACGGGATATGCGAGAAAGATAGGGAGGCATGGTCCAGCGTCCCGAGTTATCTCCTCGTTCAGGTTTCGAGAGCAAGTGGCTATCCCTTTCGAAGCTATATATTGAGATGATCATAGCAGACTGAAGCGCAAAAGTCAACCAACCTGGAACAGAAGTCGATCTCCACCGTCTATAATATAGAGCCATGCCGCTCTTAACAGTTGTGATTCCACTTTCAAGGAGAAGTAGTGAAATGAAAATTAATAGAATTAAAAGCCCCCTCTGTGTCCTGATGCTAAGCGGGGTATTGGCGACGAATTTGCTTCCCGGCGCCCTCGCTGATGAGGTAGTGATTAGAAAAGGAACCGATATACACCTGGTTTTTGATTCCAAATTGGATTCCACCGAATCTAAACCGGGTGATAAAATCAACTTCCACGTAGAAAAAGATGTTGAAGTAGACGGAAAAACCGTAATTTTAGCCGACACAAAAGTGAGCGGAGTGGTGGAAAAGATAAATAAACGCGCAAGATATGGCAAGAATGCAAGCGTTTCAATGCATATGAGATCTGTGAAATCTGTGTCCGGTAAAATGGTAATGCTGGAGCCGAAAACTAAAGGCCAGGTTATCAGCGGTGAAACTGGCGACGCAGCAGCAGCCACGGTTGGCGGAGCTATTCTGCTCGGACCGCTCGGGTTGGCGGGCGGGTATTTTGTGGTAGGCAAAAATGTGCACGCAAAACCCGGCGATAAAACGACAGTGGAAGTCTCCAAGGACACCTCCGTTACGGTTAAGTAGTTTGGGGCAGCCGATTATTCGATACCTGCGTTCCACGCAGGTATCGAATTGAAAGGTCGAACTTCTTGACAGCCACCTGCAAAATCCATATAATGTTAATATGAATAAACGTGCTTTAGCTGGGTCTGGGGGTAACAGAATCTCAAACCGGTCTCGAACGCAGCGTTCGTCTTCGGGATCCAGCCTAAAGAAAAAACTCAAAACACTCTTCACAGTAGTACTCCTCAGCCTCCTAACGATTACTGCCGTCATCCTTGTTGGTGCTCTCTCAGCATTCTGGCGTTTCTCTTCAGCAATGCCTAATGTGGAAACAATCGCCACCGATTTCCATGAGCCTGTCGCCACCACCATATGGTCTCAAGACGGCATTCTTCTAGGCAAACTCAGCGCCGAAAACCGCCAGCCTATAACGCTTGAGCAGATGCCTAAGAACGTTTTGAATGCCACCGTCGCCGTGGAAGACCATCGTTTTTATGAACACCCTGGGGTAGATATTGTGGGTATAGGAAGGGCGGCCTTCGCAAACATCCGAGGCAGCAGTCTGCGACAGGGGGCAAGCACTCTTACTCAGCAGTTAGTACGCCAGCCTAGTTTCTCCGCATCGCTTGGTCTCTCGGCAGAAAAAAAATATTCCAGAAAATTTCGCGAAGCGCTCATCGCATTGCGGCTCGAACAGGTCTATTCAAAAAGCGATATTCTTCAGCTCTATCTAAATCATGTCTACTATGGATCTGGCGCTTACGGCATTCAGGCTGCATCAGAAACCTATTTCCACAAACCAGCAGCTAAACTGACTCTATCGGAAGCAGCGCTGCTGGCTGGAATACCGCAGAGGCCCTCGGCATTTACACCTTTTGATAACAGAAGCGCTGCAATCAAACGTCGCGATGAAGTGCTGGATAGAATGGCTGAATACAGCTATATCACGAAAGCACAATGCGAATCAGCCAAACTCGAACATCCAGCGATCAAGGCCAGGCAGGAACGCCATAATTTTGATTTTAAAGCGCCCTATTTCGTCACTTATGTTCTGAGAAGCCTAACCAAGAGATATGGTTCGGATTATGTCTATTCCGGTTTAAAAGTCGAGACCACATTGAACTGGAAAATGCAGCAGTACGCTGAAGACGCCTTGTATTCCGGCCTTAAGAGCGGCGCCAATCTCGGCGCAAATCAAGGTGCGCTGATCTCATTAGATCCTCAAACGGGCTATATACGTGCGATGGTTGGCGGAAGAAATTTCTACAACGATCAATATAATGCGGTGACACAGGGACGCAGGCAGCCAGGTTCGACTTTTAAACTCTTCGACTACTGTGCCGCTTTCGATACCGATACTGCGACACTGCATAAGGCCTATCTAGATAAGCCAATACCATACGTGGGAGATCCCCTTCACCGCGTAGTAAAAAACTACGGAGGCGGGTATAGCCATAAATATATAGACTGTTTGAGCGCAATTAAATTTTCAAAAAATACGATAGCTGTTCAGGTAGCTCAGGATGTAGGTATCGATACCGTCATAAAATATGCACACAATATGGGCATACAAACACCTTTAGATTCCCATCTGCCGACTGCGCTTGGCGCCTCCGCGGTGCGCCCATTGGATCTCTGTTCTGCCTACTCCGTGCTTCCCATGAAAGGCAGTAGAAATCTGCCTATGTCTATAACGAGAATAACGGATGCTGAATCCAATATAATCGATGAAGCGCAGCCTCAATTAGTATCCAGTATTCTTAAACAGACTACCGTAGATCAGATGGACGAAGCGCTCGCAGGCGTCGTTCAGAGCGGTACCGGCACTCGAGCAAGAGGTACAGCAGAAAATGGAATTATTGAAAATGCACATGGTAAAACTGGAACAACCAGTGATAATAGAGACGCCTGGTTTGCTGGATATACTCCGGAACTGACGACGGTAATATGGGTTGCAAGTGTACATCGAAGCAGATCAGGCAGAATTAGTTATGCAGAGATGCAGGGTGCAACAGGAGGACAGCTGTGCGCTCCAATATGGCATAGCTTCATGGTAAAAGCGATTCCAGAGCAGAAAAAATTCCAGTCGTTTCAGCAGTCGGACAAGAGCGAAGCAAATTCCAAATCCTCGGACAGCGAAGTGAAAACGGTCAGCAGCAGAAAGAAAGCGGCTATATCTCCCGATGCTGTCCCACTGGACAGTCTGGATGATCCGCCTACGGATACGTCCCAACACCCTGAATCGAGCAGCCCAACAGATGCTCCCCAAAATTCCAATCTTTCTGTTCCGAACCCGGACGACGCTTCTCAGCCTGCTGTAACTGATGGAACACAGCCGGCTTCACCCATCGATTCGACACCCAACACAACTCCGCTCCGAACCGTACCTTCGGCTGCAGTGGCTGTGACTCCCCCTGCAGAACGCCCGCTCACCGCACGGCGTTCCGCGCCTGAAATGACGACGGTACTCGTATGTGTCGATTCAAACCAGCTTGCAACGGAATGGTGTGAAGCTACCAAATCAATTCGAGTCTCGGTTCGGCGAGCCACTCGAATGCATAAATGCCGTATACATCACGCTCCTCCCGGCGAGTGAGATACCTATGAATGAATTCCACATTTTGATCTGGATGAAAGGAAGAAGTGTATGCTGACAGGAGTTGAAAGGCTTGTCGATCTGGCAGGAATGAGAAATTCACCCGGCAGCGTGGAAACAGCGCAGCACATTCAGAATGCAGTCCTCGAAGCGGATATTAATTCACTTGCAAAGGCGGAAGGCCACTTTGCCACGGTGGCAAGGAATGGCCAGACTGTCCGGCTGGCGCGAACTATCGGTTATCCCTTGAGGTATTTTGTTGCAAAAATGTTTCACGGGCCGATATTGGTGGTATCGGATCGAATAGATACTATTTTTGATTGGTGCCAATCTCAGAAAATTGGCTGGCAGTTTGATCCACTCTACACTCGAATGGTACCAGCCCACTATCTCGTAGAAATAGATCAAATTGGATGTCCGGATCCAGCGCCAAGATATCATCGTTTTTTCAATCCAGCTATTGGCAGCGGCACTACCGATCTTGTTGCTGCGGGAACTGATTATATATCGGCTGCGTATCTATCACTCAAAAACTGGCTGAGTTCCATTCCGGCGGATGAACCTGCAGCGTTAGCATTTTCTGGTGGAATAGATAGTACTGCGATTCTGCTGCTCGCGAGACAGGCGCTTCTCGAGCTGGATCGCAGCCCGGAACTGATCAAAGCTTTCACGCTTGATATGGGCGGCGGTAAAGATGCGGAACAGGCAAAAACAGTCATTAACAGCCTGGGATTAGCGGCGAATTGGGAAGTCATACGTGCAGCGCCCGAGTCACTGGATTTAGCAGAAGCAATTCAGGTTATTGAAGATTATCATCCATTGGACGTAGAGTGTGCTGCAGCTGCGATGTGCCTTCTAAAAGGTATTCGACAGCGTTATCCATCCATTAAATATTTGCTGGATGGTGACGGAGGCGATGAGAATCTTAAATCTTATCCCCTGGAGGATTCGGATCTAACGCTTTCGAGCGTACTTAGAAATCCTATGCTCTATCAAGAGGGCTGGGGTGTAGAAAATATGAAGCATAGCCTGACGTATTCAGGGGGTTTATCCCGTGCCTATGTTCGAACGTATGCCCCGGGCCAACATTACGGATTCGACGCATTTTCGCCGTTTACAGATCGAAACGCGATCGCAGCTGCACTATCAATTCCTTACGAGACTGTACTGGGTGGGGATGTTGAGAAACTATATCTTTTAAAACAGACAGTAGTTCAAGCTGGAGTAAAATCTGTTACCGGCATAGAAATGCCGATCAATCCGAAGCGAAGATTTCAGGTTGGCGCCGGTGGGGATGATTATCAGAGATGGCGCGTCAGCAAAGCCTGGTGCCGGCAGATATTCCTCAAACAGTGGGAAAATCGCTTAAAAGTGGCCTGGGATCCTACGGGAGATAGAATATCTGGAAATGAAGCCCCTACCCTATCCCGATAACTCGGCCGATCGATCCCGATGGATTTTGAATCTTCGTAAAGATAAAAATCTGATAAGTGAGGACGTACCCTATTCCGTTATTTGCGAAGAGGAGATAGATGAGAATGGCATATCGCAGTCAACTCTTACCGTCTTCCTGTCTAACCGTGAATGTCCATTCCGCTGCCTGATGTGTGATCTCTGGGTAAATACATTAGACTATTCCGTTGGCCCTGGAGCAATAAACAGGCAGATTGCTGCAGGCATTTCTAGATTTCCCGCGGCGGTTCAAATAAAACTATATAACGCTGGTAGTTTTTTTGATCCCGCCGCCATTCCTCCCGATGACTACTCCGAAATTGCTGCTGCGATAAAAAAATATGGTAGGGTCATTGTCGAGAGCCACCCCTCTTTTATCAACGAAAGATGCCTGAATTTCAGCAGACTTATCGACGGCCAGTTGGAAGTTGCAATAGGCCTTGAAACGGCGGATGAACAGACATTAGATAAATTGAACAAAAAATTCAATGTACAAGATTTCAAGCAGAGTGCCGATCTGCTTCTGCAGAATGGCATCGATCTGAGAGTTTTTATTCTTGTCCGACCGCCCTTCACCACTGAAAAAGAAGGACTGGAACAGGCTAAGCGTTCACTCGATTTTGCTTTTGAATGTGGTGCAGAAGTTTGCTGTCTTATCCCTACGCGAGCTGGAAACGGGGCTATGGATGCGCTTGCCGATTCAGGTTTTTTTGCAGCGCCATCACTTCGTTCTGTGGAAACTGCGATGGAATATGGTTTAAGTTCTCGTCAAAATATGAAGGTGACCAAACGCAGAGTGTTTGCTGATCTCTGGGATATTGAGCGATTCTACGACTGCGTATGCTCACCACGGCGAGCAGCACGATTAGCGCTTATGAATTCTTCACAAATAATTCCTGCACCCATAGAATGCGGACTGTGTCCGAGTATATATCATGAGAAAATCTACGATATCGCAGTGGTTGGATCAGGTTTTGGCGGTTCGCTGATATCTATGATCGCACGCAGAATCGGACTTTCGGTTATTCTGCTGGAGAGAGGAGCGCATCCTCGATTCGCTATCGGGGAATCTACTTCGCCGCTCATGAATCTTATTATCGAGCAGCTTGCACTCAAGTATGATCTTCCAAACCTTCTGCCGCTGACTACTTATGGATCCTGGCAAAAATCGGTTCCTGAAATCGCCTGCGGTCTCAAGAGGGGATTCACCTATTACCATCACACCTCAGGTGCCAGGTATATATCGAAACCAGACCGATCTAATCAACTGATGGTAGCCGCCAGTCCAAGAGACGACATCGGAGATACGCACTGGTTTCGATCTGATATCGATCATTTTCTAATGCAGGAAGCACTTGATATCGGTGTTGATTATCTTGATCATATGGAGCTGAACGAATTCATCACGGTGGACGATCAAGCAGTGCTGAAGGGAAATCATCGTGGTGATCCGATCACTATTCAGGCAAGATTCGTTATCGATGCCTCCGGCCCCGGGGGATTCCTGGCACGTGCGCAACATATTCCACAAGGTAAATTTGATAACTATCCTGCGACGCAATCGCTCTACTCACACTTCCAGGGAGTGAAACGCTGCGATTCACTGGCAGATTTTCAGAATGATTCCATCCCTCCTTATCCGCCCGATGATGCCGCTCTCCACCATGTGTTCGACGGAGGATGGATGTGGGTACTTCGATTCAATAATGGAATCACCAGTGCTGGAGTCGCCATGCAGGATTGGCTGGCCCAGGAGCTTAATCTGAGTGAAGGGGAACCAGCCTGGTATAGATTTTTAAATAGATTTCCGAGTATTGCTGCCCAATTCGAAGATGCATCTGTAGTCCGGCCTTTTGTTTACGCTGGCCGGCTGGCCTATAAAGCTGAAAAAATAACAGGTGAAAATTGGGCGCTCCTTCCATCTGCGGCTGCCTTCATCGACCCTCTATTCAGCACAGGGATGCCGCTCACTCTGCTGGGTATTGAACGGCTAGGCTGCATATTGCAGAAGAGCTGGGGCATGCCGGAATTCCAGGAACGTCTGCTCGAATATGGTCAAACAACTGTGGAAGAAGCGGACTATACAGCTCAGTTTATTTCAGCATGCTATGCGGGTATGAAGCAGTTCCCACTGTTCGCTGCATTTTCAATGTTCTATTTTACGGCAGCAAGTTTTGCGGAGATATCTCGTCGCATAGAATCCAGGCCAAGATATACCCGCTATCTTGCAGCCGATTCGAACTATTTTTCGAACGGATTCAAACACTCTGCCAGACAAATGCATGCGCTTGCTGCCTCTAAAACAGTGACTAATTTGCAGGATTTTGAAAAAATGATCTTCGAAAACACAGATCCGCTGAACATTGCGGGACTATGCGACCCGAGTAAGAATGGATGGTACGGCGTCCGCTTAGAAGATGTTATTAATTCCTCAGGTAAACTGGGTCTGACGGAAAATGAGATGCGAAATATACTCTCCACCGCATCCTGGGTATGAATTGAATCACTCCACGAATTGTGATTATAAAGGCCATGACAAAGATAAATCCAAATCAAAAATTAGTGGATGCAGCAGAACAGGGAGATATAGCTGAATTATATCTGCAACTGGAATCTAACATTGACTACAACTGGCGCGATTCAAATGGCCGTACTGCGCTTATGGCCGCCACGCACGCGAATCAAGTCGAAGCGGTTAAGCTGTTGATACGTGCTGGAGCGGATATAAATATTCAGGATAAAATGCTCGACAATCCATTTCTATACGCCGGCGCGGAAGGGCTTCTGGAGATATTACGGCTCTGCATAGAGGCTAATGCCAACACAAAGCTTACCAATAGATATGGGGGTTCTGCACTCATTCCAGCCGCGGAAAGAGGCCATGTGGAGGTGGTACGAGAAATTCTCACCACTTCAACCGTAGATGTGAACCACATTAATAACCTGGGATGGACAGCCCTTCTCGAAGCTGTTATACTGAGCGATGGAGGCCAGCGCCATCAGCAAATCGTTCAGCTTTTAATCGATCATGGTGCAGATAGTTCTATCGCGGATAAAGATGGTGTAACCCCATTGCAGCACGCCGAGCGCAGAAATTATTCGAAGATAGAGTCTATTCTAAAAGCCGCTGGGCAATATTAATCAAGGAGTCTTTATGAGAGCAGTTAAAAAATATTTCGTTCTCCTCGCACTCAGTCTAATTGGCGGCAGAACTTCAGCCGCTGTTCCGCAAACTGCATTCACTGCGGATAATTCGCTCAAATCAGCTCTCTCCGGCACGCAGTTTCCGTTAACCACTAAGCTGAAAGAGATGAACTCAGACTGGCGTAAAATACATATAACACCACTGACTGAAAGCGGAAATTCGCTGCAGCTGATGATGGGCTTGTATAATGGCGCCGAAAGCAATGTCTTTTACACTAGAGGCGAGACTATCGAGATTTTCACCCAGACGTACATCATAGCCTATCAGCCGAAAATAAATAGTGTAGATTATCTCGCTCTGATGCGGGGAGGGGCGGGAATAAATACTCCGAAACCTGCAAAACTTACACTGAACACCACGCTCTATCTCTCCTTAATCAATCAGAAGACGGTTGGAAGTTATTCGGATATTCAACCGGTCGACCTTAAAGAAGAGTTGGCGGATAGCATACCGAACTTGGATGAAAACAGGTCTGTTGCTGTGGCGCCATCGACTGCCCAGGTGACGGATATTCAGGCTGCAAACCGTGCTTCTCTCGAAAATTTGAAGCAGCTTGGATTAGCGACAATGATGTACTGCCAGGACTATGACGGAATTGCTCCACCCATGATTTCACCCAGGACTACTAAAACGCTGATTCTCCCTTATATAAAAT
>JBBRDM010000185.1:0-10728 GCA_038203935.1 Chthonomonadales bacterium
CAATAATTGCGATCACAACGAGCAGTTCGATGAGAGTAAATGCATTTCTCTTACGCATAGATTCCTCTTTCTGAATAGTGAACAGTTTTCAGTAATAAGTACAGTTTTCTTCGGTATCTGCAATGAACGGCTGAAAATCAAGGAGTTTCGTGCTTCGCATCATCGGCAATTCCACGAGCGCTGCCTTTGCTTGGAGCAGGCGCTCCACCCGACGATGCGGAACCACCCATACTGGTACCGGATGCAGGCGCTGCGGGTTCTGCTGGATGACTGCATCCCTGCAGGAAGATGAGTGGAATTCCAAAACTAATGATAATAAACCGTTTATAATAGCGATCGAATTTCCTCACCTACGGCTTTCCCTCCTTTCTGTAATAGTTTCCAATATCTAAAAATTACTACTGTTTTGATTCATGGGCGGATGCCCCTTTCGGGGGAATCCTTTCCGGATGCTCGTTAATTGTTTCTGATGGAAGCGTAGCCTGACGGTAGATCATAACTACGGCCAGAATGATCAGAATAACTGCCCCGACTGTAAGCAGAGTACGCTTCTTAGAATTTTCCTGCGGCATAGATAAGATCTCCTAAGGAAGATCACAGCACGCGGTGGGATATTTGCCTGGATCGGTCTGCGGATTAGGCGCATCAACATCCCAGATAACACCAGCAGCGTTGTAATTTGTCATGGCTTCATAGGTGTCGGCGGTTGTCGTTTCGGGTGAGTTGATTGCCATCTGGCTCAAGAGAGAATTCGTTCGGTACCACTTGGCATGTCCATCCACGAAGCTGACATTGGAACCTTTGGAGTGGCGATCCGAGAGACCGAAGCGAACGCCTTTGCCTACGCCCGGATCGATCCAGTATCCTCTGGGAGTAGATCCATTGATCGTCTGGTCAAATCCATCCGCAAACAGCACGGTGATCGCAGGGTACTGCACATTCGTTTCGGGAGTAAAACGGCCTCCGATATCCGGCTGCTTTAATATAGCATCCCAATACCAGTTGAAATAAGCGCCGAGATAAGAGTTCATCCCGATGGAGGCAGTCGTTCTGCCCGCATAGGTCGTTACTACCGCTGGAATAACTGAATCGGGGCATCGGAATAGAGCGGAGCTTTTGACATAGGGCTGAAGTACAGCCATCCAAATGCCGGGTTCACCTACTTTACCAGCCAGGTTATTCATTCCACCGGGTATCAGTTCATGGAAAATCTCATCGTTATCCTGCAGATACATGAGTTCGGCCATCGTAATTTGCTTCTGGTTAGACAGGCAGGATATAGCGCGTGCCTTTTCTCTGGCCTGTGCAAAAACTGGGAATAGAATCGCTGCGAGGATAGCAATAATTGCTATAACCACGAGCAGTTCAATCAGGGTAAACGCCTTAAGATTGCGCATGTTTCTCTCCGATATAAATTTGATAGGAAAATAAATACTTCTTTCTTGTCCTAAGATAAATCAAGATTTGGACTGTCACCCGCATGAAAACATTTGGAAATATTTCATGCGTACTGATTCCCTAGAAGCTGCAATGATGCTAGAGGGTAAAAAAGAATGGAATGCGATACATTTGAGCACTGAACTCTATATAATATAACATATTCTTAAAAAAGTGTCAACGCGATTCTTCGACTGTAGGTATGGGGTATCCTATAGTGTCCAATTCAGAGAAGTTTTGAGGCATCTATTGTATGTCCGATTGTGAAATAACCGATCCGATTGAAATAAGTTCGGATATCATCGATAAATCTGAACCTTTTGTTCCTGAGCGTCTGTATGTAAAGTGGAATTTGCGCGCGCTTACTATGGATGTATCGTGCTTTTCCGTAGGGATGGCCTTTTTTGATCTCAATGCGGTGCTTCCACTGCTTATGGAAAGGCTTGGCGCGAGCGGCACTGTTATCGGGGCGTTCGCTGCAGTTCGATTTCTTTGCTTCAGCGGCCTGCAGATTTTCATGGCTTATATCGTCCACGGCCGGCCTAAACAGAAAAATCTGATGGCTGGGATTGCTCAGGTGACACGCACACCCCTGCTTCTGGCTCCTTTTCTGCTCTGGCATGCAAACAGATCGATTGCCGACCGTCAGCTCTCGTTGGTGAGTCTGCTGGTAATTCTTTCTGTCTGGGCGATTGGGGATGGTCTTGGTTATGTCCCCTGGATGGAAATTGTAGCACGCGCATTCAGCGCACGTACCCGAGGGAGATTTTTCGCATTTACGCAGCTGCTTTCCGGTTTACTGAGTATCGGTATTGCCGGACTGGTGGTTAGAAATATTCTGAACTCCTCGCTGTTCCCATATCCCACTAATTATGCGGTTCTCATAGGCGCGATGGCAATTATGATGCAGCTGTCTTCTGCAGGGCTTTGGATGGTAAAGGAGCCAAACACTCGCGACATGGTTTTTCCACCTCGCCCCGAAGTGCGTGAATATTTTTCTCGGCTTCCAGGCATGATTAAAGGGAATGCTGAGTTCAGGCATCTTGCAGCTATTCAGATACTGGTAGGATTTGGAAGTGCATCCGCACCATTCTATGTGCTCTATGGGACCAGCCATTTCCACCTTCCAGACAGCTGGGGGGGAACTTATCAGGTGCTGCTCGCAATAGGAGTAGTCGCGCTGATGCCGGCGTGGGCCTATCTGGCTGAAAAACGAGGTCCGGCTCAGGCAGTTCGAGGAGTCGCGTTTGCATGTTTGCTAACTCCCGTAATTGCGATGACCGTCGGGCTCTACTCTCCCTGGCTGTTCGGATTGGTATTCCTCATGATGGGCGGAAGCCTGGGGTGGGGAATGTGGATCGCCACGAACAACTATCTGCTGATACATACTCCAGAAACCGACCGGCCACTATATGTCGCGCTGCTGAATCTTCTCTATGCACCTTCGGCGATCTATCCTTTTCTAGGAGGTCTGCTGGTGAAGCGCCATGAGTTTATCAATATCTCTGGCATCCCTGTACTTTTTCTCACAACCAGCGTGATCATAGCAATCGGTTTCATTCTGTCTCTGCGGCTTCCGTCGCCGAACACCGCAGCAACTGGATGATTTTAATATTTTATAGAAACAGATATTAGTTTGCCAAAGTTATCTCTTTTATAGAACATTGGAGAGAAGTGGCTGGAGGATGGGACATGCAGAGCAGGAAGGGCTGGGTCCGTGAACCGTTCAGCGGCATATCACATCTTGCCGGTGCGATACTATCCCTGATGGGTATGATAGCGCTGCTAGTCGCGGCGCATGGCAAACCCATGCATGTGCTGAGTTTTATAATCTACGGATTGAGTCTCGTTATTCTGTATACCGGAAGCGCACTCTATCATTCCCTCTACTGTTCGCCGAAGCATATGGATCATCTCCAGCGCTTCGATCATAGCGCAATCTATCTCCTTATTGCCGGAACCTATGCTCCGGTATGTCTGGTGCTGCTGAAAGGTTCGTTCGGATGGAGTATTCTCGCCATTCAGTACGTACTCACGATAACAGGAATTCTCTGCGGACTTTTTATAAAGAATCTGCCGCACTGGCCAAGAGTGGTACTCTACATCCTGATGGGATGGCTCGCGCTGGTTGCGCTGCCTGCGCTGCATTCCATACTCCCACTCGCTGGGCTCGCCTGGCTCATCGGCGGGGGACTGGTTTACTCCATTGGAGTGATATTTTATGCAACAAATCGTCCCCGATTGTGGCCCGGAAAGTTTGGCGCGCACGACCTCTGGCATGTTTTTGTTCTGGCTGGCAGCGCCTGCCACTATATCCTGGTCTACTTTTTCATCGCCCCAAGAGCATAGAGTTAGTAAAATAGACCTAGGGGAGTATATTCATGGACTTTAAAGAGTTAAAAAACGCTATTGGTCAGCCAGTGCCGGAGCTGCCGGTCGTCGATGTTGAACGTGCGCAGCAGCATTATAGAGACTCACTCGGCTTCGAGATCGGATGGCTCTACCCTGGTAAGGAGATTGGGGCAGTATCTCGCGGTAACGTGACGATATTCTTTCGGAAGAAGATCACACCGTTCGAACCTGCTGTTCACTGGGTGTTTGCAGAAGACATCGATGCAATCTATCAGGAACTGAAATCGTCAGGCGCGAAAATAGTGGATCCTCTTGAGAGAAAAGCCTGGGGACTACTGCAGTTCACTATAGCGGATATAGATGGAAACCTGTTCTATTTTCACCATGATTAACTAAACAGCCATTCATAGTCAGGTTAAAACGACATCGGATATTTCAAACGGCCCCATATCCCATGGGATGAAGTCGAATGAAATCGCTGCCTAACAAACTACTAGTGATACCGAAGAGGTTCCTTCCTAAACCAGGATGTGATAAAAAATAGTAATTATTTCAGCGTCGTGAGGTATGCTCCGAGCGCTTGAAGATCTTTATCTGAAATGCGGCCTTTGAACGCTGGCATACGCGACTGCGGGTTGGATGCCTTCGGATTACCGACAAAATTGGCGAACCATTCTGCAGTATGTGTGCTCTCTGCACCGGTATGGGAAAGGTCAGGCGCTTTCTGGCCGCCCTGGCCGCCAATCGAGTGGCACCCTTTGCAGCCGTTGGAAGTGAATACCAGCTTGCCTGCATCTGCCGCACCGGCATCCGCTGCTCCAACTGCGGAAGAGGCACCAGGTGCACCAGCGCTGTCATCACTCTTTTTACATCCGGCAAGCGCCAGCATAGTGAAGAAAATCGCGATACCCAATATCATCGGTGACGATGCAGTAGTTTTTTTGGATTCCATGAAAACGATCTCCTTCAGTCGGAATATCTATTATAAGTGCAATACTTACCTTGAAACGCTCTGCTGCTCTGGCGTGAACTTGAAATTCTTGATCACAATCTCGACTTCTTTACCATCGGAAGGTGGATGCCCTTCGAAAAGCCACAAGTTCAGCAATACTGGAAGAGGCTGCTGCGGAATGCGATCATTCGTTTCTTTTGGCTCGAACAGCCATCTGCCGAACTCTTCTTTATCATCATCCCGATGCCCGCGAAGACTCTGACAGAGAATGCTCTTGCTTTTCCAAATGAAGCGCTGCGTGGTCAGCTCATCCTTGAGATTGAATTTGAACACATGGGAAGTTTGCTTGACCTCTTTTTTAGCAGGCCAAATCGTGTAGTTTCCAATGGGGGCATCCGGTATTCCCCAGTGCGCGAACTCGATGTCGATCTCGTCCATCCCATCAGAACCAACATCGGGAGTCGGGTAATTAAAAATGCCAAGCACGATGTTCTTGTCGAACTGATCTATGCGGCCTGCAATCTGGAACTGATATGTCCCAAATCCTAACCGCTTCGTCATCGCAACTTCCCCGCACGACCAAACGCCGTCCACTTTCGATATTTTGAGATGAAGACAACCCTTATCATCCACAGATACATTGGATGGCTTCCAGGAGTTAGGGCCTGGTCCGAGCTTCTCTCCTGACTTCACTTCCCATTCATACCCGCTGAACTTGATGGTGTCACTGTGGGCAGACACCAATCCCAATACCTGCGAGCTTATGAATAGAACTGTAATACATATATGGATGCAAACTCTTTTGTTAAGATTCTTCATGAACGGTTCCTTTTAAATCACAAACTTGCAAACGATTGATCCATCCGGGCTGCAATAAATCACACAGGATTACAAAACTAAGGCTGTTTCTTTACAGGGGGCGGATCTACTCTCGGCCCGCCGGTGGTGATGATTCCCCGCTCGGATGCCATTTGCGAGCAGGTGACGAACTTATAGCCCTGCCTCTTTAATCGGGTAAGCAAATCAGGCAGAATATCGAGGGTCTGCTGTACTCCATCGTCCAGGAGGAGTATTCCGCCATTGGTGATATGTTCTAGAGTTCGCTGTTCGATGACTGCGGAGCCGGGATCAGCAAAGTCGGCTGGATCGTCTGTCCAGAGAACCATGACGTATCCGAGGCGTTTTGTCACCTCGATCACGTCATTATCGTACTCACCGCCGGGCGGACGAAAGAGACGCGTTGTACTTCCAACCGCTCTATCGATGGCATTGGCGCCCATAGTGAGTTCTTCTTCAATATTCACATTTGGCAGCATTGGCAGGCGGAGATGATGATAGGTGTGATTGGCGACTTCGTGCCCTTCAGAGACTTCCTGACGCACGAGATCTGGATATTTATCTACCATCATGCCGACGACGAAAAATGTTGCTTTAATATTAAACTGCTTGAGTATGGCTAAAAGCTTTTGTGTGTAAATCGGATGCGGGCCGTCATCAAAGGTGAGGGCAAGTTCTTTACGTGCTGGATTTCCGCGTGTGAGCCGTGGAAATCTGATCCCATGCTCGCGCTCGAACTCACGTTTAGCCAATATCTCCAGCGCTGAGAGGTAGCTCTGTTCCTTTGCTTTGGGATTGGTCAGTGGAAGCAGGAAAGGTGACGGAGCCTTTTTATTTGATGTCTGTGCCTCGGCAATGCACAAATTTCCTGCGGTTAAAAGCATGCCGATGCAAGAAATGAGGGCCACTATTTTAATATTTCGCATCGGATATGTAGTTATGGGGAATAGTCTCGTTTTCATCGCAAAACAGTTCGTCGATACGCTGGAAAACTCCTGCAATCGAGAAGATTATTCAATCTCCAAGAGGATTGGGAGGTTGAGGACAGGCTGTTGACGAACTGATATTCAGTTCAGTAATTTTGAAGGGAAGCCAATCGATTTGAAAACTGTCCATATCGCCATCATCCTGTGCCAACTATTTCTTGCGAATGCAGTCTGTACAATCGCTTCTGAAGTGAAGCCCATAGCAGATACGCCGTTCTATCAGGACTATCATGAGGGGTATCCGCTTTCAACTCCGGCAGAGAACGATGTAAAAGCCATTACTATAGATAAGGCAGGCAAAGTATGGGCTGCAACGAAAGCTGGCGTTCGCACTCTGGAAGGTGGGAAGTGGACAACTCCATCAGGAAGCGCTGATATCGGGAGAACGAATACGATCTATTGCGATTCGGATGGAATCGTCTGGATCGGCGCATGGAACGGCCTCTATAAGGTCGTTAAGGATAAGCTCACTCCCACTGAACTTCATGATATGCCAATTGCTGCGATTCGCGGGATGAGATATGACGACGGGAAAGGTGAGACTGTATACGTGGCGGGTCCAAAGGGTATCTGGCGCAGTAAAAACGGCTCATGGGATAAGATACCTGGGAAATGGCAGACCAACATCCGTGCGATTCAACCAACAACTGATAAACTGCTATGGATTGCAACCGCAAGTGGTCTATACAAAGTGGATCTGTTACCCACGCCACCAACAACAATCCTACTCTCAAAGCCGAAAGATATTTTGAGCAGCAATGTATACTCAATATTTCAAATGCCCCAGGGCTATCTCTTCATCGGGTCTTCGGGTGGAGTTGATTTCTATCTCTTCAGGCAACGACGCATGTCTGCTACTGCCATGGGGACAAATATATATTACGATAAAAAGACAATAGCAACTAGTTATGGAAAAATGCCGTCTGCATTAGCTGGAGCGCTTAACTATGATGAAAACAACCGCTTATGGGTGGCGACTAAACTCGGTGTGGTGAGGAGTGAAGACGACCCGTATACGGTTAACACGATGAAATGGGTCATGCGTCACAGCAAGCGATGGCTGCAGAGTGATGAAGTTCGAGATATTGCAATAGGGAAAGATGGAACAGCGTGGATCGCGACGGCGGCCGGTGTGGATGCTATCCGCCGCAAGAAGATGACGCTGGCGGAGAAGTCGGACTACTACCTGGATGTGCTGTTGAAAAGGCATATCCGGACGCCAGGGCTGGTGGGTCCGGCAGTGCTGGTAACTCCTGGTGACGTCTCTCAGAGTTTTATTGAGGACGATGATAATGATGGGGAGCACACTGCCATGTTCCTTGCCTGCGAGTCGATGCGGTATGCGGTGACTAAAGACCCTGTCGCACGGGAACATGCCAAAACAGCATTCCATGCCTTGATGCTGCTGCAGACGGTGACGGGTACGCCTCACTTTATTGCGCGGTCAGTGCTGCCAATTGGGACGGCTCCGCGTCACGAGGTCGATAGGTCGTTCACTCCGGAGGAGCTGGCAGAGATGGCAGCGACTGATCCTCGTTCAAAAGCTATCGAGAAGCGATGGATTCCGAGCGCGGACGGGAAGTGGCTATGGAAGCGTGACGCAAGTTCAGATGAAGTGGACGGTCATATGTTCGGCTACTCGACCTACTACGATCTGGCGGCGGATGCGGATGAGAAGAAACTGGTTGCCGATCAGGTGGATAGGATAGTGGGCGGGATTATCGATCATGGGTTTGTGCTGCAGGATATCGATGGGAAGGGGACGCAGTGGGGAAACTGGTCGCCGGAGAGTTTGAATGGCGATCCGAACTGGCGCGAGGAGAAGCCGGGAAACAGTGTGGAGATTATGGCTTACCTGGGCACGGCCTTCCACATGACGGGCAAGGCGCGCTACCGCGAGGCCGCGGAGATGCTGATACGGAAGCATGGTTACGATAAGAACATGCTGCTAACGAAGGCCGATACGCCATCGGAGCAGACGCATATTGAGGACGAACTGCTGTCGATGGTCTACCCGACGCTGCTGTCACATCTGGTGCTGCCATCGCTGAAAGAGACGTCCCTTAAGAGCATGGATCTGTGGCACGAGACGGCGGGACTGGACGGCATCCCATTCTACGATTTCCCCTATGTGCACTACTCTGGCAAGAAGTTTCCGCTGGCGCGGGCGGTGGAGACTCTTCGCGAGTGGCCCCTGGACCAGATCGAATGGTCGGTGGATAACAGTCAGCGTGCCGATATCGAATGGGATAGGACACCGGGCAGGGAGGAAGGACTGATGAAGCGTATCCTGTCGCGCAGCGAGATGGGCCTGCAGATGTGGGACGGTCAGCCTTTCCGCGCCACGATAGGCAACGAAGGCCGGCGCGAGGAGAAAGGCACCGACTGGCTGCTTGCCTACTGGATGGGACGTTACTATGGTCTGCTTGCGGGTAAGTGAGTAGTTATCTCCGTAGCTAATATATGTTTATGAATAAGAAGTGATTATATTTCGTCAATAGGGCGGAGGAGTTCGTCTGCGGAGGTGGGAGGACTGCTTCCAGCGGGGCGCAGGAGCGTAGAGGTCGTTTCGGGTAAGGCAGCAGCACTTCGTAACAGAGTCATACTGGCGGTTACTTCACCCATATGTGCCTCTAAGAAGGGCAATCCGCACTTCGACCCCTTCCATATCATGAGCAGCGTATTTATCTTCGGTGGCTTTATCTGGCTGTCCTCAGCGTGGGAGGTACTTTACAAGGCCCAGCGCCGCCATCTACTCGCTATCACCGGCCCATATGCTTCAGTACGGCATCCGCAATACAGTGCGTTCATACTGATAATGCTGGGTTTTCTACTGCAATGGCCGACTATCCCGACCCTGATGATGTTCCCTGTCCTGGTTACGATGTACGTGAAGCTGGCGCATCGCGAGGAGAAAGAAGCCATAACAGAGTTCGGCGATATCTATGCGCGTTATATGGCGGTAACACCGGCCTTCTTCCCACGCTTGTCTATCAAACAGGATATGCCTCAGGCAAGTGGGGGGATTCGGTGAGGCGAAACCGTTTTGCAACCCTTGTAATCAGGAACCTGCGTCGATTATTAGCAGTCATTCCATCGTGTGGCAGTAGAACTTTGACAGATAAATCTGGACATTACAGAACCTAACGAAATATCATTCTGGACAATTAACAGGAGCAAGATCAAGTCCGACCTCACCATGACACCCAATGGAGTTCAGGTGGTGGAAACCTCGACCGCTCCTTATGTTGTGAAGCTGATCAAAGCGCACGCGAAGACTGTGGATGAACTGGTGAAGCAGTGAATAGAAGCGATGCACGGGCAGCATGACGTGCCGTAATACTAAGGGCGGCCGACAGGAGGCTTCTCTGGTCTCCTCGCGAGGCGGGGGGGAGAGTTTCGGTTGGGATGTATCATTGCAAACGTTGCTTCCCAATCCTTGTCTGCCGATTCCGCTTCGACCGGGTATTTACCCAATCTCTTTGCAGTGTGGTTCAGCTTGCCAACACTTTTTGAGGAGGAAAACAATATGGACACCAACGCGACACCGGCCTACGGGCTCTCTCTCACCCTCGGCACCTCGTTTGATGAGGCGATTGTACGCATCAAAACCGCGTTCAAGGAAGAGGGCTTCGGCGTTCTCACCGAGATGAACGTGCAGCATACCCTGCAGGAGAAGATAGGGTTCCAGATGGATCCCTATCTCATTCTCGGTATGTGTAACCCGACCCTGGCTTCCCGCGCTATCACCGCAGAACCCAATATCGGACTGTTCCTGCCGTGCAATGTGCTGGTGGCGCAGCGCGGCGATCATGTGGAGGTAAGCGCACAGGACCCGCTCTTCATGGTTCCTATGACCGGTAATGAAGCGCTGCAGCCTATCGCTCAGGAGGCGCGAGATCGAATCGATCGTGCGCTTGTACGTTTGAAATCGTGAGAGTGCGCTGGCTTGATCCTCTCTAACCGAGAGTGTGTGCGGAGGTAGAGATGGACGACATGATGGGCATGATGTCCATCATGTCGTGCCCGGACAAAAACAGATGGAGATGCAGAAGCCTCAGATGAAAAAGATGATGTTAGCGATGAAGCCTGCCGACCGCAAGAAGATGATGGATGAGATGGTGGCGATTCCGCCAGTCAAACACATTGTTGTGATACAGAAGA
>JBBRDM010000186.1:0-10671 GCA_038203935.1 Chthonomonadales bacterium
GTTTGCGTCAGCCATACGGTGGATATCTTCCTTCTTTTTGACGGAAGTACCTGTGTTATTGGATGCGTCGAGCAGCTCGCCAGTCAGCTTTTCAGCCATAGTCCTGCCGGAACGTTTGCGTGCGTTCACTACCATCCATCGTAATGCGAGGGCAACCTTGCGATCTGGCCTTACTTCGACGGGCACCTGATAGGTGGAACCGCCAACTCGGCGAGGACGGACTTCGATTACCGGCATCACATTGCGAACAGCCTGCTCGAATACTTCGAGCGCCGGCCGTTTTGAACGGCTTTCCAGCTGCTCCATTGCGATATAAAAAATTCGCTCGGAAACACTTTTCTTACCGTCAACCATCATACGGTTTATAAAGCGCTGCGCCAGAATGCTGCCGTAGACAGGATCTGGAGTGATTGGGCGCGGCCGAATTGGGCCTTTTCTTGGCATTCTTGGCTCCTTCTACTTCGGTTTCTTGGTTCCGTATTTGGAACGGCTGGATTTACGGTCGCGGGTTCCTGCTGTATCCAGAGTACCACGAACTATGTGGTAACGGACGCCAGGCAGATCCTTCACTCTTCCGCCTCGGATCATAACTACAGAGTGCTCCTGCAAATTATGCCCGATTCCAGGAATATATGCGGTAACTTCCATCTTGTTGGTCAGTCGAACACGAGCAATTTTGCGCAGCGCCGAGTTCGGCTTTTTGGGGGTCTGTGTCTTCACGATCAGGCAGACACCTCGCAGCTGCGGGTTACCCGCTAGCGCCGGAGCCTTGGTCTTCTTTATCAGACGTTTCCGGCCTTTTCGAACCAACTGATTGATTGTGGGCAT
Source organism: Chthonomonadales bacterium (assembly GCA_038203935.1). Lineage (GTDB taxonomy): Bacteria > Armatimonadota > Chthonomonadetes > Chthonomonadales > Chthonomonadaceae > JANXSG01. Next base: position 829 of record JBBRDM010000186.1, read on the forward strand.
GCTTTAGCCAATCCCCTTCAAAAAAATCTTAGTATAATCAAATAGATTTTAAATGTTTGCCGGAAGGCAGAGACAACAAAAATGCCCCTCATTCGACGCAAGGGCATGGCAGGAAAGGAACGTTAAGTTCAATGATACTCAGAGCAACACCTGGTGGAAAGTCAACTACCTGTAGGGGCCGCCTCCTAGTTCGTGTTCTTGTTGGGATCCTGCCGCGCCGATTTCTCCCAGCGCAAACCTCGATAGTGTACTTCATCTGAGTTCATTTGTCAACATAATAGTTAATTTTTTTCGAACTTTTTTCAGATCAAAGCAGTCCATTCCTGATCTTTTGGCTTCAGATAGAAACTCAGATTGCAGGATGTATCGTGGAGTGTACCTTTATCCAGCCGATTATCAGTGGGTTAAGAGAGAATTTTCATAAAATATTTCAAAACCCAGCGGTTCACTCGGTCGTCATATAGAGAAGGAAAAAACAGGAGCAATGGGGAATTCCACACAAGAAGATTTGGTAAGAGCGGAGGCATCATGAGTAAGCAGGATGATTTTGGCAGCGGCCGAACCAAGCTGGAAAAATTTCGTGATTCTGTCCAGCTGGAATTCGGCCACAATCTAGAAAAAGCGACTCCTGCAAATGTTCGGGAATTTTTGGATAAATATCAGGATGTATCTTTCAACGATTCGATGCGTGGCCGCATCACTCTGAATGAACCAAAAATCTCTTATGAAGAGATACTAAAAGATTTTTTCGCGCGTGTGCTGGAACGCCCCACTGAAGAAGCAGTTATTCTTCTTTGGACACTTGCATTTGAACTATCTTACTTTTTTACAGAACAGCATGTCTCCGAAAGGCTGCAGTCGCTATTTGGAGATTATGGCACGGATACCGGCATAGACTAAATCCAAGAGGAAACGAACTATGCCCCAGCAGACGGAATATCAGACGCCGCAGATCGGCTGGCTCTACTGGTGTGATACCGCACGAAGTAATATTGGCTCTCATTTCAGCGGCAAGGGGCGAAGGCCCGTGCTGTATATCGGGAAAATCGGCGATTACGCGGCCGTTTATCCATGCAGTACCGTGCGGGGAAGCGCTGAATCGAGCGAGTGGATCGGCAGCGCTTTTGGCGTCGAAAACACCTACGTGATCTACAGCTGGGGCCTTTTTTATGCGCCCCTGGCTGATCTGCACTCGCCGGGATTTGCCTGGAACGACTGGAAAACCTGGCGAATCACGCATCGAAAAGTTCTCGAAGCGGATCTTCTCGATCTGAAGAAAATGAATAAGGCACGATTCGCGGCGGCAGGAACAAAGAAAACCGGATCAAATTCGCATCGATATTCCACCAGCCTGGAAAGCCGCATAGATCCCGTATTATGGGAGACGCTCCAGGAGTCGGTCAAACCTCCACCTCCGCCACCAAAGCCTCCGCCTAAACCCAAACCAGCGCCGAAGCCACTTTCGCCGCAAGATGAGTTTCTCAATGCGGTGAACGCGATCCTGCCGTATCAGATTCTTCGCGATAAAGAGGATTCATGAAACGAGGTTTGCCAAATTATGCCAGGAGATTATTTGGCGCTAAATAACTGAGTGTTGGGTTGGTGAATGCATTAGCGGTTACTCCCAGACTTTAGGAATGTACAAACGTTTGCCGCTTGTCTCGTGCAGTATAACCTGGGAATTTCATTGCTGCAGAATAGCCTCTTTTGCGAGCACCGCATGCACTCCACGCACACCATTTACAATCTGAGTGATGCGCAAATCTACAGTAACGCTTGCCAATGCCATTGCATCTGCCAGACCAATTTCGTATTTATCCTGGATAAGTTTAATCATATCGTTGAGTGCCATATACATCGCTTCCTGTATGTCCTCATGAATTCCGAATGTTATCCAGCTGCTGTCAGTTTCAGCGCGCGGGCCTGTTAGATGCATGTCATCGTGCAGTATAAATTTCAGTTCTGCTCTCTCCATAGGGCATTCAATGGCGGTGATACTGACTTCCCCATCCCCCTGCGCTGCATGCCCGGCCCCCGTAGAAAATAGGCCGCCCGGCACAGCAATCGGCAGAAAAAGACGAGATCCTGAAATCAGTTCCTTACAGTCTAAATTGCCGCCAGTAGCTCTCGGAGGCGCGGTGGAAAGAATCCCTGGTGCATCGGCCGGCATACCCATCACGCCCATGAATGGGCGGAGGCGGACTTTATGCCCATGCTGATTCACAGCGGTCTGACTGCGGTTATCCAGTGTCCAAAGATGCATCACCTCCGTGTCGACCAGGCTGAACCGTTCATTCACCGGATGAAGCCTTCCCCCTGCGGTTGTCCACCCCCAGGCGGCGGGCAGAATATCCACTATCTGCACTTCGAGAGTCATGCCAGGAGCAGCCCCATGGATATGAACTGGCCCGCAAAGCGCATGGCCTCCATCCATCAGGGGGTCACGGGGTGAAAATTCTGGTGGTGTATCACTTAAAACAGGAGAGGTTCGGGGTGCAATACTCCACCTGGCGTCCAGCGTTCGAAAGACTACTGTATCCCCCGAATCAATCGTTAGCACCGCTGGCAAATCTCGGGAAAAATGCCCGTGCAAAGTCCGCCGATCAGGTTCTATGTAATAAATCATAATAACGAGAAATACATGTTTTATACTTTGATTTCCTGCCGTAATTTTTATACTTTGCTGCCGCGAGCCTTACCTGTGGCTTTAAGTGCAGCGGAACGGAGAAAATAATCTCTTCCTATCGAAACGGTAGGGTACAATAGCGTCAATTATCTGCGTGTTGAGGACATTTAATGAGAACCAATACCGTTCGGGCAGAACTAAAAAATGGGGCGCCTCAGGTTGGCACCTGGCTGTCACTTGCGAGCGTTACTGCCGCTAGATTTATGGCGCATTCCGGATTCAAATGGCTCACGCTGGATATGGAACACAGCCCTGCAAGCTGGGAAACCGCATCAGCAATATTTGCTGCAGTCGCCGATGCCGGATCAATTCCGCTAGCGAGAGTGCCATTCCATAGCCTCGAAAATGCCAAGCGCGCCTTGGATGCCGGAGCCTATGGGTTAGTATTCCCGATGATCAACACCCGGGAAGAGGCCGAATTCGCAGTATCGATCTGCAAATATCCCCCCACAGGCCAGCGGAGCGTAGGCGGGGGAATGCACATGCTCAACTTCGGCACCTCCAGCGCGGAATACTACCGCAAAGCAAATGACGAAATTCTTGTGGTGGTGCAGGCGGAGCATGTTTTGGCAGTGGAGAATTGTGAAGAAATTTTGAGCGTACCAGGAATCGATGCCGTATTCATCGGACCGAACGATCTTCTGAGTTCGATGCACAAAACCCCCGTTATGGAGACGGACGACCCACAGTTCGTCTCCGCACTAAAACGTGTGCGGGAAACCGCTGTGAAACATGGCGTCGCGCCAGGTATCCACGTCGCAGATGCAGAAGCTGCCAATCGCAGAAAAGAAGAAGGATGGCAGTTTATTGCCATCAGCAGCGAACTTGGATTTATGCTTCAAGCCTCTTCAGACGCAGTAAAATCAGCCATAGGCGAACAGACAGGTGAAGTCGGACGGGCACGATATTGACGCGATACCAAGCTGTTTACCAAATTGTTGGTCAGGCTGATACTATTCCTATTGCAGAAATTGTAAGATGTATTTGATACTGGGAGAAGATTTTGAAGGCATTCATCACCAGGACGCTCCCTGAAGAGGCGATGCAGTTAATCAGAGAGAGTATAGAGTCCGTGGAGGTATGGCCGGGCGATGTCCCGCCAGCCCGCCAGGAACTGCTCGCTCGCGTCGCTGATGCGGACGGACTACTCTGCCTACTAACTGATAAGATAGATTCGGAACTCATCTCCTATGCCCCGCGTCTGAAGGTCATCAGCCAGATGGCAGTCGGCTACGATAATATCGATGTTCCAGCGTGTAAAGCGCGCGGATTAGCTTTAGGGAATACTCCCGGTGTGCTGACGGAGACTACTGCTGATCTCGCTTTTGCCCTTCTGATGGCAGCCGCCAGAAGAATAGCGGAAGCGGAGAGATTCACACGCAGCGGTGAATGGCAAACCTGGTCGCCGATGCTTCTTACCGGGCCGGATGTTCACCACGCCACACTGGGAATTATAGGAATGGGGCGGATTGGGTATGAGATGGCTAGGCGGGCACATGGCTTTGCGATGACCATCCTCTATGCTGGGAATCACAGCAATCCGGAAGCAGATTCTGCGTTCCAGGCAAGATATGTCCCGATGGAAGAGGTGCTGGCAAAAAGTGATTTCGTCTCTATACACACTCCACTTAATGAATCGACCCGGCATCTTATCAGTACCAGGGAACTTAGGCAGATGAAGCCGACCGCCATCCTGGTAAACACCTCACGCGGCCCGGTTGTCGATCAGAGGGCATTGGCAGAAGCCTTGAAAAATGGAGTCATTGCAGGAGCCGGACTGGACGTTTTCGAGACAGAGCCTCTGCCGCTTTCGGACCCATTGCTGACATTGAAGAATGTAGTTCTGCTGCCGCATATTGGATCGGCTTCCATTGCGACACGCACCCGCATGGCAGTTATTGCAGCACGTAACTTAATCGCTGGTCTTCGGGGAGAACCTCTGCCGCACAGCATATACTGAAAAGTCAGCTTATACCGAAGAGACATTTCTGCCGATAATCTCATGGCGGCAGCCTGGCAATCTACACAGGAATTAACGGCAAGGCGTCGAATAGTTACAAGGGTTCGGTAATCAGGATCACGGAGGAGTAAGATTTTATGACCACTACGTCATCGTCAGTCGAGGCAGTCAAACAGGAACTTCTGAGCGTAAATCAACTTCAGCGGCCGGGAGAAACGAGTTCATTCGTCATCTTCGGCGCTTCTGGAGACCTCACCAAAAGGAAGTTGATTCCAGCGCTTTACAACCTCGCCTGTACGGATCTGCTTCCCAGAGGATTTAAAGTTTTTGGTTTTGCAGTAACTCCCATGAACGACGATTCTTTTCGCGAATCGATGCGAGAAGGAGTGCGCACAAGCAATGAAGCCAATCCGTTCGATGTACGGATATGGGATGAATTCGCTAAAAATCTTCACTATCTAACTGCTGATTTCCAATCCCCAGAAGGCTATAAACAGCTCAAAGAGATGCTTGAAAAGGCAGAAGAGGGTTCGACAGCCGGCGAGAACCGACTTTTCTACCTGGCGACGCCTCCTGGATTTTATGCTGATATCGTGGCCCGGCTGGGTTCAAGCGGCCTGGTGACAAAGCAGGGAACATCTCAATCCGGCTGGACGCGTATCATTATCGAAAAGCCTTTCGGAAACGATCTGGACTCCGCTATCGCCTTGAATACCTCCATACATAAAGTTTTCAAAGAAGAGCAGATCTACCGCATCGATCACTATCTCGGCAAAGAGACTGTTCAAAATCTGATGGCGTTTCGCTTTGCGAACTCGATCATTGAGCCCATTTGGAATCGGCGTTACGTTGATCATATTCAGATTACTGCAGCGGAGACTCTGGGCGTGGAGCATCGTGGCGGATACTATGAAAATGCAGGCGTTCTACGCGATATGTTCCAGAACCACCTCCTGCAGCTGCTCTCCATAGTTGCAATGGACCCTCCTGTGCGGTACGGCGGTACGAGTGTTCGTGACAGAAAAGCGGATGTTATGAATGCTATCGTCCCGATAAATCCAGAGTCGCTTTCAGACATTGCTGTGCGCGGCCAGTACGGGCCAGGCCAAATTGAAGATCATCACGTGCCGGGTTACCGGCAGGAGATGGGCGTGAATCCCGAATCTAAGACAGAAACTTTCGCTGCCCTGAAGCTTTATGTCGATAACTGGCGCTGGGCGGATGTGCCTTTCTATTTGCGGTCTGGAAAGCGGCTGCCGAATAAAGTATCTGAAATAGTGATACAGTTCAAAAGAGTGCCGCACCTTTTCTTTCAGATGTCTCCTGAAGATCAGATTGAACCAAATCTGCTTGTGATAAGAATTCAGCCGGATGAAGGAATATCGCTTCGTTTCGGCGCTAAAGTGCCCGGGCCGGAAATGCATATTCAGCAGGTGCAGATGAACTTCAGCTATTCCGACGCGTTCAAAGCACAGCCATCAACCGCTTATGAAACACTCCTGCTCGATGCGATGGAAGGTGATCCAACACTCTTTAACCGCGCAGACGCGGTCGAAACGGCCTGGCAGGTTATCGAGCCATTGCTCGATATCTGGAAAGCTACCAAACCGTTCCAGCCCTTTCCAAACTATGCAGCCGGTACCTGGGGCCCCGCCGCAGCAGACCATATGCTGGCTAAAGATGGAAGATCGTGGCATAATCTGCACACCGTCCCAAAAGCAACCGCGCAAACCAGCATTTCGGTCGACGGATCCGGCGAGCCAATGGGATCGCGCAGAAGCCAGAACGATGCAGTCAGTACGACTGGCACATCCACTCCTTCTCACGGACGATCATTGGCTTAGCGACGAATACTTTGTTCGTTAATTTAGATGGCGTTCTGATTAAACGTTCGAGATCTGCAAAGTGGGTGTCTTACTCTCTCACTTCACAGATCTCTAAATGGAAGGCTGCCCATGAGCCGCACCATCGCCGTGGTGACACCAGAGAATATTAAAATTACATATCGTCTGGCGGGAGTTGCATCACGCACAATGGCCTTCCTGGTCGATCTGCTGATTCAGTTCATATTAATAATTTTTATTCAGGGTATTTTGCGATTGGTTGCCGGCACGACTGGTCATGCGGGAGTCAGTATCGCCAGCCTGCTTTCCGCTGCAGGTATGCTGCTCGTTTATCTCATTATTTTTGCCTATGCAATATTTTTTGAAATGCTATGGGGGGGCCGTACTCCCGGTAAGAGGCTTTTTCATCTGCGTGTAATTCGCGATGGCGGATATCCCATCAATTTGATGGCGAGCGCTTTGCGTAATATTCTTCGATTTATCGATATCGGGATATTCCAGTTCGCTGGCACCTTTGTCATACTCTGCGGACTGCCGGGGCTGTTATGTATTTTTTTTAGCCCCGCATATCGTCGCATAGGGGACTATGCTGCTGGAACTTCGGTAATCGTAGACACCGGATACTCTCCGATTCAGGTTGAGAATGCCCCTTCTCTGTCATCAATCGCCTCCTCTTTTCTTCCCTATTTAAAAAATTTGGATCGAGTGACATTGAAAGAGTATAGGGTCGTGCGAAGGCTGACAGCACGGCGATCGATGCTGAACCCTTATTCCCTTCAGGTCCTATCCGAACGACTGGGGGGAAATTTAATGCAGAAACTTGAACTTTCTATACCCATTCGATCCACCAGCCAGTATATAGATTTTTTAGAAGCCCTGGAACATCGCTGGGCAGAAGAACACGGTCTATTATAAACCTACAGCTATACAGGAGCTTCAATGCCCGATCCTGACTCAGAATTTGAAAGTAACCCTGTTCCCCTCGACTCCGTTACAGATCCGGCATCGGCACCTACTTCTGTCAATAGCTCGCTTGCGGCTGACGCAATGTGGCCCGATTCAACCGAACAGGATCCACTACCCGCATCTATTGCTATCACCTATACACCGCTGTCGGCAATGGCAGCATTTCAAGGGGCGGTCGGGCTCGGTATCGCTTTCGCAGTCGCAGGAGTCCTATGCTCACTGAAAGCGCACTCGGGTTCTCTACTTCCCCATATTCTTACGCTGGGTGACTATATAGATTTTCAAGAGCTTCGCGATCATATCCCCGTTCCGCAGCTTCTAAACTGGAATCTGTTTCAGATTCAGCTCATGCTCTCGATCAGTGACATGAGTATCGTTACTTCAGTAATCGCAGGAGCAGTACTTCTTGGACTGGTTATTCTAGGCTGCGTCTATACGGTCAATCCAAGCTTCAAGCTCTTTGAAATTAACCATAAAGAGGGCGGCACACTGACCTTCAATAGCGCGCATTTTCGCAAAATGTTGATCGCAGTGTTTATTGTGGGCATTCCTCTAAGCCTGCTATGGAAAGCTACAGGATTTCTCGGACTGCATTCGGAATCTCTTTCTGATTTTGGCGATCCCGTTAATTCTGTGATATGGGCTTTACGTCTGCTCGCTATTGGAATTGCGAACTTCTGGGCATTTCATCCATCTGGTTTGTGCGGAAATTTTAACCAGCCTTCTATTAACTTCCCGGGACACCATGTCAACAGAACACTAATATTAGGCGCTATTTTTGGAATTGGAATGTTCGGTATCCTGCGAATTGCTTTTCCGGAACCATTGGACTATCTTCTCACTCTCTATCAGACAATGGGAACATTTCACCGTGGCTATAGCAGCAGCATATCCCGGTATTTTCTCAGCAGCATTGCGCTGATAGCATTCGGATCAGGCGTGCTTTACTATCTATTAGGAAAAGTGGCTATAGGCTCCGTGACTCGAAGCTGTCTCGCTCTTCTAGCCATAATTACGACGATTATCAGCAGCCGACAACAGATTCCCTTTACGGCGGATCAGCTTGCTTTGCAGCACGACATGACACCCAACGTATTGAAATCGGTTCGTGCGCCTTACACACAAAAGCGGCCGGGAAGCGGAGTGCCCGACGGTCCCCAGGCGGGAGCAGACCTTGCAGTGAAGGCCGGAATTCCCCTGGGGACACTCGATCCCGCGAAAAGCAGAAGTATCGTTCTCTTTCTTCAGAACACGGCGGTTACAGTAAGGCAGCCTGCAATTACGGAAGATGGCCTGACCACCGATCCTTCCACTGGAAGTAAGGTGAAAGCGTTTCTTGAAAATAGAAAATATGAAACTGCTCTCTCGTGGTCCGCAATAAAGCATCTCTACAATCTGGGAACAGTTCAATTCGATAATACGACTTCTTTGGAAGCGCTGCTGCTTGACCTGGAACACTGTCCGCACGCTGCACAGTGCTCGAATACCGCCAGATCTATGTTCTTTACCTGTTCTGCTTCCCCGAAAAACCTTGCACTGCTTGACGAGTATGCATCTTCAAAGAATTTTGCCATTCTTGATCGAGAAAGCGCCAAGATGCTCGGGGACCTCTACGTTCGATTCGGAGCGGTGGAGAAGGCAATAAAATGGTATCGGCAGGCAGACATGCCTAAAAGCTTCATGGCACGTATTCGAAATGAAAAATCGATGTTTAATAAAGGAACGGTCATAGGCAAGCTGATATGGAACGGGCAGCCGCTTTCTGGTGTTCAGGTTGGAGTGGTACCAATTCGAATGAACGGTCTGCCTGTTGATCTGGAACCGGTTCTCCTGCACTCTTTTGAGGAGCTGGTACCGAGATACCCATTTGAACCTTTCTTCCTGCCTTACAATCCTAGGCCGTTTGCGTTTCGTTGGGTTACAGCTGGCTGCACCACCGACAGCAATGGCAAGTTCGAACTGAACAGCCTCACGCAGGGACAGTACATACTTCTGTATACGCTTCCAATCGGCACTCATCTGGCCGTGCCAGTCGAACCCCGCCTCCATATAGAGCACATTCCTGGGGGATTCGATCTGGATTATAATCATCCGTTTATTGATGCCGGGGATATTAAAATGACTTATCAGCCATGATTGTGACTGTGTTCGCTATCGTGAAAGTGGGGATGGGAGTGTACTAAGCTTCCATGGCGATGTGTGTGTGCGTGGATGAGATTAACTTTGAGCAGCATATCCAGATCCGCAAGTATTGCACGGCTTTCGCCCTGAGCCGCAATCGTATGATCCTCTCCAAAGACGAACACCCTATCGCTTATTTCTGGAACAATACTGAGGTCGTGGGTTGCCGTTATCAACGTTTTGCCAGCAGAGTGCAGCATAAGCAT